>JAHDDV010000549.1 GCA_020629205.1 Chitinophagales bacterium | reverse complement strand
CTAGTGTCAACTTATAAGTTGACGCTAGGGCTTGGGGAGCGGCAGCCAGCTCCGGGTCGGGCTATCCGTTCTCACTCCCCTTGTGCACAGCGCTTCGGCTTATGCGCTCTGTGGTCTCCTCCTTCGTCGGAGCCCCCATAGCACATGCCTCAGTCGCTGTGCCCGGCGGCTCGTACCACTTCTATCCCTCACGCGGGTGGGATGAGCACTCTGAATGGGGATTCGTACTGCGATTGAATCTACCGAATCTTTCCCTCTAGATACCGAATAATGATCATTCCAAAGGGAGCATTCTTGGCTTTCTGCTTACGTAGTTCCAATGGATAATTTGCCCTACGTCCCTTATACTTTCGATGAAGACCCAACTTGAAATGGTTCAACAGGCTCTTCCTTTTTGCGGCCAGAAGATCAATATTGAGCTTGAGCACGCTGTCTAATTCTTCTTGATGTTTTTCGTTTCGCGAAGAAATCTTTCCTGAGAAACTCGCGTAGCTAATAGCATCTATATGCTCAGACCTCAAAGGGCTTATGTCAATCAGCCTATTCTTTTTGCTGGTGTCGCAATGCTCGATTCCGGAGACTGTACAGCCTTGACACACAGCTAGAAGGTTGCTGTAGTCCAGATCTCGATTAGTATTGCCGGGCTTTCCCGATTCCTCTTGCGGGTACCAATGCTCGACCTTCATTTTCTCGAAGCTGATCTTGGCAGTGCAATAGGCGCACGAGTGATGTTGCTCATTCAAGAGCTGTTCTTTCACCTCCCTTTTTCCCTTGGTAAGAGAGAATTCACCATATCCTTGACCGCTGTTGCGATGTAAAGCCAATTTGCCTGGCTCCTTATCCTTCGTAATCAGCCTCATCTTCTTCCAGCGTAATCAGGTTCTCTATTTGCAATAGCTCCGTATCATTGTGATCTATGATTGTCTTTAGCTTTGCTATCAGTACTTTGGCTTTTTCAATTCGGGAGTTGTCCTCTTCCTTATCCAGAGTAGATTCAATGTCAGCTATCAATTGTGTCACTTCATATGGACGACTTGAAGCTCCCAGTACAGTTTCAATTACAGTGTTGGTGTCCATCCCGTAGGTGTTTGGGAGGTACTTGCCCGCGGAAATTGTAAAGTCGTTTAGGACTAGAAGTTGCTCGCTATTTAGGTGATTTAGCACCGTTGGTGAATGAGTAGTGACTATGAATTGAACATTGGGGAATGTTGCGGAAAGTGCTTGAAGTATAGAGGATTGCCATTTAGGATGTAGGTGGAGTTCGACTTCGTCGATGAGAACAATGCCCGGAGTCTGCAGGGTATCTTCAATATCGGGATTAGCCAGAATCATTCGATAGATAATGTCGAGGACCATGCCTACCACAATCTTTTCTCCGGCTGAGAGCTGTTCAAATTCAAGATCTCCGGTGGGTTTTATAAATTTTAAGACCTGATTCTTGTGAAATTGGCTGACTTCAATTCTGGCAGTGCTTAGCTGGGAGTCTAAGAGATTGCGGAGAAAACAATTGAATGCTCTTGTGGCAGTGCTGATCGATTTGATTTCGTAGTTGAGGTCAGATCTTGCAACCTTTTCGGAGTTCTCTATGTTTACTTGTTGCACATACCAAGACGTGATCTGATCAAAATCAATGCTGGAGTTGAGAGAATCTTTGTATGCTTTAGTTCTCGCAAACTTCTGATTGGTCTTGAATAAATGTGGGTCTGAGTTCCGACTTACCGTTCGTCTTCCTGTTCCATAATAGATCAGTATTGGTAGATGATTTGGTAAGACATCCTCATCATATGATGGGTGACGGTACTTGTGTTCGAACACAGCCTTGGTTTTACCATTCATTGCTCTTTTAAGCTCTATATCAAGTGCAAGCTGAATAGGTAATGTAAATTGGACCTGACAGGAGATTCCTAGTGTTTTTACCCCATTAAGAATATCACTATTGACAACTTTCAAGATATCTTGATCCTTGTACGGATTTCCAAAAAGTCTATTAGCAGCGTGCATCAGAGCAAGAGCCAAGGCATCCAAAACAGTGGTCTTCCCAGCCCCATTCACACCAATAATGGCCACAATATTGCTATCTGGAAACTCGATCTCATGCTTGCCAACAAAGCCTCTGTAATTCTCAAGTGTTAGGGTTTTCACCTTCATGCCTTAAATTTACTGCATTTGGCACAATTTCCAGTATTGGTGTTGATTTGCGGTAGCCTTGTCCCT
>JAHDDV010000548.1 GCA_020629205.1 Chitinophagales bacterium | reverse complement strand
AGTGTTTAGTGCCTAGGAAGACCTAGAAACTAGAAACCACTAGTACAAATGTACTAGAACTTCACCAATAGTACAACTGTACTAAAAAACAAATTTTGAACAGAACAAAGAGAAAAATACTCGACAGTGCGTTGAGGCTTTATAATGAACAGGGCTTATCTGCTGTAAGTCAACGCCGTATAACGGAGGATATAGGTATTAGTCCAGGTAACCTCACCTATCACTTCAAGCACAAGAGCCATATTGTTATGGCCCTCTATGACGACTTTACCCTTGAAATCTCGGAGGAGGCTCGAAGATTTCTAGGGGAAGAAATCACTTTGGAACGTTTTCTAGACTTTATCGAAGATTGGTTTGTCATTGTGTACAAGTACCGTTTCATCTTTATGGACCTTAGCTATCTGACGCGTAATTATGAAAAAATTTCTGCTCAGTATAAGGACTTCGTCAAGGTCCGACAAAGCATCTTCAACAAAATTCTGGATAGACTGATCGAGGCAGGCTCGGTGCGCAAAGAGGAATTCGAAGGAGAATATGACTATGTCTACAAACAGCTCCACATGATCTCAGATTTCTATCTTTCTCAGGTGAATGTGGGCGCAAAAAAAATTAGCAAGCGAGAACAGGCGCAACATCGCGAAGTCTTCTTCCATGCCATCTACCCTTACTTTAACAAGGCCGGCAAAGCCGAAATTCTGTCCCATTTCAAGCGATAAAGCTGCATTGAGGCCGCTTTTCCTTTGTCAGCCGCCTGAAAAGGGCGATCTTTGCACGCTAAAATGACTGTGCATTGAGCAATTTTCCTGCATTAGTGTTATAGTCATGAACACTTACTTATGATTACCACTGACATTATTATCATCGGAGCCGGACCTGTGGGTTTGTTTACCGTCTTTGAAGCTGGCCTGCTAAAACTTCGCTGCCATTTGATTGATGCCCTCCCCATTCCCGGAGGGCAATGCGCCGAAATCTATCCGAAAAAACCCATCTACGATATTCCAGGATACCCTGAGATTCTGGCTGGCGAACTCGTAGATAATCTCATGAAGCAGATCGAACCATTCAAGCCAGGATTTACGCTTGGAGAACCAGCAGTGAGTCTCGAAAAAACGGATGACGATCAATTTATCGTTACCACCAAACAAGGCACCCAGCACAAGGCACCAATCGTAGCCATTGCCGGTGGACTTGGGGTCTTTGTACCGAGACGTCCCAGCATAGATAATCTGCGGGATTTTGAAGAAAAAGGCATCCGTTACTTCATCAAAGATCCAGAGCCCTATCGTGGTGAAAAAGTGGTCATCAGCGGTGGTGGAGACAGCGCATTGGATTGGGCAATCTTCATGGCAGAAGACTTTGCCTCGGATGTCACCTTGATCCATCGATCACAGAGCTTCCGGGCTCACCCTGATTCTGTGCAAAAGGCATTTGACCTCGCCGAAGCAGGCAAACTCAAGATGATCCTGCACTCAGAAGTATATCAGCTATCCGGAAATGGAAGCCTGGATGGAGTCACGATCAAACAAAAAGAAGCAGAGGATCTGCAAATTGATACCAAGCACTGGTTTCCCCTCTTTGGCCTTACCCCCAAGCTGGGACCGATTGCCAATTGGGGACTGGAACTGGAAAAGAATGCCATTGTGGTCAACAATGCACTAGACTACTCTACCAATATACCAGGGGTCTTCGCTGTCGGCGATGTCAACACCTACCCTGGTAAACTCAAGCTGATTCTTTGCGGATTTCACGAAGCCACCATTATGGTGCAACATGCCTTCAAAAAAATCTATCCTGACAAACGAAACGTACTGAAGTACACTACCGTTAATGGAGTTAAAGGATTTGAATAGCGAATGAACGACTGTATTAAAATTAGTGTAATCGGCCGTGATGGCAACAAGCAAGACATTGAGATACCGACAGATATGGGGCTCAACCTCATGGAGGGATTGAAAATCAATGAACTGCCGGTTGAAGGTACCTGTGGTGGTATGGCCATGTGTGCCTCCTGTCATGTGTTTGTGCACAGCAAAGATCTAATCTCTCTGGAGCGCAACGAAGACGAGCAAGCCATGCTGGATGATACCGAGGGAGTTGAAGACAATAGCCGCCTGACTTGCCAGATTCCCATCAGCCCTGAATTAGATGGGGCGATCATAGAACTTGCCCCACTGAGCGACTCAGAGGACGGGCAAGATGATTGGTAAAGCAGGC
>JAHDDV010000126.1:8403-14005 GCA_020629205.1 Chitinophagales bacterium | reverse complement strand
TGGCGGCCGATGCCTGAGCCGGCTCCGGTGATGACTGCTATTTTGTTGGTAAGGTTTTTCATGGGCTTGGTGATGGGTGTTTGATTGTGTTTGGGAATTTGGTTGGTGGTTTGAGTTGTTTGTGTCTGGTGTCTGGTGTTTAGTTTCTAGTGTTTAGTGTCTGTGACTGGTGTTTAGTTTCTAGTGTCTGGTGTTTAGTATCTGGTTTCTAGTATTTCTGTTGCTACGAGTCTGAGCGGTGATAGCTAGCCCTGGGCGCAGCGGAACGAGGTGCTCAGATAGCGTGGTGAATGCCAGAGTCGGGCTGGCTCGGAGCAAAGCGGAGAGACAGACTGGCTCCGGCATGAACAGCTAGCTGGGTGCCGAGTATTAGCGGAGCACAGGTAGGAAGACACCACGAGTGAATCTGCTGAGCTCCAAAAAAAGAAATTGTTTCCGCTAGTTCTTCATTTGTTCCCGAAGCATTTGTTGTTGTTGCAATCTATCTTTTAGTTCGAGTAGATAGGGCTTTGCCCCACTAAGGCCGTGATCGCTGTAAGCCACTTTTGCCCAATCGTAGGCAACCGGGATATCGCCATTTATTTCATTGACCACGGCCATATTGTAGGCGGCCTTGCCTGCGATTTTGGGCTCAGAATTTTTAGACAGTGCCGACCAGATTTCCGCTGCCTTGTCCCATCTGCCTTTTTGCGCGAGTTTAGCTGCTGCCTTCATGCTCTTATTGCCTTTTGCTTTGCGATAGTAGTTGCGACGAACGTATGTATAGGTAGGCGAAATACGTGCGGCATAGGCCCTTCCTGCATCGTAGCAAGCCTGATTGAGCTCTCCACCGCCAGCAGGGAAGAGCTTTTCAGCAAGATCATTGGATTCGGCGGCATCGCTCCATTCGTGGCGATTGTAGGTCATGAATTCGTCAATCAAGAGCGCCTCTTTGGGATCATAAAGACGCCAACCGATTTGCACATCGGTGATTTGTCGAGCCACGAATTGCTGTCCATCTCCTGCATTTTCCAGCTCTACCAGCTCCTGTCGATCCGAGTCAAAGGCTTCGAGCACGAGCAAGGCATCTACCTGATGAGTCATGCAAATCGACTTGACCTCTGATATGGGCAGCGGATTGCCAAAGTTGCGGCCAATACCATCGCCCTTCAATTCGACGTTAGTAGCTATAGCTTTGAATCTCGGAGAGTCATTTAGCTGATGAATGACTCCATTTATAGAGTTGCGGGCGGCATGACGGTCCATGAAAAGTCCTTCACCTGTTACCATACCTTCGAGCATATTGCCGAAGTTTTTGCGCGGGATGGATCGATTGACCAATCCGATGGTCTTGATATTTTCTGGTACCGTGAAAGCGGCTGGCCGTAAGACCTTCATTGCCGCCGATGATGTGCTGCATGAGCCTAGAGATAGGGCCGCTATGAGCAGTATCAATAGGCTTCCAATACTAAAATTGTAGTGGAAATGTCTTTTTTTAAAGGCGTGAATTGTATACATGAAATCCGATTCGATTTATTGCAATTTACAATTGAAAGAAAATGAGCAAATTGATCAATACATTAAAACTATATTACAGAATTGATTAATTTTGACCAAAATCGTTGCTCTATTTCCAAGGGACTTGGAAATTAGGGAAATAAGTAAGAACTAGTGAGCCTTTATGGCCCATTGTTTGTCTAATTGCTCCCAAAGCTGGAATATATGAAATTTTGCACTGCACTCCTTTTTGCCCTCTTGTTTAATTTTTATGGCCTGCAAGCTCAGATTTATGAAGATGCTGTGGGACTGCGTGGGGGCTTTCCTACTGGATTGACCTATAAGCATATGATGTCCAATGATCTGGCCTTTGAGGGAATTGTGGGTATCCGAAGTGGTATTACAGCCACAGCTTTGTTGGAAAAACACATCCCGATCTTCAATGATCTGCTGCTTTTTTATTTTGGAGCTGGTGCTCACGGTGGTACATTTTACAATAATCTGGATGTAAATGCCAAGACGGTTGCCGAGTTTGGAGTGGATGGAATCGTGGGTGTAGACTTTACCTTTCCGGATTTTCCTCTTAACTTCAGCGTTGATATAAAGCCGAGCATAGCGCTACGGGATGGACGAATAAAATACCTCAGTTACGGGGCCTTGTCACTGCGTTATGTACTTCGCTAGACAGCAAACCATTTGTGTTTGTTGTTTGTAGTATTGTATGCAAACACCTTACTATGTCCGTATTGCTGAAAGTCCTACTTGTAATCATGGTGCTCTATTATGTGGCCAAGATCGCTCTGCGATTGATGTTTGCGCCATTTATAAAGATGCAGCAGCAAATGATGGAGGATGTACAGCGTCAACGCGCCAATGGGGGAGCATATGGCACTCAACACGGAGGCAGACAACCCGGAAATACTCAAGAAGGAGAGATTCAAATCAAGAGCCTCAAACCGGAGGACAAAGCTAGCTTTGGCTCAGATGACGATGAGTATATTGAGTACGAAGAAGTAAATGGCGACCAATAGCGCGCTTAGCTCTATTGCTTGTCGGGCTGCTTTTCACGATCCTCTTCCGATTTACCTGAATTCTTATTGAAGTGCTTTAGGTTTACCACCTCTCTATGGGTCAGGTGCCGCCAACGACCTCTTGGCAGGTCTCTCTTTGTTAGGCCTGCATAGAGTACCCGGTCCAGCTTCCTTACTGTGTATCCCAGACTTTCGAAGGTTCTTCTTACGATGCGATTTCTGCCTACGTGTAACTCTATTCCAACAGCCGATTTGTCTCGGCTATTTGGGTATGCCAGGTCATCGACGGGCACGGGGCCGTCTTCCAATGTAATGCCTGCTTTAATTTGCTGGAAGTGCTTTAGTGTTAAGGGCTTGTCTAGAAGTACATGGTAGACTTTGCGCACTTCATAGCTGGGATGCATAAGCTGCTGCGATAGTTCACCATCATTGGTGAGTAGTAGGATGCCAGTAGTATTACGGTCTAGCCTTCCGACAGGATAAATGCGTTCTCTTGTGGCATTTTTGACGATATCCATCACCGTTTTGCGGTCGTGGGTATCCTCTGTTGTTGTAATCGTGTCCTTGGGCTTGTTGAGCAATACGTAGACATGCTTGACTTTCTTGAGCAGCTTGCCTTTGAAGCGAACCTTTTGTCCCTTCTTCACGCGATAGCCCATTTCACGAATCACCTCACCATCCACCGTGACCATGCCTTTCTTTATGAGCTCATCTGCCTTGCGACGAGAAGCAACTCCACAGTGAGCGAGGTAGCGGTTCAGGCGACTGGTTTCTTCTTCTTTTGGATTCATGGCGATCTGAGTTTATTGCTTTGTTTCTTTGAACCACATAAGGACACAAAAGGTTGCTGAATAACTTATGCACGTGTGGAACTCCGCCTAGGCCTCTGGTTCATCCTCCTCCCAATCCGCTAGTTCGTCCTCTTCATCAGGTTCTTGATCCTCATCCGAAGCATCATCATCCAATTGTGAGGGCTGCACTTCGACATCTTGATCATCCTGCTCATCTTCCTCCCTGTCATTGTCATCGGAGTCATCTGACTCTTCTGATCGTGCTTCTTCAGACTCCATTGTATCTTCTTCGCCACGTTCTTCGGGCTCATCTGAGTCTTCGGATTCGGCTTCTTCCTGTTCCTCCATTTCGATTGACTCCGGCCCGTGATCTTCAGGATCATCTAGTTCCTGCGCAAGCTCTGCATTTTCTGCAGCCAATTGAGCCTCCTGAGCGGCAGCTAGTTTTGCTTCATGTTCCTCTTGCGCTGCATGTTCAGCTTCTTCATCTGATTCAGCTTCTATGTCATTTTCCTGCTCCTCTTCTTCCTGCCGCTGTTGCTCCAGAGCTGTGGCCTCGGCCTTAGTCTCTTCGGCAGACTTATCTGATTCCTCTGCAGAAGGTGCTTCTTCGCTATTGCTGTCAGCATTGGCTTTGCCCAAGTCAACGGTTACTTCCTGTCCATCAAGCTCTACTGTTACCTCGCCTTCTGGCGTATTTTGTTCAGCAATAAGTCCAGTTGAACTGAGTAGTTCTTCTTCATCAGAAGGATCTCCGATTTCGTTGACTGGTGGAGCAATGTCTTTGAGTTTTGGCAAATCATCGGTGGACTTGATGCCAAAGTAGTCTAGAAACACATCGCCAACTCCATACAGCAGTGGCTTTCCTGGTCCATCGCTTCGACCTTTGATCTCGATCAATTCACGCTCCAGCAGCTTCTGTACACTATAATCGCAGTTCACACCACGAATTTGCTCCATCATGGACTTACTGATTGGCTGGGAGTAAGCTATAATGGCCAAGGTTTCCATAGCTGCTCGAGATAGCTTACGCTTTTGCTTGGTATTGATATATATGGAGAGCAGCCTGTGGTACTCCGGCTTGCTCATAAACAGGTATCCACCGCTCATTTCGAAGAGCTCGAATCCATAGTCAGGACCAGCGTACTGGGCTTTGAGTGCCTCGATGGCATCCAGTACCTCCTCCTCGGTGACTTCCTTTTCCTCGTATTTGCTGAGGCAGTCGACAATTTCTGTAAGGCCAATGGCTTGTTCAGCGATAAAGATCAGCGAGGCTATTTTCTGATGAATCTTGTCCATACTTGGGTGAAGAGCGGTTAATATTGATGGCAGCGGAGCTGCTGTAAAAATGAGCTGCAAAGATATTGATTATCTGCTCATTTTCGCACCAGAATCGGGGTTCCGACCTCGATCATCCGATAGACTTCGCGTACATCGGAGTTTTTTAGGCTGATGCATCCTGCCGTCCAGTTTTTTCGAATGTCAATCCATGCATCTTTCTCCTCCGGAACGCCATGGATGCCTATTTCCCCACCGATTTCCACAAATTCGGCGATGAGCTTCTTTTTCTTCGCAGCAGCATGCTTGCGATAGGATTCTGCTGTCGGATAGCTCAGCCACATAAACTTGTCCCATGTATTGTGCTTGTACTTGGCTTGTATGTGGAATTTGCCCTCCGGTGTACGACCGTCGCCTTGTTGCAGCTTGTCTAGTCGTGGATTACCTCCGAAGACTACCGGGTAACGCTTTAGTAGTGCTCGATCGTAGAGTACGCTCAGGGTGTAAGCCCCCTTGTCTACTTCCAGACTCACCTTGCTTCGTCTGAAGGTATCCATGTCTGCCAGCTCATAGAGGCATTTCTCATAGTTAGTGAGCTCCATCTTTCTGGCAAATTCCTGCTTCACTTCCTCTACACTAAATGGAAAAGTGGGAATACTACCTACACAATCAATGGTATCTGCCAACAAACTGGCTTCTGGATTGGGAAAAGTTGGTGCTTCTTTAGTACAGCCGAGCAGTATTGAAAGGAACAGGATGAAAATGGTAAATCTTGAAAGGGCTGGCATTCCGGCTTTGTGTTTCTCAAATGTAGGGATTTGGCGTGGCTTGTTTGTCTCTTGTCTGTGTCTGTTTGCCTCGATCCACCGCTTTGTCAATGAGCTGCCGTTATGGCTGTAATCTATTGACTCGGATAGGTAGCTACAGCGTCTAGTGCCCCGGGCACTAGCCACGCCGACCAGACGGCGAAAAATAGCCCTGATCGACGAGGAAATAGTGCTGCCACAGAGCTAAAGCGTGTGCCAC
>JAHDDV010000126.1:0-8303 GCA_020629205.1 Chitinophagales bacterium | reverse complement strand
ATAAAAGAAGGGATGCCTCTGATGAGGCATCCCCTTGAGAGAGAAATCAAATAATTTCCAAAAGACTCTTTAGCCGCTGCATGATTCGCAATCCGGATCATCCAGTGAGCATATTTTCTTTACTGCCTCCAGCTCTTCTTTAGCGGAACTGTAAACCGGAGTCCCGTTGCCATGATGTAGCGGGCCATTGGATCCATTTTGAATGCGGGCTTCGACTGCTACAGGCTCTAGTGCTGCGCTTGCTTCGGAGACCTGATCGGTTTCCTCATTTTGGCGATAGAAACTACGTTGACTTGTCTTCTCCAGCGTCGCTTTGTCGATGGTAAATTTGATCGGATCGACAGCTGCTTTGGAACGCAGGTAGTACATACCGGTTTTGAGGCCACGCTCCCATCCGTAGAAATGGATGGAGGTCAACTTCTTGTAGTTTGGATCTTCGACGAAGATATTGAGACTTTGGCTCTGGCAAATGAATGCGCCTCGATCTGCGGACATATCGATGATGGCCTTTTGCTTGATCTCGTAAGCGGTCTTGTATAGTTCCTTCAGCTCTTGAGGGATGCCGTCGATATGCTGTACTGAGCCATTATTGGCGATGATGGCATGTTTCATCTCTTCGTTCCAGATCCCTAATTTGATAAGGTCTCTAAGCAGGTGCTTGTTGACAACAACAAACTCGCCGGAAAGTACTCTACGGCTGTAGATGTTGGAGGTGTAAGGTTCGAAGCACTCATTGTTGCCGAGAATCTGCGAGGTAGAAGCGGTCGGCATCGGGGCGATCAGGAGGCTGTTGCGCACGCCATGTTCGATCACATTTGCTCGCAGTGCTTCCCAGTCCCACCGGTCACTCGGTTGTACATCCCAGAGATCAAACTGGAACTGACCTTTGCTGATCGGCGATCCTTTGATGGTCTGGTATGGACCTTGTTCTTTGGCCAGCTTGTTGGAGGCGGTCATAGCGCCGAAGTAGATGGTTTCGAAGATATCGCGATTGAGCCGCCGAGCTTCATCGCTTTCGAATGGCATGCGGAGCATCAGGAAGACATCTGCCAATCCCTGTACGCCCAATCCTATGGGTCGGTGGCGCATATTGGAGTTTTTGGCCTCCTCAACAGGGTAATAATTGATGTCGATAACTTTATTTAGGTTCGTTGTTACAATCTGTGTTATTTCGAATAATTTGTCGAAGTCAAATTTGCCATCGATCACGAATCGCGGGAGGGAAAGCGAGGCGAGGTTGCAGACAGCCACTTCATCTTTGGCGGTGTACTCCATGATCTCTGTGCAGAGGTTACTGCTTCGAATCACTCCCAGATTCTTTTGATTGGACTTGCGATTTACGTGGTCTTTGTAGAGCATGTAAGGCGTACCTGTTTCGGTCTGAGCGTCCAGGATATGGAACCAAAGTTTTTGTGCGTCGACGACTTTGCGGGCTTTGCCTTCTTCCTCGTATTTGTGGTAAAGGGCTTCGAATTCGTCGCCATAGGTATCGTAGAGACCGGGGGCTTCATTCGGGCAGAACAGCGACCATTTTTCATTGGCTTTTACACGCTTCATAAACAGGTCTGGAACCCATAGTGCGTAGAATAGGTCGCGAGCTCTTTGCTCTTCTTTTCCGTGGTTTTTCTTTAGATCGAGGAAGTCGAAGATATCCGGATGCCATGGTTCGAGGTACACGGCGAACGCTCCTTTTCTCTTTCCTCCGCCCTGATCTACGTAACGGGCGGTGTCGTTAAAGACTTTGAGCATGGGCACGATGCCATTGGAGGTACCGTTGGTGCCTTTGATATAGCTTCCTTGTGCTCTTACATTGTGAATGCTCAGTCCTACTCCGCCGGCATTCTTGGAGATTAATGCGCATTGCTTCAAGGTATCGTAGATGCCGTGAAGTGAGTCATCCTGCATGGATAGCAGGAAGCAGCTGCTTAGCTGTGGCTTGGGTGTGCCTGAGTTGAACAGTGTAGGAGTAGCGTGGATAAACCATTTGCCGCTCATTAGATTGTAGGTCTCGATACACTTTTCGATGTCATCTCCGTGAATGCCTACAGACACTCTTAGGAACATATGCTGAGGACGCTCGGTCACTTTCCCATCTGTGCGTAGGAGGTAAGATCTTTCGAGGGTTTTGAAGCCAAAGTAATCGAATTGGAAATCGCGGTCATTGATAATGACAGAGTCTAGTCTGTCTTTATGTTGCATGATGGTTTCATAGGTTGCGTCCGAGATCAGTGGAGCATGTTCACCGGTTTCGGGATCGATATATTCATGCAGAATTTGCATGGTTTTGGAGAAGGACTTTTCTGTGCTTTTGTGCAAATTGGAGACCGCGATACGTGCGGCGAGAATAGCAAACTGCGGATGCACCGTTGTCATGGATGCGGCCGTTTCGGCAGCGAGATCATCCAGCTTGGTGGTTTCTACTCCGTCATAAAGCCCTTCAATTACTTTCTGTGCAACAAAGGTGGAGTTGACATATTTTTCATTTAGCCCGTAACAGAGTTTATTGATTCTTGCGGTGATTTTGTCAAAGCTTACCGCTTCTCTTTTGCCGCTTCTTTTTACTACATACATGCTCTTCTAAAGGTTTAGGGGTATAAAAATTGGTTTCTTTCCATAACAGACTTCGTCCATTGCTATTCTTTGAGAAATCTCAAAAAACAGATCTAAGCTCCTAAAAACGTCAAGCTGACGATGCAGACTCAGGGGTATGTAAAGGCCGAGCTATTACCTTCGCGAGAATCCGCAGTATAGATTAGTATTGCTTTTTAACTTAAACAAAATGCCGCTCACATCCCGAATAATTTGGAGAATTTTTTTCGCAGAATGGCATTTTGCTGGATGAACTCAGCAATAGTGGTTCTTTCGCTTTAGAAATCGTCGGTAAACGAAAATGTCTGGTCTTCCTTATTGGACATCACGCCAGACTTTTTGTAGTCACCGACTCTCTTTTCAAAGAAATTTGTTTTGCCTTGCATGCTGATCATTTCCATCCAAGGGAAAGGATTTTGCGCCCCAAAGGCTTCTGGGCAACCCAGCGCAACCAAGAGTCTATCTGCAACAAACTCGATGTACTGCGACATCAATTCGGCATTCATACCGATCAGAGATACCGGCAATGCATCCGAGACAAATTCCTTTTCGAATTCGACTGCATCACAGATAATGGTTTTGACTTCTTCTTTTGGTAGTGGATTTTGCAGCATTGAATACAATAGACAGGCAAAATCGCAATGCAGGCCTTCGTCTCGGCTGATGAGCTCATTGCTGAAGGACAAGCCCGGCATCAAACCCCTTTTCTTTAACCAAAAGATGGAGCAGAAGCTACCAGAGAAAAATATTCCTTCTACGGCAGCGAATGCCACGAGCCTATGTGCAAAGCTTGGTGCTTCATCGATCCACTTCAGGGCCCATTCTGCTTTCTTTTGTACACAAGGAACGGTGTCCATTGCATTAAATAGATGGGTCTTTTCCTTGTTGTCCTTGATATAGGTGTCAATCAACAAGCTATAAGTTTCTGCATGAATATTTTCAATAGCAATCTGAAAACCATAGAAGCAGCGCGCTTCGGGAATGGTTACATCCTGCATGAAATTTACAACCAGATTTTCATTGACAATGCCATCGCTTGCTGCGAAGAAGGCCAATACATGCTTGATAAAATGACGTTCATCATCACTTAGCTTCTCCCAATCAGATAGGTCCTGGTTGAGATCAATCTCTTCAGCAGTCCAAAAGCTGGCTTCATGCTGCTTGTACATTTTCCAGATTTCTTCATGCTTGATGGGGAAGAGAACAAATCGCTCATTATTCTCTTGTAAGATCATCTCTTGACTATCGGACATAGGTCTGATTTTGAAAGGTTATCAAATCTCTCTCCAAGGCATATAAGTGCCTATATATACTTCAGTAGTGTAAGGGAGGTTAGTGTAGTAAGCAGCGTGGAGCACATTAGTGCCTTGCTTGCTCGCTAAGATAAGAGCATTATTGGAATTTTTATCTCAGTTTTATCCACAGTGTGTGTAAAACTTTTTCCTGAAAAATTTGTGGTGATAAAAGTGAAATTGGCGGAGTTTTTGATAACGCCACTATTGCTTTGAAAACCATCCATTTGACCCCTAAACCTCCACGGTCTGAAAGCTCATTACAGCTCGGTACTCTCGTTCAAATTCCTCAAGGTCAGCCATCTTCTGCTCAGCTGTCCAGGCAAGCTCCCTGGCAATCTCATCAAGTAGATATGGGTATTGCCCTGCCAATGCTGGTCTTTCGAAATACAAACGGCCAGTGCGTCGAATTAGAAAATCGCTCAATGACATAACCATCTCATTATCAATGCAATAATGCAATTCTGCACGCAGTAGAGCTTGCTCACTGCCCTCCGTCACTTGCTGATTTTCCCGATAGATAGACAGTAGACGCTCAGTGTTCATCCCATACTTGTATACCAGTGATTTGAGAATTGACAGGCTTAAACCCTGCCCATTTGCATGTGTTTCAAGACCTTGGATATACTTAGTCAACTTCTTTCTTTTCAGGGTCTCACTTCCAGACAATTTGATGCGATCTGTACGGCACAATTGGATCGGCATTCCATACTCTTTTCGCAATCTCACCATCGCCAAATCCACCACCCTTTCAGCCATCTTTCTAAAGCCGGTAAGCTTGCCACCGGCAATACTAATAACGCCACTTTTTGCATGAAAAACCTCATCCTTGCGGCTGATTGCTGAAGGGGATTTTCCCTCTTCATGCACCAAAGGCCGAAGCCCGGCCCAACTGGACTCGATATCATCTCTTGTTAGCTGAAGCTTAGGAAACATAAAATTGGCAGCTTCCAGCAGATAATCAATATCTGATTGGCTAACCGAAGGCCGCTCAATTTGCTCCTTATATACAGTATCCGTAGTACCCAGATATACACTATCGCCACGAGGAATGGCAAACATCATCCGGTCATCGACTTGTACATCAAAGTAGATCAAATGATCAATCGGAAATCGCTCTCTTGAAAAAACCAGATGAACACCCTTGGTGAGTAAGAGGTGTCGTTCATTCATCGAATTGTCCTTCTCCCGCATATCATCCACCCAGGGACCAGCTGCATTGACCATCACCTTTCCATACACTGGCATCACCTGATCGGATTTGACATCCCGTACCTTCACACCGATTGCCTTCTCGTGCACATCATAGAGATACGCTTCTACTTCAGCATAATTCAAGGGCTGAGCCCCAAACTGAGTAGCTGTCTTCAATACCTCCACCGTCAGCCGCGCATCATCGGTCATATATTCATAGTACATGCCTCCGCCTGTCAGTCCATCCTCTCGAAGTAATGGCTCTTTCTCCAGCATCTCCTCGGTATCCAGCATCAACCTTCGCTCCTCTGATTTCACCCCAGCCAACCAATCGTAAATGTAAAGGGCCATCGAGGTGGAATTCTCACTCAAGGTTCCCGTATCACGGATAGGCAATAACATTTTCCGGGGATGAACCAGATGCGGCACGTTCTTGTGAAGGATCGCTCGCTCCTTACCGACCTCACGGACCAAGCCAATCTCCAATTGCTTCAAATAGCGCAATCCACCGTGAATCAGCTTGGTCGAGCGGCTACTTGTGCCCGCCGCAAAGTCCTGCTTTTCGAGTAGCAATGTCTTCAAGCCACGCGATGATGCATCAAGAGCAATACCGGCTCCAGTGATACCACCGCCAATAACAATTAGATCATAATACTCTTTCTGGATATGCTCAAAGGCAGCCGCTCTTTTACGGCTCGACATACTGGCTTGGTACTTCACAGCTTAGTTTATTATGAGGGGATTTTTACACTAGCGCATTTTTGGCCTCTGCTCGCACAAAATTCATAATATCAGCAATGTATGCTTCGGAGAAATCAAATCGGATTCCCGCAGTATCATAGAGCTCGCCGATACTCTTGGTATAACCAAGGCGCAATGCCTCCATATAAGCAGCCACTGCTTTGTCAGGATCAGCACAGTAGTTCTTCCATATCGCCAAAGCACCCAGCTGGGCCATACCATATTCTACATAGTAGAAAGGATTTAGAAAAACATGCAATTGACGATGCCAACGATAATCCAAAAACTTATCCAAACCATCTTCATTCAGTTCACTGCTGGTAAACTCAGAAAGGATGCTGCGCCATTGCCTTCGTCGCTCTTCCCGACTATGCCCCGGATTAGTATATAGCCAATGTTGGAATTTGTCGATCACAGCAACCCAGGGAAGCATCTGCACAATCTTCGACAACTGTGCATATTTGGCTTTCTTGATTTCCTCATCACTCGGATAGAAATTCTTATGGGCATGCTCCAGGGTCAAGAGCTCCATTGTCATTGCAGCCAACTCAGCCACTTCTGCTGGATAATCTGCAAAAGCCGACAACTCAAGATCAGCACTCAAGAATGCATGAACCGCATGTCCAGCCTCATGATGCATTACCTGCACATCCTGCGCACTTCCCACAGAATTCATAAACACAAATGGCACCTTACACTCCGGCATACGCATATTGTACCCTCCGGGTGCTTTGCCCTTGCGCGCCTCCAAATCCAGATACTGCGCATCACGCATGGTTGCGAGGCATTCTCCAAAGTAAGGGTGAACCTCTGCCAAACAATCAATAGCCTTTTCTACAAGATCATCTGTACTGTCAAAAGGTACAAGTGTCTCCCCATGGAGTGGCGCTCCCAAATCCCATGGACGAAGTTGCTCAAGCCCCAAACGCTCCTTTCGATAAGCCATCAACTTATCCAGTTCTGGCAGTACTTTCTTCTGAATCGAATCATGAAACTGAATACAGTCTTCAGGACCATAATCAAACCTGCCCAGCGCACGGAAACTAAAGTCGCGAAAGTTATCAAAACCTGCATTTACCGCCATCTGTTGGCGAGCTGCCAACATCTTGTCAAACAGATCTTCCAGCAGCTCCCGATCTTCCAATTCGCGCTCAGCTGAAGCACGAAAAGCCTTTTCGCGCAATGACCGATCCGCCTCTCCCATCATTTGACGGACCTTTTGAGGCGTATACTTCTTCCCATCAATCTCCACCTCCACTGCTCCTTTAATGCGATGGTATTCCGTTCCCATCTCCCGAATCTCTTCCACAATCGCAAGATTCTCCTCTCGGAAAAGCTCCAGTTGATTGTCTACAGAACGCAGGTAAATAGCATACTCTTCGGGCAAAGAATCCTTTAAAGGATGATTGGCCAGGCGTTTATTCAATTCATTAAAAACCTTTCGGGCCTTAACCTTAAACCCTTTGGCATAAGCCTGAAAGGCTGTTCGAATCTCCTCACTTTCCGTGTCGCAAGTAGACTGAATATAAAGCCATCGCCCTGTTTCATCTATTGCAGCGTGTAACTCATCGGAATCCTTTAGCCACTGTTGCAATTCTTCAAGTGTATGGATCGCACGTTGCTGCAAATCATCAAAATATGCAGCTGCATCATCCCAGACTTCAAACTTCAAATCTGCAGGCAAAAATTTTCGAATTGCTGGATTAGCCAATCTGACTTTCATATGGGAATACATTTAGGGTTTGAAAAGATGGTATGGGGTACACAATTCCAGACTTTGCAGCTGCTAAGTAGTCACGGCTTCATCGGTAGAATCCGCTTCATTTGCCTCCTCTTTTACTTCTTCATGGATAACATCGAAGGGTTTGATCAAGTTGTACCATTTGATCACTTTTTTTACATCGCTGGGATATACACGATCGCGATCATAATTTGGGACCAGCTCCCCAAAAAATTTCATCAAATCTTCTTTATTGGATTTTGGAGAGATGATCGCTCCTCCTGCTTCGTCACGAGCCTTCAAAGTCCGAAACACATCCACAAGCATGACGCCCTCAATATCGTCGGTGTACATTGAAATGGTCTCCAAAACAGAAAAACCATGAATTCGTGAAGAGACAAATTGGGTCTTATTAGTCGACAAAGACCGGACTATCATGCCATCCTGACGTGTATTGATAATCTCATAGACTCCGGGCATGCCCGTCACAGCTACTAGTTTGCTAAATTCCATATAGTCGTATTTAGGGCTGCGAAGGTAAGGATTTTTAGCGAGAGCCTTGCTCCAAAATCATCAGTCATCCGAAATCAGTCATCAGTAACCAGTCATCAAGAAGCTCTGGGGCTTCCCCGGCCTGCGCCGGAAGCTGCATTCGGTAATCCACCAGACTCAATCGGCGCAGTCCGGGTCGGGCTGTCCGCTCTTACTCACCTTGGCCACAGCGGTTCGGCTTATGGGCGCTGAGGTCTCCTCCTACGTCGGAGCCC
>JAHDDV010000125.1 GCA_020629205.1 Chitinophagales bacterium | reverse complement strand
TATTTTAGTTATGTCCAAGACCTAAGCTGTTTAGGCTTTCGTCCTGACCGGAGGTCAGGCCGGGCCATGGCTAAGCACTAAACACCAGTCACCAGTCATCAGTCATCAAAAAAGCTCTATCGAACAGTAACCGTCCCAGAACCATCATAACTATAGTACTCCCCATCATACATAGCATCAGCACTGACCGGTCCCAGCACAAACTCACCTTTGGTGACGGCTCGGACGCTGTAATACAGATACTTTCGATTGGTTGTTGCCGTCAGATAAAAGGACACTCGATCATCCCTAAAGTCAGCGTGATCCGGTGTGTGTGCATTCTTGATCCACTCCATTCCCGGAAGGGCGTTCAGTCTCGGATTCTCTACTTCAAAGCAAGCGGGCAACATATCCGTGACGACCACATTTTCGACCTGGTGTTTTGTGCTGGTCTCAATCGATAGCTGCACAACCAGTTGATCATTCTGTTGCACATCAGCGAGGTCTACCGAGCCGCCGAACTTATCGAAGTAATTTCTCCGCACCGCCAGAAAGTTATCTTCTTCCGGCACTTTTCCATCCAGCGTTAGCCCTTCCTGCTCCCAGAAGTAGTAAAGACTGCCGTCTCCATTAACCTTCAATTCCAACTTGCTTCCATCATACTTGTCCAGTGATACCTCTAGTGGCTCATCAGTAAATTCTCCGACCACGGCTCCATCTTTGTACACCGCACCTGTTGCATTTCCGGCACTGTGTGTTTTTGCTAGCTTGCCTAGCGCCATAAAGGAAAAGACCTTCTCCTGAGTCGACATCCATCCACTTCTGCGGACTTCTTCTCCGACATGCTTCGCCATTATTCCTACTTGAGGATGATCAGGATCACAAGCCAACAAAGTATACAGAGCAATCGCCTGATCGCGAAGAGGAGAGTGGAAGCTGCCACCAAAGGATCGTTCGGATGTCTCAGAGGCAAAGCTGGAAGGAAGCACTTGTTGGTACTTAGCTTGATCACCAGCCAGCGCATAAGAGGCTGCCAGCAAGTATCGGGTATCCATGGCCAACTTATCCGGTTTACCCTTGTAGTAGTTCATACTGCTTACTTCAGGCTCTCCAATAAGTGCTAGCACAAACAAGGCATAGCCAATCTCCTTGCGATATACCTCTCTGTAGCTTCCATCACGCAAGCGATAGGAGAAGGTGCTGCGATCGGCCAAGCGGCCCTTTACCCATCTTTTGAGCTGGCGCATAATTCGCTGATTGACCTCGAAACCCGCTTGCTCACATTCATGTAGGAAGTGCAAAGCATAGATACTGGACCACCAGGACCTGTAGCTGCCCGGCCAATAGGAGAGACTTCCATCTCCTTGCTGCATCGACTGTACTTTCTTGATGGCTTCTTGCACATTGTAATTTGGATTTGCAGAGCTGGCTCCAATTCGGTCCGTGTTTTTGCCCAGAATCATCTTGCTCAAATCGGCAAAATAGATTTGTGGGAATGCTTTGCTAATTGTCTGTTCCAAACAACCATGAGGATATCCAATCAGGTCATCTAACTCCTTGGCAAATTCCACCAAGGGCGAATTGGTAACCAACAGCTTACCTGATGTAGTCTCAGGAACGAAATTGGTGCTCAGGTAAATCTCTCCAGATTCCCCACCTTCCACACTTCCAGATCCACTGGATTTGACCAATGAACTGGCAGGCCGGACGCTGATTTCCGTTTCGTCCGTGAAAGTCTCTCCAAGGGTGTTGGCATTAACTCGCACCTTAGCCAGCCCAATAGCCGGCTTGGCTTTTAGTCTATAAGTGACTCGCTTTTCACTGTTCGCCGGAATGTCGATGCTCAGTTTAGGATCTCCTACCAATTCTAGTGGTCCTTCGATATCTATGTTGACATTCCCAGATCCTACACGATCGGTGGTGTTGGTCAATGTTACAGGCATTTCAATCTCATCACCTGGGCTGAAGAAGCGAGGCAGTCCGGCAGATAAGACAAGTGGATCAGCCACCTTCATTTTTGATTCCTCGGCACCAAAACTGCCTCCATCGTAGGCCACTGCCATGATGCGTAACTCTCCGGAGAACTTGGGTACATCGATTTCAAATTCCGCTTCTCCTGTATGATCAGCCTTCAATAAACCGCTCCAAAAGCTCGTGAGTTTTACCCGCTGGTTTTCTACTGGATTGGCTCTCAATCCTACATCTCCACCATCTCCTCCTTCAAGAGCAGATCCTGCGACCAACTCAGGGAATAACAGCGGATAGATATCACTGCTATGTACTCCCAATGCCTTCTTTTGATAAAAGTGATCATAGGGGTTAGGGCTTTGGAAATTCTTGATTTGCAGAATGCCCTCATCTACTACAGCGATAGTGACAGCAGAATTTGGCCTTGTTTTTACTTTGATCTTTTGCTTGGTTAAGGACCGACTTTCTGTCACAGCAGCAATCTCCACTGGCAGAGTATTCTTGACATTCTCGACCAGTATAGGAGCAATACCATGAGCCACTGTCAAGGGAATCTGCTTGCCTTTCATTGGTCTTAGCAGCGTAGCACTCACGTATACATTGGGAACTTGCTCATCTGTAAGTTCCAGGGTGATTTCCTTGGCTTTGTTTTGGGTCTCGAAGTACATATGCCGCAATACTTCGTCTTGCTCCAGTGTCACCAGCAAGGTTCCATCAAAGGGCGTGTTAAACAAGACCTTGGCACTTTCGCCAACCTTGTATTTTTTCTTGTCGAAGGTAATGTCAATTTTACCTTCCCGATTGACCTCAAAACTGTTGTTTTCGGTGTCGTTCCATCCATAGCAACGGAAGATTTTTGAAACATAAGTGCTCGATCCCGGCCTTCTGATTCGGATTTCATATTTACCAGATTTCTCAGGAACAAAGTCAAAGCTCTCTTGAGCAGAGTCAAGATTGACCACCATGTTGGCTACTTGTACTTCATTGTATTCCGATCGATAACGGTAGCGCCCGTTGCCTGTGCTTTGCATCACTGTCCGCCAGTCATAGCGAATAACCTGAACGGCTGCTTTGACTCCGGTAGCTAGATTGGCATCTTTGTCTACCGCAATGATGGGTATCTTTAGCATTTTGTTTGTGCTAAAATAATTGCCCCTCATGCCAATCCCATAGAAGTAATCCTGAGTGAAGATGTCAAATTGTTCCAGTGATCTGACTGGTCGCCCGTTTTCATCAAATACCGTAACAAGAAGTTCACCACGCAGCTTGCCGTTATCTACATAGCTGTCCGGAATCCGGAAGCTCACATTGGCTGTTCCGCTTTCATTTGTACTGCCATCTTCGCTGGTACTACTAAAAGACTGATCCCCTTGTAGATTGAAATTGTATTTGGGATAGTCCGGTGCTCTGAATGCCTGGCGCTTCACATAGAAGTCTGCTTCAAAATTTCTATCCGCAGCGGGAGGGCCAAACAAGTTCTCAGCCAGAATGTCGATATCTACCTCATCTCCCGGTCGGTAGAATCCAGCATTGCCACTGGTCTTGACTTTGATTCGATCCGGCATGAACTCCTCGACAGATAAATCCAGAGATTGAATCAGGATGTCATTGGCTGTATAGAGTTTGGCAACATAGGTTCCCGTCTTATAGGTCGAAGGGATGTTTACTTCAGTAGCAAAGGAACCTTGACTGTCAAGACTGCGCTTGATGGTCTTGTAAGTAGAGCCATCCGGTGCAATGATTTTCATCTTCATCGGCATCGGATCCGGAACAGACCAATCTTCTTTGCGAACAATGGTGTTCATCTTTAGGGTTTCACCAGGACGGTAAAGGTCACGTTCTGGATAGATATAGGCTTCCAGACCGGAATCATTAGGCTGCAATCCACCTACGTCGAATCGGGAAGTGTTTACAGAACTCTGAGAAAATTTCAGATAGTTGTAATCCCCCTGCCCACTGGCAGAGATCAACACGGGCTGGAAAAGTCCATCGTGATTGTCCTTGTAGTCAATGACAGCATGTCCGTCAGTGTCTGTTGTGGCTGTACCAATAACCTGATTCGAACTACTAACCAAGGCTACTTCCACCGCAGGTACAGGCTGTACATTTGAGATGCTGTTGACAAAGACATGTACGGACTCGGCATCTACCTTGGCAATCAAGCCAAGGTCTGAGAAGGAGATGATTTGTGAATCTCTGATGGACCTGTTTTTGGTATTGACCACCTCCATCACATAAATGCCCTTGTATTCGCTGATCTTATCTGGGAAGTCGAAATTCAACAACTTGGTGGTCCCGTAGTTTCCGAGACCATCTTTGCTACGCTTTTCTGTGTACACTTTTTCACTGAAACCATCCAGCCTATAGGTCTGATAACTGTTGTACTCCCACTCTCCGGTTTCATCATTGTAATTGTCTTCATAATGCCAATCCTTGCCTCGCTTGAAGAAAGACAGCAGGTTATTGTCAAAGACCTTGTACAGATTGAGTTCAACCTCAGGTACGTTGACTACGTTGACACCAATGTTGCCTTCACCTCGCTTGGCCAAATAGATAGACTCGGTACTCGTGAATGCAATTAATGGTTCCAGGGTGCCAAAGATGATCGTATGGCTCAGTTCTTCCCCTAGCGCACCGCTAAACACCCCTTCCAAGCTCTCTTTGATTTTCAAGGAGTATTGCTTTGTGGCATCAAACTTCTCGCTCACCAAAGTGAATCCACTCAAACTAGTCTGTACTTCAAAGGGAACATCTGGACTGATGCTAAGTGCGCGCTTGATGTTGTCGGATTTGACTTGCTGGTTTGTTTCCACTACAATAGATCCTGTGAGGCCATTATGCTGTGGGCTCACTTTGATGACAGACATATTGCCCGGAGAATCAACGTACTTGGAGAAAGCCAAAGGTTCTGCCAATTGCCAATTCGTTCCCTTAGTGCTAAAGCCTTCTTGTAATTCAAAAGAAACTTCAAGCTCCTCATCGCTCACCGGCAGATTCATGATTTCTACCGAACGGCTGTACTCTGAACTAGATGGGATGATCGTCAGTGGATACTCCTCATTGCCAACCTTGGCCTTTAGATGTTTCACAACTTCTTGCCCTTTGATCGGATAGTTAAACTCCAGTTCCGCAGCAGCCACACCTTTGTTTGGGTCTGAAGAAGACATTTTCCAAAACACTTTAGAAACATCAACGCGCAGTTGCCTTGTTTGTAGCTTATAGCTTGTCGTTCCCCCAAGACTCAGCTTTTCTTCTTCCTCCAGATAGTTCAGAACGGAAGGATTCACCGTAGCAGTGTAGGAGGTATTTGGACTTAAATAGTCCTCGGGCTGAAAGACCAGCCTTCCGGTATCCATCCATCTAAAGACACCCTTTATGGGAGGATCAAATTTGACTAGTTCAGTCGTATCGGCTGTACTCAATCGCGATTCGGGAATCAGGGCTTTGTCAAATAAGAAATAGAAATTCTGCCTCGCCCGATCCACTTTCTCAAAATTGGTTTCAAGGACTTGAACCTGATTAGCAGTGATGGCTCTTTTGCAGGTTACATAGCAAAGCACGAGCATCCCTAGAAGGAGCGGCAAGGCGAACTTTCTCATTTTTGCGATCTTTGGGGGGTAAATGGATGGAGACGTCTTAAGATACTAACAACTACTCGCAATACCTTATTGTGGTACAGAAAATTTTAACTTAGTGTTAATGTTGTTCCTGTCTTAAATGTGTAGAAATTTAATCCTTGGTCACTCAGCCTTTAATGATGATTGGCCAAATCTAATTATGTTAAAACAATAATTATGAATCAGATGATCAAGAATGTGCTAGCCCTGGCACTCGCTTTTGCCCTTGTACTCGGTAGCATTAGCTTCTTCCTTATGAGCGTGGATTCCGCGCATGCTTCCTCAGACCTGTCATTAAGTTTGCAGGACGATGCCCCAAAGCCTATCAAGACTGGCTATCTGTATTATGCAAGCAGCGATGGAGCCGAACTGCAGGAGTGGGTAATGGGCAAACAGAAAGAAGGATGGATCTGCAAAGGAGGCATGGCTCCTGTTTATCAACATGAATCAAAAAAGTGGATCTACTTTCAAACGATGGTAAAGGAATGATCTAGTGCTACACCTGCTTTGTGTATTCCCAAGGGACTAAGACTCCTTGCTTTGTCGCTCTGCTTGTCTGGCCCGTCGCTTTTCTTCTTCCAGTGCTTTCTCAGCCTCGGCAGACTTATCATATGCTTCTATGATATTGCGGACCAACCTGTGTCGAATTACATCGCCTCTGTCCAGCTTCACAATCCCGATTCCATCAATGCCGTCTAACACACGGAGCGAATGCTCCAGTCCCGATTGATGGTTTCGTGGAAGGTCAATCTGTGTAAGATCGCCCGTGATGATACATTTTGCCGATGGCCCGAGTCGTGTCAGAAACATCTTCAACTGCGCTCGTGTAGCATTCTGTGCTTCATCGAGAATCAAGAAGGAGTTGTCCAGCGTTCGTCCACGCATAAAGGCCAAAGGAGCGATTTCAATGATGCGGGAGTTCATGAAGTCATTCAGCTTCTCCATGGGCAGCATGTCGTCGAGTGCATCGTAGAGCGGACGTAAGTATGGATCGACCTTGTCCTTTAGATCACCTGGAAGGAAACCCAAACTCTCCCCAGCTTCCACAGCTGGGCGTGTAAGCACAATCTTCTTGACAATCTTGTTCTTCAATGCTCTTACAGCCAATGCAACCGCCGTATAGGTCTTACCTGTTCCGGCAGGTCCGATAGCAAAAACCAGATCATTGTTCTCTGACTGTTTCACCAATTTGCGTTGATTTGCCGTCTTGGCCTTGATCACATTGCCATAAGGGCCAAAGAGAATGTTGTTTTCGCTTTTCTTATCTTTCGGGACCTTGATTTCGGTCGGAGCAACACCTTCGACCATGCTTTCCAGGTTCTGCTCGGATAGCGAACCGTATTTCTTCAAAAAATCCATCATGAGGTCCACTTTCTCAGCAAATAGCTGCATGTCCTCATCATTTCCGATGGCTTTGATCTTATTACCGCGAGAAATTAATCTTAATCTGGGGAAGGCTCTCTTGAGTATCGACAACTTGCTGTTGTTAACCCCTAAAAATTCCACTAAACTGACTCCCTCGATACTAACAATTAGTTCTTTCAAATACTCTGTTTTACATTGTGCCGATAATTGCTGAACTAGTGATGCAGATAATCAGTGCCTGCAGTTTAGAATGCGTTTATTTTTTTGTCAGTCGAGGCGCGACGAGGGATTATAGCAGGGCTACATGACTGCGGAGCAACGCTGGATGACGAGAAAATAAACCATTATAGACACAGGTACTTGTAATTTGTACCACGGTAACATTACGATGTGTAATTTAGCATCAATTTAGACCAAAAATTGTACATCAGTGACATCGACGCAGGGAAATTTGTCGATTTCTTTTTCATTCCGTTCTATCAGACAAAGATAAAGTCGCAAGCTGGATGAATGCAAAACTATAATGACCTGCCTTTAGTTCCATTTCCCTCCATTACTACTGAGCCGATCCAAATTTTATGCCTGCTATTCGATTTTTCATCACTTTACTTTTACTTGGCTTGTCTCCTCAGATGTTGGAGGCCGCCAAAATATCCGGACAAGTCACTGATCAAGGAGAGCCATTGGCTTTTGTCAATGTCTACCTTCAAGGCACTTCCTCTGGTACGGTGAGCAATGAAAAGGGGCAGTACCAACTGAATGTGCCCTCAGGAAAGCAAACTGTTGTCTTTCAATATGTTGGTTATCAGCGTCTTGTAACGGAAGTGACAGTCGCTGAGGAGGATCAGATCCTAAATGTAGAGCTAGAGCCGGAAGCCTACGAGCTGGGCGAAATTGTCGTTTCTGCCAATGCGGAGGACCCAGCCTACCAAATGATTCGAAAGGCCATCGAAAAGCGGGATTATCACCGGGAGCAGATCAAATCCTTTAGCTGCAAAGTATACATCAAAGGATTGCAACGGGTGGACAATATGCCCGAAACCTTCATGGGTATCAATATCCCCGTGGAAGGTTTGGACTCGACCCGCTCAGGTATTCTCTACCTTTCAGAGTCGATGTCTGCTCTACACTTCCAATCGCCCGATAAAGTGAAGGAAGAGGTGCTTTACTCTAAAGTAAGTGGCGATGATAATGGATTTAGCTTCAATCGAGCCTGGGGCATGAAAGTCGACCTCTATGAGTCAAATGTCAGTATTGGTCCAATTGAAAATAGGGGTTATGTATCGCCAATCGCCGATAATGCGCTCATGTACTATAACTACAAGTGGGAAGGAAGTTTCGAAGAGGATGGTAGGCTGATTCACAAAATCGCGCTACTACCCAAACGAGCTCAGGATCCGGTCTTTGCAGGGCATATCTATCTAGTAGACCAACAATGGCGCATACACAGCACCGACGTCAGCCTTAGCAAAAATCAGGTCCAGTTTATCAATGGTCTCCGTATCAGACAGACCTTTCTTCCAATTCAGGACGATCTCTGGCCCGTCTTCAGCCAGCAATTTGATTTCGATATGCAAGTCATGGTCTTCAAGCTAGACGGGACTTTCTCCGGTATCTATTCTGAGTATGAGCTCAACAAGGAATTTGAGCCGAAGTTCTTTGGCCCGGCGATGGTCTCCATTCTGCCCGAGTCCAACAAGAAGACGGAAGATTTCTGGATCGAAAATCGCCCTCTGCCCCTCACCATTGAGGAAAAGCGGGACTACTCCAAAAAGGATAGCATAGCCCAGCTGAGAAAGTCGAAGACCTATCTCGATTCCCTCGATCGCATTGCCAACAAGTTTGCTTTGCCGGCCTTTAGCTTGATCGGATACCGACATCAAAATTCAGTCGATTCGCTGGAATGGTACCTCAGCTCACTGCTCAGCGGTGTCAAGTACAATGTGGTCGAGGGCCTGTCCCTCAGTCAGTCCGTCACGGCCGTAAAGCAAATAGGGGAGAAGCGCAGCCTTAACCTTAGCGCAAGACTCAGATACGGGATCTCAAATCAACGTTGGAATCCCGCTGCCCGAGTGATCTATACCAGTAACAAGAAATTCAATGAGCGTTTCACTTTCAAGGTCGGCAGCGATGTACTACAACTAAATCAAACAGGAGACATCTCGGGCTTCGAGAATACTCTTAACTCGCTGCTCGCCCGTGTAAATCTGCATCACCTTTTCGAAAAGGCATACATCCGCGGAAGCTACGAACGTGATATTGCCAATGGTATCAATCTCAGCAGCACACTGAGCTATGAGCGACGAATGCCGTTGTACAATACAACGGACTACTCCCTGATCGATTCAGACAAGGCATTTAAACTCAACAATTCTCCCATTACCAATGGCAGTTTTGAAGAGCATCGCGCCTTGATTTTGGACCTGAATTTCGATTTTGTATTCGATCAGAAGTACGAGGATTATCCCAATGAGCGCTTTGCCTATGAGTCTAAATATCCCAAGTTGAGCCTTAGCTATCGAAAAGCCATCCCAGGTATTTTCGATGCCCAACCCGATTACGATCAACTAAGTTTAGAAATCTATGATGACATGAATTTTAAGCTTTTAGGAGTCTCGTCCTACAGCATTGGTCTAGGCACTTTCCTTCGTAAAGGCCATGTCGAATATGTTGATCTCTTTCATTTCGACGCTGCCGGTCCATTGTTTACCGCTCCCTATTTGTCCGGTTTTCAGGTGATGGATCAATATGTATACAGCACCGATAGCCCTTACCTAAAGGCACATTATGAACACAATTTCAATGGCTTCATCTGGAATAAATTACCCCTCCTACGCAAGCTCAAATGCAGCATCACTACCGGGGCGAATTACTTACATACAGAGGAGCATGGCGACTTCATCGAGTGGCATATCGGCGTCGATCGCATCTTTCGCGTCCTACGTGTCAATTTCATCCAAGACCTCAGAGATCCATCTCACTTCCGTTTCAAGATCAGCTCCCCACTGCTAGGCGGTTTGATTCGTCTAGGCTAGCATGTGCTGGTTTTGAACTAAGACTTCTCTTTTTTTTGGGGAGCGCAGCAGATAGACTCGCGCTGGCTTCATACGCGTGCTCCGCTAATACTCGGCACTCAGCTAGCTGCTCCAGCTCAGCCACTAGCATCTCCTCCTATCGTCGGAGCTACTATTGGCTGGCTTCCGTGACGCTATCTGAGCACCTCGTTCCGCTGCGCCCACGGCTCCTTTTCACCGACTCTGGGCCGTGGCGCCATTGCTCAGTGGCAGTTGTTTGGGGGCTTCGGGCTGTGTGCTTGGTTTCCTACGGCTCGCGCCCGGGGTTAATGGGATTTAGGCCCTCCGGGCCTATTGTTCCTGTGGATTGTTTGGGAGTGCAGCCCAATGCAGCTCAATTCGGCCCAGTGGTACCTCCGGTACCGCTGAAAAATAAAAAGCACGGGTGTTGGAATCAGGGGAACTGCAAGCACTACGAAGCCCCAGTCATCGGTCATTCGTCATCAGTCATCAACTATGGCCCAGTGGTACCTCCGGTACCGCTGAAATGTAAAAAGCAAGCGTGTTGGAATCAGGGGAACTGCAAGCACTACGAAGCCCCAGTCATCGGTCATTCGTCATCAGTCATCAACTATGGCCCAGTGGTACCTCCGGTACCGCTGAAATGTAAAAAGCTCACGTGTTGGAATTAAGTCATTTGGCAGCAGTACGAAGCACAAAACACCTTGCTCCTTGCTCGTATCGCTACCAGCTTGTGCAGTTTGACCACACGAGCTTTTTAGGTTTCAGACTTGACCGGAGGTCAAGCTGGGCGACTAAACGACTGACACAGTAAATTGTACACTCTCAGTACCGCTGAAAGATAAAAAGCTAGCGTGTTGGAAATAGCTGAGCTAACAGCCATACGAGACTCCGTCATCGGTCATCCGAAAACACACCTTGCTCCTTGCTCCTTGCTCTTTGATCCTTGAACACTACCCCACCTTGCACCTTGCACCTTGAACTGGAAACCCATCCCCACGCCCTAAAGACGGCGAAAGCTAGCCGCGGGCGCAATGGTATGAGGTGCCCGTATAGCGTCGTGAATGCCGTGCCGCAGTAGCTCGCAGCGCAGCGGAGAGATGCTGAGGCACGAGCAATGAACAGCTAGACGGGTGCCGAATATTAATGGAGCACGTGTAGGAAAGCACGACGAGCCATGCCGTCTGGCTCCAAAAAAAGAAAAGTATACTGATGTTCCAGGAGTAGATCTACTTGGAGAACTTATAATGTAGACTGGCCTGAACTCCCATTAGGAAGTTGCGGGCCTCATCTTTCTTGTTGCTAAAGATGGCCATTGGATTGTTGCTGGCAGCGAGGCTGGAGCGGGTACCAACGGTGAAGAAGAAATCCTTATTGAGGTATAGATCGTAGTCGAAGCCGATGACTAGTCCCCAGTCCGTTTTCTTGAGAAGATCACGCGCCAAGCCATTGTCGACATTAATCTCTGCAGACTTCAATCGGCTGTACTGTACACCTACGATGTAGTTGAGCACAAAGGGCTTCTTGGTCAGCTTGGATTCCTTCGCTCGCTTGTACTTTAGCAAGAGCGGGAAGTGGCTGTAAGTAAGGTTGTTTTCCTTATATGAAATGTAGTTGCCGTATTGATTGCTCCACTTCTGACCTTGATTGGAATTGACTACCCAATCGAGCTGTACACCCCAGTTTGGATTGAAAGTGTAGCCCAGCGTGAAGCCATAGGCGGGACCAAAATCCAGACGGTATTCAAGTGTACCGGTAGGCGTTTGCAGGTTGTCCTTGTTGTTGAGCAACCAGGTATTGTTCACGGCATAAGTGACGCCAAAGGAAAGGCCCTTTAGATTGGCAAAAGGACCACCAAATTGGCGATCGGTGCTTTTGTATACTGGAATGCCTTCATCCAGATTAGTGCCAGTGACAGAAGACAAAGACAAAACGGGCAGCATGCCAATGGCCGCTGTCTCGGTGCCTTGACTCTGCTGCTGAATGGATTGTAGACTTGCTCCTTCCACTTGCATTGGAGGGATGATATTGCTTTGTGCATTTTCATCTTCCCTCAAATAGTCTTGGCTTAGCGTTCCAGCATTGGCTGCACGATTGGCGCTTATCAGCAACTTCTTCTGAATGCGATTTTTTCTAAGAGCAAGCGCAGGAGACCATTTTTCTTTGGAAGCCTCACTTGTGGTAGTATTATTTGTAGCAGCCCTTGATGACTTGACAGGCTGATCGCTATTGATATCTATATCAGTATGGCTCTGCTTTGCATTCTTGGTACCTGTGGTATTGTTTGAATCCACAAGAGAGGAGCTTGCGTTCTGCTCTATTGCCTTCGTTATCGTATGGCTTTCTTTAACCAGCTTATCGGAAACCTGAGCTAACGATTGGTCTTGCTTCACCAATGCAATTTGTAGATCATATTGGCTGAAGAAGTAGGAGAGGCCTCCGAGTAGAAGAAGGAGGCTAAGGGAGGCCATCCAGAAAGGAGGTCTCTTATAGAATGGACGGGGCACAGGAAGACTGCTTTGAAGATTGTCCCAAATCCTATCGCTAGGTTTTGGAGCGAAATCCTCAAATTTCTGTCGAAACATATCGTCGCTGCCGCCGCTATTATACATAGAGTTCGTCCAGGTATTTTTTTAGTACTCTTTCGTGTTGTTCATCCAGATCTTTGACCTTTTTCTGCAAGATGTATCTTGCTCGGGCCAATTGTGATTTTGAGGTGCCTTCAGAGATATTCATCATCTTTGAAATCTCCTTATGCGACATTCCTTCTATGACATATAGATTGAAAACGGTTCGATAGCCGGGGGAAAGCTCCTGAATTAGCTTCAGCAGATCCTGAGCTGCCATGTTTTCAACCGTCATATCGTGATAGGCTTGATGAGCTTCCATTGTCAGCTCGCCTACAGGATACATACGCACATTCTTTCGGTATTGCTCGATGGCAGTATTGACGATAATTCGTCTCAACCAGCCTTCGAAACTTCCCTCGAAGCGGAACTTGTGCAGATTTTTGAAGATTTTGACAAAGCCTTCCTGCAGTACATCCTCGGCTACGTGGTAATCTTTTGCGTATCGCAAGCAGATTCCGAACATCTTTGGGGAAAAGCGATCGTAGAGTGTCTTGCATGCTTTCGCATTGCCTTTGACACAAGCTTCGATTAGCTTTTGCTCCTCACTTTTAGCCTTAAAAAATCCCATAGAAAATGGATTACGTTATTCAAGATAGAAAAATGTACTCGTAGGTTGTATAGGCAAGGCAATTTTTGTGAAAAAAATGAAGGAGCCGGACGAAAATGGGCCATCAATCTGGCGGAGTCCTTACAATAAACCTTTTAACGCAAGAAAATCCAGCAAATTGCCCGTGGCAACACTTCTATGGCTAATCTGGTTCTTTTTTACTTTATCGACCTCTGCGAAGGTCTTTTCCCAGCCTTCAGGTACAAAGATTGGATCGTATCCGAATCCATCTGTACCTCTGGGAGATTTGATGATGCTTCCTCTTACGGTTCCTTTAAATAGGAATTCTTCACCATCCAAAATCAGCGCAATAACAGTGACAAACTGTGCTCCTCGACCAGCATTGTGTAATTGGTCCAGCTTTTGCAAAACCAATTCCGTTGCACTTCCGGCAAAGTCATTTTTTTGTGCATAGCGTGCTGAAAAAACGCCCGGTTCCCCACCTAAGGCATCAACCTCTAATCCAGAGTCGTCGGCGAAGCAGCTGATACCCAGCTTCTTATAAACATATCTGGCCTTGTGAAGGGCATTCTCCCCGAAGGTCAAAAAAGGCTCGGGAATATCCTCATGAATGCCATTATCTGCAAGAGAGCTGATTTGGATTTTTGAGCCAATTCGAGCAGAGATTTCTGAAATTTTGGATGGGTTGGAAGTAGCGAATATTAGCTGCATGAAGGTATTTGATGATTTTTTGATGATGCAAGTCATTGAAATTAAGCTACTTGAATCAATAGGCAAAACACAGGCAAAAAATCTCCACTTGTTTGGCCCGTGGCTTGAGTATGCTACAGTTGACAAAAAAGAG
>JAHDDV010000124.1 GCA_020629205.1 Chitinophagales bacterium | reverse complement strand
GGAATTGCCTAACGAGACAGCTTTCGCGAAAATTGCCTATCGGCAAATCTGTACAAAAATACTGGCCGGCAAAGTCTTTGTATTCCGTTGATTAACTGTTACTTTGCACAGTAATTTATGGCTTTCAGAAAATTAAAAATTCAAGAAGAGTGAAGAGAATTATCATCCTACTATGCATCCTACTGCCACTTACTTCCTGTGTAAGCAAAAAGAAGTTTTTGAAGCAGAACGAAGAATTTATGCAGCTCCGACAGGCCCATGACGAGGAAATGAAAGAGTTAAAGGAGGAGAAAAAGCGCTTGTCTACGAAAGTTGAAAGTACAGACAATGAACTGGTAAACTGTCGATCCCAACTGCAGCAGGAACTCTCGAAAAACAAAGCCTTGAAAACGGAGGTGGACTACCTGAAGGAAAATAACAATAGCCTCTTCGATCGTTTGTCCGACCTATCTGTGATCAGTCAGGCAGGTGCCGAAAGCATCAAACAATCTCTGGAAACACTCAACGAACAACAGCGGTACATTAAAGACCTAAACAGCTCTGTCGCCCGAAAGGACTCTCTCAATCTAGCATTGGTCATGAACCTCAAACGCTCACTCGGAGATGTCAATGATCAGGACGTAGCCGTAGAAGTCAAGAAAGGTGTCGTATACATTTCTCTCTCCGATAAGATGCTCTTCCGATCCGGTAGCGCGAGTATACAACCGCAGGCCGAAAACGTTCTCTCAAAAATTGCCACCGTTGTCAACGATCATCAAAATCTCGATATTCTCGTTGAAGGACATACCGATAATGTACCAATGGCTGGTAGCTGTGTCTCCGACAATTGGGACCTAAGCGTCAAGCGCTCAACTTCAGTGGTAAGAATGCTGCAAAACCGCTTCAATGTCGATCCTTCACGAATGACAGCCGGTGGTAGATCTGAGTTCATGCCTAAATCCGATAACAGTACCTCACAAGGTCGCGCACTTAACAGAAGGACCGAAATCATCATCCTGCCAAAGCTGGATGAATTCTTCAAATTGATGGTGCCGCAGCAGCCTAAGTAAGCTTTAGGCCAAATTTCTTCTGTTAAGTAATTTAATATATTATCAGGGGATAAGTATGTCTACTTGAATTCTGGGCACTTGACCAATAATGTCTTGATCATCTCGATAATTTTGGTTTATTTCGAGCCTTCATACAATTATTTTACGCTAGCGCGTTCTAAGCTTGTACATCAATTTTAATCGATAGAAACCTATGACCAGAATTGCCTCAACAAGGCTGTCCGGCCAGATGCTTCCATATATAGTATTGCTAATCTTGTTTTTCAACTTTAGACTTTTTGAAAGTGACAAGTCTTCTGTTCACCAAAAGCAGATGGCCCAGCTATGTCTCGCGGAATCGGATGTTCCCATGCCTCATATTTTTCCCGTCAATTCCTACGAACAGACACGGATCAACCAATTGGTGAGCTTCAATTGGGACAAAGCCTTCGGAATAGATGTCTCACATTATCAGGAAGATATCAACTGGACAGTGCTGGATTCCTTGAACCACGAAACGCCCATCTCCTTTGTGATTGCACGCGCCACCTATGGCACCAATGGCAAAGACAAGAAATTCTGGACCAATTGGAAGAAAGCCAAAGAAAGGGGCAAACTTAGAGGAGCTTATCACTATTACAGACCCAACGAACATAGTACGCACCAGATCACCAACTTCATCAATCGAGTCACTTTAGAACCAGGAGATCTGCCGCCTATCCTCGACATCGAAGGTATTCCGCGTCGTCGCTTTCAGTCTATACGTTCCCTGTGCATCGGTCTGCAACGTTGGCTCACCAAGATCGAGGCGCATTACGGAGTCACGCCGATCATCTACACCACAGAGAGCTTTAATCGCTCCTATCTGGGCTCACACAATTTTGACAAGTATCCACGTTGGATCGCCAATTACAATGACATCGAGCGCCCGGGAATGGACGACTGGATAATATGGCAATTTACCAACAAAGGAAGCGTCAAAGGCATTTACACCGACGTAGACATCAACATGGTAAATGGCAATATGGACGTGCTGGAAAAACTCGTCATCAAGTAAGCAGAAAATTTTTGTCTTCATGTTTTTTTGGAGCGAAGCAGTATCACACGTGGCAATGGATGACCCGCTATCCGTTCCAATGTCAGCACCGGCTACAGGCTTCATGTATCCGCCACTGCTGTCTCTCCGCATGCGCTGCGAGCCAGCATTGCCGGCACATTCAGTCCTGTATCCGGCACTGCCATTTCCTCTCCTATCGGGGCTATTTTTCACCTTCATTCGCTCGTGGTGAAAGAAGGTTTTCGGATTTTCAGCGTAGTTTGTCTACATCAAGCGAAAACTCAAAGTTCCTGCAGCACAGCGAGAATATTAGCTAATTCCGATCGGCTCACATTGTAGTGATTATTAAGTAGCTGTTCTATACTACTTTGAACCTCAGTAGATAGGGCTGATCCAGGGTAATACTTCAGCGCGGAAAGAAAGCCGCGTGCCTTGCTGAGTTTTCGACATCGCTTGCCAATATCCCCATAATGTTGTTCTGCCTTATAGATTTGGAAGGCAAGGTTGGCAATGATGATTCGATCCCAATGGTAGGCGAGTGACTCAATGCTCTGACTTTGCAGCTCTTGATCTTGATCACTGATGGCCTTTCTACCTTGAATGAAAGCTGCCATGATTGGTACATTTGCTTGCAGTTCTTCCTGACGGTCATTGCACCAGTCTCCCCAGTAACGGAGAGAAGAAAGATCATCCGGAAATTCTATCGGCACACCAAAGAGACTAAAGCATTGATCCCAGGTTTGCTCCTTCAGCGTCAATGCTTCTCCAGCAGCAGCATGATCATTGTCCAAGTGGGCAAAGGAAGCGCCCAATTGCACTTCGATCACCTGCCGATAAAAACTGGCTGCTGCAATCCAAATCTCCAAATAAGTGGCATACTCCAGACCCATTTCGTCTACCAGATAAGCCTTCTCGGAATTTTCGCTGTACAGATAGCCAGCCTGTCCAGCTGATGCGGCCTGGCTATACTGATAGCTGACCCGGCTGCTCTCGCTTAGGTAATGTTGCAAACTTTCCTGATCAGAGTCCCGCATCAATGACCACAGTCCAGAACCTTGCCCAAGGAAAAAGTGTGGACGCTGGAGGATTGCCAGCACATCTTCTACTTGTATGGCCAGGCCATCTCCTTCCATGGGCGCTCTTAAAGCACTTGTCAAATCACCTAGATCTGTAAAGAGTTGATCGGAGGCAAAAGGATTGTAGTTGCTTGTTTCATATTCGGTGGACAGTGCCGGCCCTTGTTCTTTGCGACAGGAAAGGATGGTCAAGCATGCGATAAGCAGTAGAAATAGTCGAGGCATAGATCAGCAATCCATAGTCAATAAATCATCTCGTTGATTCCTGTGGGCAAGGATACTTCTACTCAGCCCATTTGATGGTGCAGCCTACTGCTTTGGTGAAGCTAGGATCAGGCTCTTTGCCCTCATTGATCGCAGCAATGGCATTTTCCAGAAACTTCTCTTCTACCTCCGCTTCATCCTGTGTGGAGTCATCGATGGAGCCAATATACCTGACTTGCATACCTTTTTCCCCTTTCTTTAGTAGGTAAACATGGGGAGTACGTGTTGCACCAAATTTGTGGGCAATTTCCTGCGTCTCGTCTCTAAGGTAGTAGAATGGAAAACTCATTTCCCGTGCTCTGTCTTGCATGGCTTCGAAGGAATCGCCGGGCACGCGGTTTACATCATTGGGATTGATGGCTACTACTGGATAGCCTTGCGGGGCATAGGTTTTATGCAGTTTGATCATCCTATCTTCGGAGGCGACCACATAGGGACAATGATTGCAGCTAAAGATAACAATAGCCCCATTGGCCTCTTCCAGATTTTCCAGGGACACCATACTACCATCGACATTCTTGAGTTTGAAATCTTCAACGTAGTCACCTACCTGATAGCCTTTGGTCTGTTGGGCTTCTTGAGCAAAGCAGCTCGAAAATAGGACTATGCTGAAAAAGAGCGCTAGATTTTTCATGAGTGGATCTTTATTTCATTGATGTAATTCATGATGCGGCTATAGCTAAGACCGCCTTCATGAAAAGCTTTTCGGTCTCTGTATTTAATAATGGTCGCAGGAATGGCCCCGGACCATTGTGGTGCAAACTTGTCTATCCAAATATGCGATTTTCGCGAGTCCATATGGATCACCTCCGATATGATATTGTGCTGCCTCAGGAAGGGCAGTAATTTTGTTTCTTTATCTCTGACTCTGTCTAAGCTCACCAGCACCACTTTTATTTCCTGTTCAGGATACTCCGCTGTGATTCGCTCAAAATCCGGAAGTTCTTGCACGCATGGGGCACACCAGGTTGCCCAAAAATTGATGATGTAGACTACACCATCATCTCTGCGCAAAAATGCGTTGATCACCTCGTCCGGAGTGTAGGTGGGTAGATCTGCAGCTGTCCAGGCAAAATTGCCTCCGCTTCTGCTTTCGTTTGGAAAACCCCAGGACCGCTCTCCGGCATCCGGCAAACAGGAAGTGCTTAGTATCACACATAATAGCAACAGGAATCGCATGGTATTGGTTGTTCTTTTGTGGCAAATTAATACTTTTACCTGCAATTCTGGCCAATTCGTATGGTAGAAAAGTTCTCTTTGGTGCATCCTAAGGATAGTGATTGGGCTTTGTTGGGGCGGCTGAATGCAGGTGATGCATAGCCCTGATAGAAGCGGAAATACAGGTGCACTGAGCGCCTGACTGCGCCACTGATGGGGGCTCGAAGCGCAGGCGGAGAGACCGCAGCAGTGGATGCAGGAAGCAGCGAAGGGTGCCTGTATTGGAGTGGATAGCAGGTGATCCCTTAGCGCGTACGAATACTGCTCCGCTCCAAAAAAGAAATAAATTTATAGTTCTTGAATTCGATAATCCTTGAAGGTGAAAATAGATCATGATTAAGCCTTCTGCGCAAGCCGATGTCTGGCATGCGATGGGAGAGAAGTGGCCGTCTCGCTTATTGCAAACTGAGGCATAATAATTGCAAAACCCGCTGGACATGCAAGAGAATATTCGACTGTATCCCTGGTACCGTGCTGCCTGCTCTTTTCTGGCCTGGATGCCTATCTTTTTCCTTTACTTCAGTGAGCAATTGGGGCTGAAGGATCTCTTGATTCTGGAGGCCATTTACTACCTGGCGGTGGTGACAGCGGAAGTGCCCTCTGGCTACTTTTCGGATGTAGTAGGAAGGAAAACAACACTTAGTATCTCCTCTGCATTTCTGGTCTTGGCCTGTATCTTCTACATTATTGGCGGCAGCTTTATGATTCTTTCCATTGCGCAGATTTGTTTTGCCTGTTTCATGGCCTTTCAGTCAGGCACCAATACGGTCTTTCATTTTGAATCGCTTGATGCTGTAAATCAAGGGGATGAGTATGGCGATCGGGAAGCGAAAGTAGGACGATTATCGATGGTATCTGCCGCGATCTCTGCATTGGCAGGTGGCTTTCTCGGCGCTCATAATCTTCGCTGGCCCTTTATCGCTTCATTGCTTGTAGCCATGGTCGGACTGTTAATAGTATTGCGATTTAAAGAACCTGATAAGAGGAGAGAGGCGGAGCATGGAGCCGAGGGGTTTTTGACCCAGCTTCGAATCACGATGGCTTATTTGAAAGAGATCAGAATTGCCTGGCTGTTTTTCTTTTTTGTACTGCTGTATGCCTTGGTCCACATACCTTACGAATTCTATCAACCTTATTTACGTTTGCTGGAGGGAAAGGGCGAGCTGCCGATTGGCGATGCTCCTACGCTCTCTGGATTGATGGTGGCTTGTACGAGCTTTATAGGTGCTTACGTCTCTGGCCGTAGTATGGATTTGAAACGGAGATTTGGCTTAAAGAACCTCTGTCTGCTCGCGCTTTTTGCCATGTTGCTTGTGGTAGGGATTATGGGCACCGCCCTTCATGTGGCCATGATCATTCTTTTGCTCTTTCGTAATACGCCTATGGCTGCAGTCCGTGCTCCTTTCAATGAAGCGGTTACTCCATTGATAGCGGCAAGCCAGAGAGCTACCTTTCATTCTTTATTGAGTCTGGCAGGGCGACTCGCTTTCTTTGCTACACTATTTGGCTTGTCACAGTATGTATCCAAAGATCAGTTGACAGATTGGCCTACACTCTCGTCGCTGCTCCTGCTCTGTGTTGGAGCTGCCCTGATACTATCGTTGCCGATATATATCTTTGCCGGAAAAGCGATGAACCAATCAGCTATTGCTAAGGAGTCTTGACAAAGTCGACATCCACATAGATGGGCAAATGATCGCTAAAGCCTCCATGGAAAGAGGGACCGATATAGGTCCGGAAGGGTTTGTCATTATCCAGCTCCGTGTCTCCTTCTATTAGGAAGTGTTCCTTGTAAATGACACAGTTTTCCTGTGGGGCATGTAAACCAGATTGCCCACGCAATAGTGGTGCGGAAACAACGATTTGATCGAGCACACTCCAGCTATGCCAAAGGTCCACATGCTGATGGGTACCATAGCCATCTTGCTGGAGTTTGTACATTAGATTGAAAAGTCCATCATCTTCGAGTTCCGCTTCAGAGGCTCTGGCTTGTAGGTGGTCTAGTACACTGGCATCCGTAGGCAAATCATTTAGATCGCCCATGATAATGATATTGGCCAGCGGCTGCTCTTCCATGATCTGATCGACTTTCTTACGTACTGTATGACCTACGTGATTTCTCTTTCGATCGGTCTCCATATGTCCACCAAATCGCGAGGGCCAATGATTGACAAAAACATGTAGACTGTCTCCGCTGTTGGTGCGGCCCATCACATAGAGGATGTCGCGGGTTTTGGAATCGAGATCAAAGGGGAACACTACTTCGATCGGTTCTGAATGAAGTACCTCAAACTTGTCCGGACGATAGATGAGTGCATTGTCGATACCACGCTTGTCAGGTGATTCGAAATGTACCACCTGATAATGGAATCTACGTAGAGGCGTCAGCGTGACCAGCTCGTCCATGACCAGTCTGTTTTCGACTTCACAGAGACCGACGATGGCTGGAGGCTCCCATCCTCCTACGGCCATGACTACCCTGTAGATATTCCTCAGCTTATCGCGATAACGCCATTTGTTCCAGCCCTTTATGCCCGTTGGTGTAAAGTCATCGTCTCGCTTGATGCTGTCATTGACGAGGTCAAAAAGGTTCTCTACATTGTAGAAAGCTACACGAAGGCCGCTGTCATTTCTGGGCTCTTCATGCTCAGGCGGCATCAGCCTTTCCGTGACCTCCTGGGCTTGCACGTAGGTGCAGGAAAGTAGGAACAAAAGTAAAGTTAGGGTGGAATATCTGTTCATCATCGCTTCTGATCTTATCGTCTAATACCTGATTTCGGGTAGCCCGATCCAGGTGTAGTTTTCTTTATAAAGGTTGAAGTCCAAAACAGTGTTCAGTCCGTCGAGATTGGTGTCGATGCTTAGGTACTGCCAGATATCGGATGGGTTGCCCAGGAAGACATTGTAATCGTCGAAACTCATGATGCCATCGCCATTGAAATCTCCTGCCGCCAGGGCATTGACTCCATCGCTCATCAATTTACATTGATTGTTGGCAAGGGCCAAAGCCGGATCACGGAAATCTACATGATTGCTAAGGCTCAGATCGACGGGATTCTCGGTCATAATATCCATGTGAGATTTATGTCTGAGCACTACATAATAGCTCCCCGCCGTAGCATTTGGGAAGCGCAATTCGCTGATTCCATCAGCACTCTGTACTGTACCATCTACCATCAGTATGCCTGCCTGTTGAGCGACTACTGCAGAAGCATCAGCCGCCGAGCGTAACTCCACCAGTACCCAATCCACAGCATTAGCCGGAAGGCTAACCAATTGTTCTGAACCAGTGTAGCTCCAAGGGGCAGCGTTGAAAGGCTGTAGCAGCGGTAAAAGCCCTTGCAGGCTTAGTGTATTGGACATTATCCCGGAGCCTAGATATGGGCCCTCAAGCACCGCGCTAAGCTGAAGCGCTGCAGGACTTGTGAACTTATACACTTCCAGATCATCCATGAAGAAGCCATCGCCATTTTCAAAGGAATCTGGAATGAGTGCAAAGCGCAAGTAAACCATAGATCCGGCGAAGTCACTTAGATCCATCACCTCTCGAACCCAGTCCAATTGATCATCATCGTAAGAGGGTTCAAAATCCTGATAGTTGGTGCCAGGGTCAGTATACCGGCCACAAAGTGCTGTCCAATTGTTGCCATCAGTCGAAGCGCTAACTGTTACTCTGTCGTAGCAGTTTTCGATATCCCATTTAGCCCAGAAACTAAGCATGGCACCTTCAGCATCTGTCAGGTCAAGGGCCTCGTTTGTTTCCAGTTCATAAGTAAAGCCATTGGCATAGTTGCCCGTGGGACTGTCGGTGATACAGGAAGGTGCGCTTCGGAAATCACTCAAGGTAGTGGACCATGCATTGGTCGTCCAGTTGGAGACTGAGCTGAAATCATCGACGAGTAAGACCTCCGGTTGAAAATGCTTGCTGATATCTTGACTCACTGTATAGTCTCCATTGTCAATTTCGATTCTGAAACTTACCTCCTCGCCCGGTTTTGTATTTACATCCAAGGTGTACGCCAGAGAAGCACTAGACACCTGCAACTCTGCCATGTTGTCAAAAGTAATGGCTGCAGCTACTGAAGCAATATTGCTGCTGAGCGGCTGAAGTGTCACAGTATAAGTGCCTACAGCTGTCAAGCCAAGACGCTGAAAGTCGAAATCAAAACTTGCATTCAGATTCGTGATTTCAGGGCTGGAAGTTTCGTGCAATTCAGCAGCCTTACCCGCCGTATATGCAGAAGCCAGATTTTGCCAAACGGTTCCTTCAGCTAAGGGAATGATTCGATCTTGCTCCGGCCAAAAGCCATCCGAACTACCTCCAACTTCGGGGGTGCAAGATATGATCTTGTCTTTGATATCTTGCTCTCCATACATCCAATCATCCGCATCGCCATTGGTGCCATAGGAGCCCGTCTCTACATAGGTGCCATAGTTGTAGCAATTGTAGTGGGTCATCACCTTTCCCATCGCCCGGTACTGCGGATGATCTGGAGTGGTTGCGGCCTGATATCCCCAGGGCATAAAAACGTAGTTTCCGTAGCTGTGATAATTTAGTGCGACTTTGAAGTCATGTTGCAATACAAAATCCCGCACCAGCTGTGTTTCCGGCTCGCTAAAAGGGGAGGGGCCTCGATAAGTGGTGCCACTGGGATTTCCGGAAGATCCAGAATTGTCGATACCCCATTGGTAAGCGTAATTGCGATTCAGATCGACGCCATAGCTATTACCTCCATTATTCCGACGGTTCTTTCGCCACATGCCACCTCCGTTCGGATTAGTTGCTTCATTGTACAGGTAGCCATCGGGATTCACGCAAGGGATAAAGTACAGTTCTGTATGATCCACAATATTTGTCACCTCTTCATCAGTACCATAATTTTCTAATAGATACCACATAAAGTAGATCATCTGCATGAGCGACTCTGGCTCACGAGCATGATGTAGAGCCGTGTACAGTATCTCGGGATCAGCACTATCGGTATTTGGCTCATCCGAGATACGCATCCAGTACAAGTCATTGCCCTCGTGGGTCTGAATCGATCCATCAATGACCGTTCGAGGGGAAATTAGATTGGGGTACAAGGCCGCCATTTGATCCAGTTCAACCAGCATTTCTGCATAAGTAAGATAGCCGCCCATACTACCTAAGTTGAAATTGGCGGGTACCGGATAAAGCTCCCCGGCACAAGGTCCTGGATAGATCAAAGCATGCGAATCTGCTTCAGGACTGTCCTTCAATCGATCCTCATAATAGGCCGACAGATCTTCAATCAAGATCTTGTACTTGATCCCCGCAGCGTCAAGTTGGTCCATCTCCCATTGGGAGAATTCACCGGTAAAAGATTTGCCGGGATCAAGGCCTCCATGATCACAAGCCACACCCGTTTGCAACAATTCCTCCATGCTATGGCAGCGAAGGTCTACAGAGACCCGGTAGTAGAGCTGTGTAGCATGTATCATCCCTTGCCCTATGAAGATGAATAGTGCAAGTGTTATCAATCTACGAAGGCCACTGTTTCTGTGCATTGCTTTTATCATTGCCTTTTTTCATTTTACTAGAAGATCGCCCTTAACTGCGCTCGTCCTACGTGTCTTGCTTTGTTGCCCTCGGTCTTTCGCCCATCATAAACCAGTGATAGCTGAATTTGCTTTCCTAGCTTAGTATCGTAAGACAGGGCCCAAAGGAAATTATCTCCACTTTGAAAGCTATCCAGCATCTGATATACATAGGGAGCATTGGCATCCCCTTCAAAGTCCACGGAGGCATAAGAGAGCTTGGCAGTCACATTTCTTTGAGCAGCGATACCGTACTTGCAGTCGAAGCTCAATTGATGTATGATTGCTGGTACCGGATCAGTCTCCTCCAGTGTCAGCCGGCTCTCATTATCCTTATAAAGGTACGAAGTTGTCAATCGAAATTTTGTCCCCAAGATCCAAGTTAGCGACGGTTCATAGGATTTACTGTTGATCTGATAGTTGTTTTCGCTGATCGCCGTAGAAGTAGAGCGATTTACGTCATCTACAAGACTCAATTTTGCCGAAAATGCCGTAGAAATGTTGTAGCGAAGGATCAAACCAGTCTCTTTACGGGATCGACTGTCACTTCCGCCCAACAAAATACTGTTATTGAATAGCACTTGTTGATATAGTTCTGCTCCAAAATTCGAGCGGCTGCGATTGAAGAAAAGCGAATTCCTCAGAGAAGAACTAATAGAAGAGGCCGTCGAATCATTCTGCAATTCGCCATAATCACTCAGTAAGGGATTGAATGTCTTAAAGCCTTCTGACAGTGGCAGTTTTCGATTGATCTGCCAGTTTGTTTGTGTAGAAAATCTGCTGACCACATTCTTCCAGCCTTCCGTATCATACCATTTCGCTGCTGGATTTATGAATAGGATTTGATTGAAAAGCAGATTATTGGTTTTAACATACTGATCAGTTGGTATTAGAATCTTGCGATACAAGGTATCCTGAGTCTGATCATTGGGATCTACAAGCAGGAATTCACTAAGCTCTCGAATACCGTTTTGATTGCGATCCTGAAACAGATAATTGCCAGAGCGATCCGCTGTGGGGATAAACTCAAAATCTACCACCTGTGTCTGACCTGAGCTGATTCGATATTGTGTGTTGGACTTGATCAGGCCCTTCCAAACTGCCCAATTGTATTGCAGATTTGCGAGTATGGTTCCATTGTCATTTTTACTCAAAACAGTATCGGCATGGACTTCCAGGCTTCGATAGCTCAAATCCCAGATGAATTGATGTCTTGCCGATCTACCCAGCCGTCCCTTAAGACTAAAAGTTTGACCCGTAGCCAAAGACTCAAACTGCTCATCCGATGGCAATTGATCCTTCCGCCAAATGTATTGAAAGCCGATGTGGTTTTTACTAGAATCAGCATTGCTAATGTAGGCCGTCGCTTCATCAAAAAACAGACTGCGTGAATTTAGCAAACCCTCTTGCTTTACTTCATTGCGTTCCCGTTCCCAATACATACCGGTCAACCATTTTCCTCCCCAGCGACGTTCGACACGAGCACTAGGTCTGAAGTACTGCGTTTGATACAGGCTGTCTTCCGTTGTCACTAGATTTGCCTTTGCCTCCAACCACCATTCACCTTCGCGAAGACTCGCAACAGCCAGGTGCCGAAATCCTTCATACCAATCTTTTTGCGCATAGCGGGTAAAACCGTAACTCAGCTTCTTGCTGGTTCCAAAATTCAATGCAGCTGATGCCTGACTGATCGACTCCTCCCTTTGTTGTTGAGAACTCAAAACATTCCAGTCTCTTGTGAATTCCACCGCTCGCCATCGCTCAATCGCACGGAACTGCGCACCAACAAACTCCTGAGAAATACCTGTGCTAAGCCCAATCATTCGAGCAGTATCCAGGATCATTTCATTGCTATAGGCCAGCTTCAGTGCAAGACCTCTATTGTCCTCATTATCAATATCTGAAAAGGTATTCAGGTCATGATCACTTAATGCAGCTTCAGCTGTCAATGTTTGTCTTTTACCCAGTCGATAATCCATGCCCAGATTCCACATTCGCTTTCGATTTGGACTCACCACCTTGGTGACTGGCTCAAATCTTCCAAGCGGCTCACCCGTCACCGGATTCGGGGCTACCCACTCATAGACTCGTCCATTGATTGTCCGATCAGACAATACATAGTTTCCATTGCCTTGCCCAAAATCAGAAAAACTAATCGTAAAATCCCTATCTGCAGAATCGGCAGCAAAGACATAGATAAGATACTGTAGCCCGTTTACAAGCGTGTCCATCTGGGTATATTGAATCGCATCTTCTACATAGCCTGTTGGATTCACACCAGACAGTACAGCTGCATCCAGATCATCCCCAATCGACCTCAAAAGCATCTTCTGAGCCTCCCCAAGACTGCTCTCCGCAACAGGCTGATTTTTGCTATCACCCTCCTGATAGAAGTTTCCCCGAAGGCTCAACTTCTCGCTTTCATAAGCCGTATTCCAATGCAGAGTGCTCCTCAAATAATTCACATTCGAGTATTCAAACTCCACACTGATGCGACTATCTTTGGTAATCAATCGACGATTCGTAAAAGTAAGCTCCGCCGCATTGTAATCAATCACGTAATCCAGCTCCGTACCACGCTTCATCAAAACACCATTGATGTAGACCCGTTCCGTTCCACTCAATACAATAATGAAGAGTTCATTATTTCCTCCTCGTAGTTTGTAGGGCCCCTGATTACCTTCTTCTCCTATGATATTGTTACGCGTAAAATTTCCGCGTGCTACTGCTGCTGATGCCGATGCACTCATGCTCGAATTTGCCCCTACATCCCAGGAGGTAGATGCACTCAGACCCTGCAGCTTTTTATTGAAATTCAGAAAGTAACTCTCCGGTCTACGCAAGGGAAAATCACCAGCAATCAACTTGCTCCGCCCTTTACTCAACTGAATAAAGATGCGATCAAACTCCTGAAGTTGCTGGGTATTGCCTTCTGGTTGGAAGGGAATGGTATTATCACTGATCGCTGCCAATATCTCCACATCATTGCGAAGCTTTCCCGACATCTCCAGATTGAAGTTTGAATTGACCACCAGATCCTGCGTATTGCCAAAGGAGATTCCACGCGAGAAGCTTCCCGTATAATCCAATCCTCCCAGATCAAAAATATCCTTCTTCGCCGAGCCCGCCCGGTAACTCAAATCCTTCAAGGGCTGCGAACCAGAAGATTGAAGAAGCACTTCCTCCTTCAAAGAATATTGCTTGTTCAGCCGATGAGCAAAAACACGATAGCGAATCGCAATCGAATCGCAGCTAGGCCGATTTTTCCAAATGACCTGCCCATCCACAAAATTCAGCTCATAGTCATTCGTAGCAATCTCTTCAGGACCCTCTATGCACCGGATCACAAGACTCGAAGGAATGATCGACAGACTGTCGAGCAGCAAGGTATCACTGGCAACGATTCGTTCCGCATATCTTAAATTACTCAAGCCGATGTCCTGAGCTTGAAGAGGGTAGGCAAGAAGCCCTAATAAGATGCACAGAAAAATTCTCAGACGACTATTTTTTATTTGGAGCAAACCTTGATTCGCTCGATTGACTTCCTACCCGCTGTACGTTCCAATGCAGGCACTGCCGGCAGGCTGGCTGTATCCACTGCCGAGGTCTCTCCGCCTTCGCTCCGAGCCCCCGGCAGCGGCACAGCCAGTCCTACCAGCAGCGCCTGCATTTCCCCTTCCATCGGGGCTATTTGGCCTGTCCCTTCCTCCGTAGCATTACGGCACAAAAGACTGCTACTATGATCAAAACTCAAGCACCTTAATCACCTCCCAACAATACACAATACACAATACACAATACACAATACACAATACACAATACACAA
>JAHDDV010000123.1 GCA_020629205.1 Chitinophagales bacterium | reverse complement strand
GCAAGATAATCTGTGGCGCGCAGCCTGAAAGGTGAAAAGGAGCCCCGGTCGCAGCGGAACGAAGTGCTGTGATAGCGTGGTGAATGCCAGAGTCGGGCTGGCTCGAAGCGAAGGCGTAGAGACAGACTGGCTCCGGCATGAACAGCTAGCTCAGTGCTGAGTATTAGCGGAGGACGGGAAGATCGCTGCCGCGTGTCCTACTGATCCGCTCCCCTAAAAAACAGGAGGGAGAAAAAGCAATTCTATTGCCTAGTGCTACGCAAACCAAGTTCGCAACACCTTTAAGGGCTTCTATTTCTGTCATGCTTCGTTGCTCGTCAGTCATGTAGCTAAGGCTATACTCCATCCTCGCGTCTCGATTGGCAAAAAGATAAGCTCATCTAACCCAGCCATTAATTAAGTCCCAAGGCACTCGTGGAGGGTATAAAGGAAAAAGGGCCGCTTCCCAGCGACCCTTGATTCCTAATTAGCAAACTTGTTACTACTGTAATTTGAATTTTATCGGCAGTTTGTACAAGACATTTACAGGTTTGCCATCTACCTGGCCTGGGATCCAGCGGAAATCTCGCTGATTCATCAGGGAAAGTACCCTGAGGATTTCTTGCGAAGTACCATCTCCCAATTCCTTGACGATTTTGGAAGATTGCACCTGACCTTTATCAGTGATGACAAACTCGGCAAGGGCCATTCCTTCAGTACCTCGATCTCGAGCTTCTTTAGGGTATTTGATGTTTGTATAAACGAAGGTCAAGAGAGCTGCATTGCTACATTCTTCCCGTTCATCACCTTGTAATCTGGTGCACGAACTGGCATAGGGCAATTGGTCGGGCTTAAGGTAAACTTCCCTCTGGTTCTTGACAATCTGTGTGACTGGCTCGCTTTGTGCACCCTTCATCTGAATGGTATCGACTGTGGATTCGATGAAGAAGCGAGCATCATCTCCCGCATTTGCAGCCAGGCTATTGTCTCGGTCAATATTGATCTTGTTTACCTCTGGTCTGAGAGTCAATTCATCCTTGGATTGACAAGACTGTAGCAGGGCTAAAATGGGGAGCATTAGGGCAAAGGCTGCAAGCATGAGGAATTTGGTGGCTGGTCTTTTTTCTTTGTACATCATTACAATTCTCTTTTGGGTAAATGAATTAAAATTGTTGACCAGTAGTAAAGCCTGATGCCTGGATATTTGGGTAATTAGGAGGTTCGAATAAGTGAATTTATCTGACTGAGCGAGCATGATGGCATCAACTTCATACTCGTGTATTAGTTTCATTTGTTTTTGTAGATGATAGATGGGAGGTAGCCACCAAAAGATCACTTGACATAATGACAAGAGTATGTTATCATAGCTATGTCCAAGTTGGTAGTGCGCTCTTTCGTGTTCAATAATGGAGGCAGTTGTCGGATTCTCTATAAGTGTATCAGCAGGTAGCAGCACATGTCTTGCAAACGAGCAGGGTGAACTGATTTTGTTGCTTAGAATGATGCGGAGCCCATCCTGCTGCTCGCTTGCCTCCTGCGAAATCAGCATTCTAATACGATGTGCACCATAGATAAAGCGGATGGCAAAAACCACAGAGCCCAATAAAAGCAGGACAGAGACCAGATGCTTCCAGCTAAACCATGCCGACTTGGTGCAGGCAGGTGATTCAGCCATTATTTCACTGGTTGTACCTGACAATTCTACGACCGGCAGGAAAACCGCATATAGCTCCTCAGAGACAATGGGTGCAACCTCTAGCATTGGGCAAAACAATGCAGCAGCAACTGAAAACAAGATGAGCTTTCGTTGCAGGGCAAAGTTCTGATTGTTTCTTGAGGACAATAGAAAGGCGCCGTATAACATAGAAAGGTATAGACCGGCGCACAGGACATAGCTTGAATAGGCGATCATTTCTGCTTGGATTTTTCAAGATTATCCAATAGCTTTTTCAAATCTCCGTATTCCACCTCATCTTCCTGTACAAGAAAGGATAGCATATTTTCAACCGAACCATCAAAATAGCCTTTGATCACCTCCTTTACTGAGCTCTTTGCATATTCTTCTCTCTGCAAGCATGCAAAGTAGGCATGAGTTCTACCGTAGGTTTCATGACTCACAAAACCTTTGCGCTCAAGAGTACGCATGGTGGTGGATACTGTGGAATGAGGAGGCTTTGGTTCAGGCATCAAGGCAATTAGATCGGAAACTGTCGATTTGCCGGCCTTCCACAAGAGCTTCATGAGTTCTTCTTCTCCTTTTGTAAGCTTCTTCATAACGTATCAATGCATTTTACAACGTACTAGTTGGCTGTTCAACGTAAAAATACGTTGAATCTTTGAGCTAGTCAAGTCCTTGAAGCTATTTCTCGCAAAAAAAGTGATTTAAGCGTATCTGCTAGCAGGAATTGGCTTTGGATAGACAAGCGGTAAATCGTAGATTTGAGCTCAGCAACAAGCCGTAAACACTTGAAGAAATTCTACCAACTAAGGGTGAGTGAAATCAGCCGCGATACAGAGGACAGTGTCTTGGTTTCATTTGATGTCCCGGATAATTTGGCACAGACCTTTACTTTTACACAGGGGCAATACCTGACGATCAATCAGCACATAAAAGGAGAGGAACTTAGAAGGTCCTATTCGCTATGTAGCAGCCCTCTGGATCAAAGATGGACAATTGGTATCAAGAAGATTCCGGGTGGGCGTTTCTCGACTTTTGCCAATGAAGTCCTTCAAGTGGATGATAAACTGCAGGTTATGCCGCCGGATGGAAAGTTTTATGTACCAATTGATACCCAAGCTAAGCGCAATTTTGTGGCTTTTGCCGCAGGTAGTGGAATCACACCAATCTGCTCCATCATCAAGACGCATCTGGAGAGAGAGCCCGATTCCTCCTTCAAGCTCTTCTATGTGAATCAGACTTCTTCAACTATTATGTTGAAAGAGCCTTTGGAAGCCTTGAAGAATCAGTATATGGATCGGCTGGAAATTTGCTACTTCCTCACCAGAGAGCAAAGGAGCATACCACTCTTTAATGGTCGACTTGATGAAGAAAAGCTGGAAACCCTGAGCGAAAGTCTCTTTTCACTAGCGCAAACAGATCATTACTTTATGTGTGGTCCTGAAGCCATGATTCAAATGATCGATCGATTCTTGAAGGGAAAAGGTGTTGCTGCTTCAAAGATTCACTTTGAATTGTTCGGAACCTCAGGGGAAGTTACTCAGCAAAAGAAGCAAGAACTGGAAAAGGCTTTTAAAGGTAAGACCTGTGATTTGACGATTATAGAAGGAGGCAAGAGTTTGAACTTCATGGCGGAACAAGGTGTGGGAAACGTACTCGATCTCGCGCTCAGTAATGCTGCTGATTTGCCTTTTGCCTGTAAAGGGGGAGTATGTGCCACCTGTCGGGCAAAGATTGTGGAGGGTGAAGTGGACATGCTCTTGAGTTATGGTCTTGAACAAGATGAGATAGATGCGGGTTATATATTGACCTGCCAGTCGGTTCCGACTTCAGATAAGCTGATTGTTGATTTTGATTGCTAAAAACCAAAAAGATGTCAAAAGAAGTAAATCTCGAAGAACAGTTTCAGGCACGTATCGACGCCGGAGAGCGTATAGAGCCCAAAGACTGGATGCCGGAGCGCTACCGAAAGACACACATTCGGCAGATCTCCCAGCATGCGCACTCAGAAGTGGTTGGCATGTTGCCTGAGGGAAATTGGATTACCAGAGCTCCTTCTCTTCGCAGAAAAGTAGGTCTGCTCGCCAAAGTGCAGGACGAAGCAGGACATGGACTCTACCTTTACTCGGCGGCCGAAACCTTAGGCATTAGTAGGGATCAGATGGAAGAGCAATTACTAAGCGGGAAGGCCAAGTACTCGTCCATTTTCAACTACCCAACTTTGAGCTGGGCCGACATTGGGGCGATTGGATGGTTGGTCGATGGCGCCGCCATTATCAATCAAGTAATGCTGACTCGAACTTCCTATGGACCCTATGCTCGTGCCATGGTCCGCATTTGCAAGGAAGAGAGCTTTCATCAACGTCAAGGCTATGAGATAATGCTGGGCCTTTGTCAGGGCAGTCGGGAGCAGAAGGAAATGGCCCAGGATGCCCTGAATCGCTTTTGGTGGCCTTCATTAATGATGTTTGGCCCACGAGATCACGAATCGCCCAATACGGAACAATCCGTTCGATGGAAGATCAAGAGAAAGACCAATGACGAGCTTCGTCAGCAATTTGTGGATATCACGGTACCGCAAGCGGACTATCTGGGCCTGAAAATGCCGGACCCGGATCTGAAGTGGAACGAGGAGCGAGGTCACTATGATTTCGGCGAGATCAATTGGGATGAGTTTTGGCAAGTTGTAAAAGGCAATGGTCCTTGCAACAAGGAACGTATTGCAGCCAGACAAGCGGCTCGCGACAATGGGGAATGGGTTCGCGAAGCAGCGATTGCTCATGCCAAAAAGAAGCGTCAGTCCCTTGACAAGAGCGCTTAGATCGCAGTGATTCAGGATCGCCAAAATGAAAGAAGCTATGAAAGAAATAAATGAAGAATGGCCAATCTTTGAGGTGTTCATTCGCTCAAAGAATGGATTAGAACATCGACATGCTGGAAGCCTACATGCTGCCGATAGCACTATGGCCATGGAAAATGCTCGCGATGTCTACACCCGCAGGCAAGAAGGAGTCAGTATTTGGGTGGTAGAATCTAAGCATATCACCGCTTCTAATCCTACAGAGGCTGGAGAGATGTTTGAGCCAGCAAAAGACAAAGTATATCGACATCCCACCTTCTATGAATTACCCATTGAGCTAAAGCATATCTAATATGTCGTCAAATCTGTTTGAATACCTTCTGATACTGGGAGACAACTCGATGATACTAGCGCATCGACTCTCAGAACTCTGTGGGCATGGCCCTTCTTTGGAGACTGATATTGCACTAACCAATACCTCTCTTGATCTTTATGGGCAGGTGCGCAACTATTTCCAATATGCCGCCGAAATTGCCCCTGAGCAGCCAGGAGCCAGTGAAGATAGTATTGCTTTTCTTAGACGGGAAAGACAATATCGAAATTGCATTTTGTTGGAGCAGCCGAATGTAGATTTTGCACATGTCATAGTAAGACAGTTCTTGTTTGATGCTTTTCAAAACTTGCAGTTGGAGGCTTTATTGCAGAGCAGTGATTCACAAATCGCAGCGATAGCAGAGAAGTCATTAAAGGAGAGCCGATATCATCTTCGATTTTCAAGTGAATGGTTGAAGCGATTGGGCGATGGCACAGAGACTAGTCATCAAAAGACTCAAACAGCATTGGATTATCTATATCCATTCGTCCATGAATTCTTCGATGAAACAGAGATTGAAGAAATTGCAGCCAAAGAAGGTTATGGAGCAAAGCTCGCAGATCTAAAACCAGGATTTGAATCCATTCTAAAAGAAGGTATTGAAAGTGCCACTTTGAAAATTCCGGATTCCAAACCTCGCTTTGCTCAGGGTAAACTTGGTATCCATACGGAGCAAATGGGCTACATCCTTGCTGAGCTGCAATTTATGCAAAGAGCTTATCCCAATCTACAATGGTAGCTGCCGATTTTAACATTCCTGATCCAGCTGTAGAAACAGCTTTATCTGCTGTCAAGGACCCTGAGGTGCCAGTGCTAAGTATTTTTGATCTGGGGGTTGTGCGAGAAGTAGAAGTGAGAGACAAACATGTGGCGATCAAACTAACACCAACCTACAGCGGCTGTCCTGCCATGGACACTATTGCGATGGATATTCGCACTGAGCTGGCAGCTATTGGCTATACCTGTCAAATTGAAATGGTCTTGTCACCCGCCTGGTCGACCGACTGGATCTCGGAAGAGGGGTGTAGAAAACTTGAAGAGTATGGAATCGCCAGTCCACTCTCAGCTGAAATGGACAAAAGAGTACTTTTGGATGGCGAGCGCCTGCTGCCCTGCCCACAATGCAAATCAACCAACACAAAAATGATCAGTCAATTCGGCTCAACAGCCTGCAAGGCATTATTTCGTTGCGAAGACTGTTTGGAAACCTTCGACTACTTCAAATGCCTGAAGTGAGCGGCTTGCAGCGCGAGCAAAATCTTAAAACTTAAGCAAGAAATGGACGCATATATAATTGATGGACTCAGGACGCCGATAGGAAAATTCACAGGCACACTCTCCACCATACGAACCGATGATTTAGGCGCAATGGTCATCAAAGCCCTTGTTGAAAGGAACGCAGAGATTCCTCAGGACGCCTACGATGACGTGATTCTGGGTTGCGCCAATCAAGCGGGCGAAGACAATCGAAATGTAGCAAGGATGTGTGCGCTCTTGGCTGGTCTTCCGCATACCGTTCCTGGCGAAACAGTCAATCGACTTTGCTCTTCGGGCTTGTCCTCGATTATACATGCCAATCGGGCCATCAAGGCAGGAGATGGAGATCTGTTCATCGCAGGAGGACTAGAGCATATGACTCGAGGGCCTTGGGTCATTTCCAAAGTATCGAAGCCCTTCGGTCGAGATGCTCAAATGCATGACAGTAGCTTTGGTTGGCGCTTTGTCAATAAGAAAATGCACGAGCAGTACGGTACTGATGGTATGGGCGTAACTGCCGAAAATCTTTATGACCGATACCAAATTAGCAGAGATGATCAAGACAAATTCGCTGCCTGGTCTCAACAAAAGGCTGCTGCTGCTCAAAGTAATGGTAGGCTAGCCAAAGAGATTGTTTCGGTGCAAATCCCTCAGCGAAAAAAAGACCCAATCATTTTTGAAAAGGATGAGTTTATCCGTGCCAGTACTACAGCCGAAATCCTCGCAAAACTCCGCCCTGCTTTTCGAAAAGAAGGAGGAACGGTTACGGCCGGAAATGCCTCCGGACTGAATGACGGCGCTGCTGCCACAATTGTGGCTTCTGATGCTGCTGTGAAGAAGTACGGACTCAAGCCGATGGCAAAAATCATCAGCTCAGCCGTAGTAGGAGTGGAGCCGAGAATAATGGGTATCGGCCCCGTCAAAGCCACACAGAAAGCACTTGCCAAAGCGGGATTGACGCTGGACCAAATGGATGTCATTGAGCTCAATGAGGCTTTCGCCGTACAGGCCCTGTCTTGCATGAAAGAGTTAGACATTGCCTTTGACGATGAACGAGTCAACCCGAATGGTGGAGCCATAGCAATCGGTCATCCGCTAGGCATGACAGGCACTCGCATGGCACTTTCTGCAGCCATAGAATTACAAGAAACAAATAAGCGGTATGCCCTCATCACCATGTGTGTAGGAGTGGGACAGGGTTATGCTGCTATCATTGAGCGCGTATAAACAATACCATGAAATTAGGCAATTACGTACTAGGCAAATGGATCGAAGGAGATGGCGAAGGAAAGCCACTCTACGATGCCGTCAATGGAGATCAAATCGCAGTCGCCACCAGCAAGGGGCTTGATCTCGGAGAGGTCTTAAGCTATGGCCGTAAAGTGGGTAGCCCGGCTTTGCGCAAACTGACCTTCCAGCAGCGAGGCAATATGCTCAAGAAGCTCGCACTCTACCTCACAAAGAAGAAAGAAAAGTTCTACGAAGTTAGCTACAAAACCGGCGCTACTAAAGCCGATAGCTGGGTAGATATCGAAGGCGGCTTTGGTAATCTATTTGCCAACGCCTCCTTACGCCGCAACTTTCCAAATCAAACCTATCATGTCGATGGTGAGGGCATAGATCTCTCACGTGGAGGCCAATTCATGGGCCACCATATTATGGTGCCAAAGCGAGGTGTTGCCATTCATATCAATGCCTACAATTTTCCCGTTTGGGGCATGTTCGAAAAATGTGCCGTCAATTGGATGGCGGGGGTGGCTGCTGTTGTGAAACCAGCCACTGCCACTTCGTTCCTTACTGAAGCCGTTGTTCGAGAAGTGATCGAATCTGGAATCCTCCCTCAGGGCGCCTTGCAGCTGATTTGCGGCTCTGCCCGCTCGATTCTGGATACTGTCGGGTCACAGGATGTTGTCACCTTCACCGGTTCTGCCTCTACAGGTCGCATGCTCAAATCCCATGAGCAGATCATCAATGAGGCCGTACCTTTCAACATGGAAGCAGACTCACTTAATGCCTCCATCCTAGGGGAGGATGCTGTGCCGGGAACGCCCGAGTTTGATCTATTTATCAAAGAAGTGCGAAAAGAAATGACCACCAAATGTGGTCAGAAATGTACGGCCATTAGAAGAGTGATTGTGCCGGAGAATCTGGTGGAAGATGTACAAATTGCCTTGGGCAAATCTCTGGCAAAAGTGGCCATTGGTAACCCGACAACAAAGGGCGTCCGGATGGGGGCCCTGGCTAGCAAAGATCAAGTGGAAGAAGTAAGAGCTCGTGTTGCAGATCTCCGTCAAACGGCAGACTTGGTCTATGGCAGCATGGACAAAATCGACTTGATTGATGCCGACTTTAGCAAAGGTGCTTTCCTCAGTCCGATTCTCCTATTGGAAAAAGACCCCTTCAAAAATACCGCTGTACATGAAGTGGAGGCCTTTGGCCCTGTCAGCACGATCATGCCCTACAAAGGCGTCGCCGAAGCAGTAGAACTGGCCCAGATGGGCAAGGGCTCATTGGTCTGTTCGATCGCTACTTATAATGATGACACAGCTAGAGACTTCACGATCGAAGCGGCCAGCCATCATGGCCGCATCATGGTGATCAATCGCGACATGGCGAAGTACAGCACCGGCCATGGTTCGCCGCTACCGTATCTCGTTCACGGTGGTCCTGGCCGTGCAGGGGGAGGAGAGGAGATGGGCGGCATGCGCGGTATCAAGCACTATCTCCAGCGTTGTGCCATTCAAGGTTCTCCTACTACTATTTCAAAAATTACAGGCATTTATCAACCGGGAGCTAAGGTCATTGAAGCAGATAAGCATCCTTTCAAATATCACTTCGAAGAGATCCAACCGGGCATGTCCATTCTGACCCACAAGCGTACAATTACGGATTCTGATATTCAGAATTTTGCCAACCTTAGCTGGGATGTATTCTACGCCCATACCGATATCACTTCTCTGGAAGGTAGTATTTTTGAAAAGCGTGCCGCTCATGGTTACTTCCTGCTATCTGCGGCAGCTGGCCTATTTGTAAGTCCTGCTAAGGGTCCCGTGGGCGCCAATTATGGTTTGGATGAATGTCGTTTCATTCGCCCGATTTATCACAATGATACCATTCAGGTCCGTCTGACCTGCAAGGAAAAAGTGGAACGGGATAGCCGAGGTAAAGAGCATCCCTGCGGTGTCGTAAAATGGTACGAAGAGATCTTCGATAAGGACGGCGAACTGGTAGCAATGGCTACTATCCTGACACTGGTACAAAAGAAGAGCCCCTTCATAGACTTTGATCGTACACGAGTAGAAGAGGCCATCAATGCACTCACCGAATCTACTAAACCGCAATGGGGCATGATGACTGCGCAGCACTTGTTAGAGCATTTCGAGTACTTCTCGAGACTCGGTCTTTCGCAAGATACTTCCCTGATTCTATCTGAAGGCGAACGCTTGGAAAAGATGCAGGATTCCCTTTGGAACTACTACCCAATGCCTAAGGAATTTAGTCATCCCAGCTTGAAAAAGGACGAGGTGGAAGACCTTCGTTTTGCCAATTTTGAGGAAGCCAAAGCAGCCTTTTGGACGGCCTATGATGAGGTTGAAACTTTCTACAAAGAAAATCCGGAAGGCAAGTTGGTCAACCCTGTTTTTGGTGAGCTAGACAAGTATGACTGGTACCTCATGAACCGCAAGCATTATCAACATCATTTTGAACAATTTGGACTAATATAGATATGGAAGCATACGTTAAGCGAGCAGATCTGAAGCCGGGTTTGGCAGAAATTACCTTCTTTCATCCCAAGCATAATTCTCTTCCCAGCGATATTTTGGCATTACTGGCCAGGACGATAAAGGAAACAGGAGAGGACGATAGTGTTCAAGTGATCATTCTCAAAAGTGGCGGCGATCGCACTTTCTGCGCTGGCGCAAGCTTTGATGAGCTGGTTTCGATCAACGATTTCGACACTGGGAAGCGATTCTTTATGGGTTTTGCCAATGTGATCAATGCCCTGCGCAAATGTCCCAAATTGGTGATCGGCCGAGTTCAAGGAAAGGCGGTCGGTGGAGGCGTGGGGGTGGCTGCTTCGGTGGACTACTGTCTGGCTACCAAATTTGCCGCAGTGAAGCTCAGCGAGCTCAATGTGGGCATCGGTCCATTTGTGGTTGGTCCCGCGGTACAGCGCAAGTTGGGCCTCTCTGCATTCAGCCAGATGACCATCAATGCCGATCATTTTTTCAGTCCCGAATGGGCGATGAATCGTGGCCTTTTCGCTGAAGTTCTTCCCTCGGCAGAGGAGCTGGATGCAGCTGTCATGAAGCTGGCCGATTATCTCTTGTCCACAAATCCCGAAGCACAGCAATTGCTGAAAGCAGTGTTTTGGGAGGGATGCGAAGATTGGGATGCGCTCTTGGAATCCCGTGCCGAAAAAAGTGGAAAGCTGGTGCTTTCTGAGTACACCAAAAAGACCCTGCAAGCATATTTGTAAGCCTTTCAATATTTTCTTTTTTTGGAGCCGGGCAGCATAGTCCCGTTGCAACGACCGTCCTGCTGTCCGCTATAATGCGGGCACTATGAAGGGGCTTCGCTGCACCGCTATTGCCGTCTCTTTTTGGAGCCGCCACTAGCGGGCACTCAGGCCCCTTCATAGCACCCGCATTCCGCTACCATCAGGGCTATTCTTCACCGTTCGTCCAGCGCGCAATTATTCTTCTAGTCCAGAATCTAATGCCAATACAGTATCGACCATTACTTTCTTCAGCACATGACTTCCTAAGGGAGATGTTATATCAGGCACTTTTTGTTCCGCCTGGACAGGATGCATTTCCACGAACTATTCTGGAACAAGCAGAAATAAGCCAATACATACACGAGTTTGGACGCCGTGCAGGAGATGTAGCCATTGTTGCTGTCGATGAACATCGGCTGGCAGGAGCGATTTGGGCTCGTAGGTTTCCGTCCTCGGCACAGGGCTATGGATTCATTGATGATCAGACACCTGAGATCAGCATGGCTGTTATGAAAGACTATCGCAAACAAGGTATTGGGACAGAGCTACTCCTACAAATCGAAATTTCTTGTGGTTCCATGGGCGCTACAGCTCTTTCACTGAGCGTGGATCGGCGCAACCCAGCTATGGGGCTATATTTGAGAAGTGGCTTCAGTGTTTTTGAGGAAAAAGGCACTTCGGTCACTATGAGGAAGATCATCAATATGCTGCTGTAATTCTTTGTTGATTTTTTACTTCTGCAAGCAACCATTTCTAAGCAACTGCACGTTAATATACTTGCATTCAATCATGTACTGTTTCTGGGATGTGAAGCGTCGCTCAACTCTTTTCTATGTCCCTTTGCCTTTCTTGAGGACCACCGCACTGAGCAATGTCTGGCCCTCGGGAAACTTCCAATTCTTGACTGCTTACAGTAGTCACGCAGCTTACAATATATTTTGGCTACAGCCAACCATAATCGGTTTGAAAACTCAGCAAATCCGAAACGGGGAAGCTATGTCATACTCAAACATATTATCAGTTCATAACCCATCTAAACCCCCAAAAAAATGACAAAATGTCAACACTTAAGAACAAAGCTATGGAAAGGCTTTGTGTTTGCTATCCTATCAATTGTTGGTCTCAGCACTTCGATCATTGCACAAGACGAATATGGAACAGAATGTCCCTATTTCAATGTAACTGCTGAGCAGAGCAACGGACCACAATTTTCCCTTCTTTCAACCGATGTTCATGCTACCGTTAGTGGTGTTATTGCCAACGTGACCATTGAACAGACTTACTACAATGCAGGAGCTTCGGAAGTAGATGCAACTTACGTTTTCCCTATGTCTAGTCAGGCAGCCGTGTATGCCATGGAGATGATCATCGGAGACCGAGTGGTCGAAGCGGTGATTAAAAGCAATACGGAGGCTCAGGAAATCTACGAAGCTGCCAATGATGCTGGGCTGACCGCCTCCTTGCTTGAGCAACAAAGACCTAATGTCTTTCAGATGAGCTTGGCAAACATTGCTTCGGGCGATTCGATTTCCGTGCGAATGAAGTACACAGAATTACTAGTGCCCACATCTGGTGTCTATCAGTTTGTCTTCCCTAGTGTGGTTGGCCCGCGATTTACAACCGGAAGCGAAGACTGGGTTCCACTGGCAATTCAGCAGTTCGTGCCGCTTACGGAGACAGAATTAAACGTAAACCTGCGCATCAATGCAGGCATGCCCTTTGTTGCAGAATGTACCAGTCATGAAGCCGATTTCGACTATGTTTCCTTGTCTGGTGTGACCGAAGTAAATACTAATCCCGGAGCTGATTTTATCGTCAACTATACTCTTGATGATAACCAAATTGAAACGGGACTTTTGCTTTATGAAGGCGACGAAGAAAATTTCTTTCTGGCAATGATTCAACCGCCTAAGCCAGAGGTTGATTATGAAAGTCCACCAAGAGAATACACTTTTGTTCTCGATATTTCTGGATCGATGAATGGCTACCCAATTGAGACAGCCAAGGAACTACTTTCCGATCTGGTAGCTAATCTCAAGACTTATGATCGATTTAATGTGGTCTTTTTTGCCGGTGGCAGCGCGGTACTATCCGAAACTTCATTGTATGCAAACCCAGATAATATCCAGCTTGCCTTGGAAATGATCGATGATGTCAACAGCGGGGGAAGCACATACCTCTTGCCTGCTCTTCAGACTGCGCTTGACATGGAAGGCACTGAAGATTACTCTCGTACCTTTGTGATCATCACCGATGGGCAGGTTACAGTAGAAAGGGCGGCTTATGAGTTGATCAGAGAGAATCTGAACGAAGCCAATTTCTTTGCATTTGGAATTGGAAACTCGCCAAATCGCTACATTATTGAGGGAATAGCCTATATTGGTCAGGGAGAGCCTTTCTTTGCCTCTAGTATCACAGAAGCTCAGGAACAAGCACAACTTTTTAGATCCTACATTGAGCGTCCCGCATTGACAAACATTGCCACTTATTTTGACGCTATTGATGCTTATGATATCGAGCCGATCAGTATTCCAGATGTATTTGCTGAAAGGCCAATCATCATTTATGGAAAGTACAATCAGCCTGCGACAGGCAATCTCACCCTGACAGGGGACTACCATCAGGGTAGCATCAGTACTAGCTTTGATTTCGAGGACTATACTGACAATGCACATCAAAATGAAGCATTGAGGTATCTCTGGGCTCGTCAAAAGATAAAACTCCTATCAGATTATGGTATTGGTGGCGATGAGGCGTCTGGCCTTAGCATCGAGGAAGAGATTACACAGCTAGGATTGCAGTACAGTCTTGTTACGGCATATACTTCCTTCGTTGCGGTTGACAGTAGTGCACTGGCAGCGGCCAATGAGGGTCAGGATCCTGGTGGTGTGTATGAAGGCGATCTAAATTCCTCGGTGTCGGTCGTTGACTTGCAGGATGATAGCGGTCCCGAAATCCTTCAAATACTCGGTAGAGGGCCTTCTGGCAACGGAGTACTGCGTATCAAGCTATATGATTTGAGCCCAACAAACGAGGAGCAAATTCAATTTGAAGTCCGAGATATGAGCGGTCGTTTGGTCTGGCAGAGTCTGTTGGAGACAGAAGATCTGCAGGAAATAATGGAACTTCCTGTAGGCATCCTGGCGCACGGGGTTTATCTGATTAGTCTGAGCTCGTCGGACGGCCTTCTGGAGACAAAAAGATTTGTCGTAGAATAGAGGCAGAAACAGGATGTATTAGAGGTGCTACTTGTTTGAGGGAAATGCCGGCTCTAAAAGCGGCAGGCACTTCAAGTAAGTAGCAATTCCTCTCTTAGGTCTCCGGCAATTCTTGCAGCCAAGTAAGCTTTGTACTTTGCGGCATTCATTCTAAGGCCATCAAGCAATGAGTGAAAAGGTAGATCATGCAGGAATAAAAAAAGGCGGTCAGCTCAAAAGAGCTGA
>JAHDDV010000547.1 GCA_020629205.1 Chitinophagales bacterium | reverse complement strand
ATAGTCGATATGCTCGGCGAAGAGATCGTTGCGTATGGGGGCTTGCAGGCTAAAGCCCAAGGGGACTCGTGAGGATAGATTGCCAAGAGGGGAATGCTCATCATGCTGCTTACCTTGTAGTTGCTTGCTACAGTCTTCTGCAATGGACTGATAAATTTGCTCCTGCAATTGCTCGAAAGTTTGCTGCGACTTACGTTCCTGTAACTGCGCTTGTAATTGCTGATAATGGAAATCCTGAGTTCGATCCCAGGCGGCTCTGGAAGTGCTTGACAATAACCGTTCAAGACTACACCAGAGTTCATATTGTGACATCGTTTCCGGGGACCTCGGGATATAGTCATTTTGCCGGGCAGTAATCGTCCAAAAGCGCTGCAACAGATCTACATCCTTGGCTTCAAAATTTGCCAGGAGTTGCTGTTGGCTAAGTTGCTTAGTGGCACAGTCTTGCCAAGAAGTTTCTGGCTTATGGTAGGCAGTATCGTCGGAAGAAGCAGGAGGCTTGGCCACTGTAGCTGGTTCTTCCAGGTCATTAATATCAGTAAGTTGGTCCTTTAGATTGTATCGGTAATTGAGCGTCAACAGCGTATCAGACTGGAGATACTCCGAAAACGGATTGGTCCGATAATGCTTTTGATGGACTTGCCCCAAGTCATTGTTGTTGCTTGCAATATAGAAGCCTTGATGGGCATATTCATTGTCCAGTTCGACACTTACATCGTCGACTTGCAGACGATCATAGGATGTTCGATAAGAGCGTGATACCAGCTCAACTTCTGAAGCTTCTGCATCGTCTAGTTCAACATATATCCTGTTTGCAGAAATCTCACCAAGGTAGGAATAGTTGAGATCATGAAACTCGGTGAGCTTTAATGGACCTATCACTACCCTGTTTTCAGTTTGGCCTCCATAGAAACTATTGAATTCGTATACATACTTTGATGAGTCGAAAGATGTATCCAGTAGTCTGGTCCGGCTGCAGCAGACTTCTCCAAATTGATCATTTGTGCCTATGACTCCCCCAGTAAAAAGTGTATCCAACCAGTCATTACATATGTCATCATTGTCATAGATCACCTCATTTAGCAATATCGGATCGCTGCCTTCCTGGCTATGTAAATACTGCCTATATGGGCGGCCAAAAGCATCGAAGAGGGTCTTGATGATCTGATTTGACTCTTCTCTGGTAGTCCATTCATCCTCTATATCATATTCAAAATATACCGTAGTCCCTCCGGGCACTGTACGACTCGCCAGACGCTGATCCTCGTGATAGCTGAAGCGATAACTATTCGCCCTTGCAAAATCATTGTTGCCTGTACCAAGCACTGCCGATGCCTCTGGCGTAAAGATTTGCGATACATTACCAAAGTCATCGTAGAGATAGTAGGTATTCAGACCTTCCTGTGTTCGTGTGAGAATTAACTGACCGACAATGTTATAGAATGTTTCTTCTTGTACTTTGAAGTCGCTCAGGGTTGTCTTCTTGCTCAGAGTGCCAGTGCCGTAGTACTGCAAATCCAAAGAAGAGGAGAGATCGACTACTTCTTCGCTGGTATTATATCCGTAGCTAAAGATCGTGCTGTGGCCATCACCTGCTTGACTTACCTTCGAAATTCTGGATAGCGCTGATCTTTCAAATACGGTCTCAGTGTATAACTGATTTTTCGGACCCGTCACAACGATAGAAGTGGTATCATGATAAGCCTCAACTGAGGCAACCAAGTTGGCTGGTTTGTCACCAAATGATGGAACGTATTGACGTACTCTCCTGGCGTCTTCCGAAAATGTTTGGCCATAAACTCTACCTCGCGGATGCATAGCGACATCTGGTCTGGAAAACTTCCAATTCAAACGTTGTAGACCGTCGTAATGCAGTGTTGTTTCGAGATTAGTATTGTGTTCAATCACAACTCGATTACTGTTGTTTGGATAGGAAATATCGGTACGGGGCCTGTTTTCTGCGTCTATTGCTATTAGCCGGCCCATAGGGTCGAATTCGAATCTTGCAACATCCCAACCGGTGGACTCACTGCCATAGGAGTCCAGGTAGCCTAGCTCTGTTCCTATGTGTTTTTCTGTGGTCAACAGATTGGGGTCGTTATACTCATAGAAGTATCGTTTGACTTTATGTCCGATATCGCAACTTTGTTTCCATTCTATCAGATTCCGCTCGTAGTCATCATAAATCAAATGATGAATGATCTCTTGATCATAGTCCCCCA
>JAHDDV010000546.1 GCA_020629205.1 Chitinophagales bacterium | reverse complement strand
TAGTATCTGCTTCTAATGCTGCCCGCAGGTAATACAGCTGCTTTTGGTAATTGAGCTGACGCTCACAGGCCTGAGCAGCATTCTTGTAAGTGAATGCTGCAAAGTTACCCCTTAGACCCTGTTTCGTGAACACTGCCGAGGCACTGTCATAAGCCTGCAGGGCCAGCTCATATTCTCCCCTTTTGCTATTGCCAGAACCCACATAGGTGTGTAGAGATCCAATCGCAATGCTGGTATCCTGTATGGCCTGAGGAAGACTTGTCAGCAACTCAGGACTGCCTTCGATGAGGCTCTTGTAATCGCGAAGTCTGTACCAACACTTAGCAATTTGCCCTACGCATTCAGCACTCTCCGGCCAAAGCTCTGCCTCAACAAGCAGCGGCAATGCCTCCTGCAAACAAGGCAAAGCTTCCTCGTAGTTTTTTAGACCTAAATCGTCCTGAGCTAGATCCCAGGAAGCAATACCCTCGGCATCTGCCAGTGAATCGGCAGCTGCCACCGCCTTCTCGATAGGTGCAATCATGAAGGCCAAAAGAAGTAACACAGGAGCAAGCAAAATATTCCGCATAAAAGCTTTGCTAAGCCCCCAAAAGAAAAGGTAAACAGGCATTAAGGAATATACATAAAATTCCCTACACCTGTTTACCCTCCAAAACTACACTATTTGCTTAGCACCAGCTTTCCACTTTGCCGCCAATCTTCCGTGGCAAATTCAAAGGTGTACAGGCCGACCGGCAGCTCATCGACTCGAATTTCAATATCCTCCTGAGCAAGTCGAAAGCCATCCTTTGCCAACAACTGCTTCCCCGAAAGGTCAAAGATCCGGATGATATAATCCTCAAAATCTACTGCAAGGGCTTTGAGGTAGACCACATCTTGTGCTGGGTTTGGGAAAAGTGTTACGACTCCGTCTCGAGGCAGAACTTCGATATCGACAGGAAAGCAAGGATTCTCAAACGATGTTTCAACAGCACAATCATTTGCATCAGTGACGGTAACTGTAAATGTGACTGTGGCTGTGGCTGTGGCTGGCACATTAGCTGCCAAGGTAAGCTCATCTGCCGTAGTAGGAGGCATATCACTCCATTGATACATATATGGAGGTGCACCTCCAGAAACATAGAGTTTTAAGGTTGTTCCATTATGACAGTTTTCCGCAGGGTCCACCCACAGTGGAATCGGTATTTCATCAATTGTCACATCTTTCCGATATACACAATTATCCGCATCAATGCCAGAGAGACTGTAAGTACCATTTGGAAGATGATCCAGCACGAGCGTATCCTCTGGTGTTTCACAGTTAAACCAGGTGATATCGCTCCTAAGGGTGTTTCCGCTTTCCACCCATGCTTTTATGGTAGCTGTTTGACTTGAGCCACTGCAATCATATTCAATCAGATAGTCAAGCTCTCCGTCTCCACAATTTACCTGTGGATACCGATGATTTACGATACTCATACAAGCGGCACTTGCTGAAAAATAGTAACCCGGGACATACAGTCTCTGGCTACTCAATCCACTATAGGGATTCATGACACCTGAGATGATAGGATCTGTTGACAATGGATCATCTAAACCCACACTTGGATACCACTTAGCATAAGCCATTCCGGATAGATCGGTATAGCCAGAAGCTAGACTGACGGGATCAGAGCTGGCTTCGTGAACAATGCCCAATGGATCTCCCACATCCACTGTAAACTTTAAACTATCCAAGACCAAAGTATCACTCTCAAAGAGACAGTCTTCACAGGCTAATGCCCAACCACAGTAGGAAAAACTTGCTAAGTTTGTAGCGATCGGTTCATTGCAATCAAAAGTAATAATGGCTTGATTCAGCAAGTGTTGACAACTATCTCCTGCTGCTGCTTCTACCTTGTAGCGCAACCAGCCTTTTGTATCTGATTCAGAAAACGAAGTACCATAACCAGCTTCTCCAGTGCCTCTCAACTCCATCGTCGGAAATACCCAGGTTTGAACGCGTGTGGCATGATCAAATTCCTCCACAGTGGGCGTTTCTGACCCATCAATCCAGACAATGCTTGCTTCATCGATATCCTGATGAATGAAATCCTGAACAATCACTGAACTAGTGCGGCCGGCACCGGTATTCTGAAATTGAACAAAACACTCGACCTCATAGTATCCATTACAAAGTACTGTATCACCGTTTAGTGCCCGCATAATTTTGATATTCGGATCATGGGATTTGACTACCTCCTTGGT
>JAHDDV010000122.1 GCA_020629205.1 Chitinophagales bacterium | reverse complement strand
CGTGAATTTTCTCTACGAAAGGTGTGGCAATTGTATTCGGTAGAAAGTTCGTGAATTTTCTCTACGAAGGGTGTGGCAATTGGGTTCGGTAGAAAGTTCGTGAATTTTCTCTACGAAAGGTGTGGCAACTGTGTTCGGTAGAAAGTTCGTGAATTTGCTAGCCAATACAGCTGCCAAACAATCGTCAAATTGCGAGCTTCCCCACGTGCATCAGAGGGTGAAGAATAGCCCTGATGGAAGAGGAAATACAGGTAGCAGACAGCCGACTGACTGTGCCAGTAGCGGGGGCTCGCAGCGCATGCGGAGAGACCTCGCTACTGGATACAGGAAGCGGCTGTCTGCTGCCTGTATTGGAACGGACAGCAGGACGGGTATTGGAGCGAGTGGATATGTTGGGCTCCAAAAAATCTATCTAGCCCGATTCCGTTCCTCCTGATTACCTCCACGATTTCTTCTTACGCGCAATTTCTGGTTGCCGAAGCGGTAGGAGGCGGCGATGCGAACAGATTGATGATCCCAATAGTAGATGCCGATTTGTCTTACGCCATTGAGTGTGTATTCTAGATCCATTTCATTGGTGCGAAGAATGTCATTAACATTGAGTGACATCGAGAGGCGCTTGTCCAGAAAGAGGGCTTGAATTCCAGCACTGAGATTGCTTTGTGACTTGAATTTGTACACACCCTCCCACTTTGGAAAATTATACCATAGGCCAAGATTGGCAATCAAGGTGCGGCTGGCATTTAGGCTGAAATCATTGTGGGTGGAAAAGGTAGCTATTAATCCTTCGGTTCTTTCGTCGGTGCCTGGGAAGTATGACTTGGCAATGGTGTAGTTGATGTCAAAGCTATTGCTGCTAGTCCAGCGATCTATACCTTCAAAGACATAGCTTTCTGAGATCCCGTATCGGTAGGCATTATAGTAGTTTTCATCTTGAAAGAGAATGAAGCTTGTTTCTGGATCCGCCTTGGCCAACTGCTCAAATACATCTTGCTGGTAGGTGAAATAGAGCTTTGAATCCCAGCCTTTGTAATTGTATCCTAGTTCAACATTGGTGATGAAAGAGGGTTGCAGAAATGGATTGCCACCGATGGCCTGATAGGGATTGGTGTAATCTAGATTGGGATTAAGCTGGCGGAAATTGGGCCTTTGAATTCTGCGATTGGCCGAGAATCTGGCGGAGGAAGATTCATCGATCTGATAGGATAGAAAGGCAGTCGGGAACAGGGTCATATAGTTGCGTTTGCGATTGCTACCATCGCCTGAGCTTCTTGCATCTGTATTGGTGGCTTCCAGACGTAGACCGAGCTTTGCTTCCATTTTATCGTTGAGTTTTCGGCTGGCAGAAATATATGCAGAGCTCACGATCTCCTCATACACAAATGAATAACTCTCCAATGGCATCTCCTCGATGGGTTCCAGCACTTCACCGCTATTGAAATTTGTGATATCATTTTCTGAAGTAGTGGAGGTGAACTTTAGTCCGGTTTCGACATCGGCGACCGAATTTGGCAAGCTAAGGTCCAATGCGGCCGAATAGTTGTCAATTCGTCGATCATTTTTATTGACCCCTGCTACATACTTATTGACTCTTGGCTCAATGTTGGCGGAAATGCCGTAGTAATCGATTGCATCATCATGTTCAAACTGAAACAAATCTAAATTCAAACTCAATTTTGTACCGCTAGTGTCAAGAGCAAAATCGTTGAACCAATTATAGGAATGAAAATCGGAGCCAAGGACGCGATTGCTGACCGTATTGATGTAGAAAATTCTTTCCTGTGACTCTCTGTCGAAAACGGCTGAATAGGGTGTTTGATCATTGCCTCCTTTGTACTTGTTTAGCGTGGCACCAACACCGGTCTTCCACCGCGGGCTAATTTCATATTCTGCTCCAAGGATGATGGAGCGGAATGTACCGGAAAAGTCGAGATCGGAGTTCACATACCACTCTTCTTCAGGGAAATATGCCCAGTCATCCTGATCTACCAGTCTATGATTGTAATTACGATTGATGGAAGCGTAAAAACTGAGACCTGATTGATTGAGGTTGAAGCTAGCTCCTTGGTTATTGCCGTTTTTGACACGCTTGGTGTAAGAGGTTTTGAGCTGTGCATTCCAGGAATCTCGGCGGGCCTTTTTCAGCTGGATGTTGATCATCCCACTATTTCCGATGGCCTCGTATTTGGCCGGTGGCGTGCTGATCACCTCGATGTTCTTGATATCTTCTGATGGGATGGCACGTAGAAAGTTGGTCAGTTCTTCACCGCTCAGGCGGATCATTTTCCCATCGACCATGACGGCCAAGCCACTGCGGCCCACCATGCGTATGTCCTCTCCCTGAACTTGGATACCAGGTGTGACCGTAAGAACATCGACTGCATCGCCTCTTGTGCTAGCTGATGAGTGCTCAATGTCAAAAACGGTTCGATCTACTTCTCTCCTCACCCGCATGGCTCTGCCGACAACGGTCATCTCTTCAAGTTCATACACTTTGTCGATTACAATCGTGCCTATATCAATGGCGGTTTCTACTACTTCAATAGGCTCAAAGTAAAAGATCTCAGCAAGCTGTCTAATCTGCAAAAGGTAATTGCCGGGCTCTGTCTTGAGGGAAAAGCTGCCGTCTTGTTCGGCCAGTATGCTCATCAGGGGAATGGAATCGGCGTCCATCAAGAGGACTTCGGCGAACTCAACTGGCCGGTCCTCTCCATCGACTAGCAGTCCGCGAATCTCGGTTTGTGCCAGCAGCAGTACTGGAGATAGAAAGAGTAGCAAGCTGCAATAGGCTGTAAAGGGCTTTAGCATTATATTGGGTGTTATTGACTCGCAGGTTGACTGCAAGTGTACAAGCTTTGAGCCAAAACTCTAGGATTTTTGCATTAATTAACGGTGGGAAACAATGTACAACACGGGGCTTGTTGATTGTTGATTGCTTATGTAGAGAGAGTTCACGAACTCTCTACCGAATGGAAGTGCCACGAGGCTTCTTGAATGTTCAAGGAGCAAAGATAAAGGAGCAAGGTGTTTACACTGCTTGCGTCTTATGATGCTTTGACGAGTGCTTCTATTTGAATATTGGCACCACCGCATACGATCACTAAGACCTTTTCACCGGGACCGACGGTATCTGAGTGAAAATAGGGAACCGAAAGAGAAGCCCCGCAAGCAGGTTCGACGATTGTATTATACTCTTTCGAAAAATCATAGCAGGCATCAATCGCGTCTTGGTCACTTACCAAGAAAGGTTTGAGATCAAAATCATGGGATAACTCCAATGCGCTCTTTGTTACCTTTTTAGCACCCAGGCTCGTAGCAATGGAAGTTATTTCTTCCAGTTCAACCAGCTTACCAGCTTTATGACTTGCATAAAACGAGGCCGCTCCCTCCGTTTCTACAGCAATGACTTGAGTGCTTTTCCATCCGCTGTTTTCTATTCCTTCCAATATTCCGCAAAGCAATCCACCTCCTCCAACAGATACCACGATCTTATCTGGTTGTTCCATCCGCCTTGCGCACTCATCGATAATCGAAGAATGGCCTTTCCATAGTAAGGGATCATCAAAGGGCGAAACATAAACGGCATTCAGTTCTCTAGAACGATTAAGGGCGTGATGGTGGGCTTCATCCCAAACTTCACCAAAGACCTCCACTTCAGCTCCGATGTTGGTGATCTTATTGATCATAAACTCAGAGGTAGATTTTGGCACAACTACCTTCACATTTGCTCCCAATTGCTTTCCTACATACGCAAGTGAATAGCCGGCATTTCCGCCTGAGGAGGCTACGAAGTCTCTTTTCCCATTATTGATATGAAAACGACATAGCTCCTCCATGCCTCTAATTTTGAAAGAGCCTGTAGGTTGATAACAGTCCATTTTATAGAAGACATGCAAGCCCTTTTCTTGTTGTAGCTTATGTGACTTAAAGATTGGTGTCTGTAGGTACAGCTTATCTGTCATTTGTTCATTGGATTTATTGCCCTCTACTCAGATGCAATTTGAAGTGTATTGCCTAATAAAAAAAGCCATTCCCAGGGAATGGCTTTTTCAATTTCGAGAAGATTTTCAAGTTAAGTCGCCTTCTTGATAAATCCAAGCAAGAAGGATAGAATCAAGGCGCCGACGACAGCTGTTATCACACTTGCGATTGACAGACCACCTACTGCGGTCCCGCCGATACCCAGCAAGTTCCCTACATAACCTCCGATAAACGCTCCGACGATCCCGGACAGGATAGTACCAACAGTTCCAAAACCATTGGGCTTGATAGCATTGGCCAGGAAGCCTGCAACAGCGCCTAGCACCACCCAAATTAGAATACTCATTAAATCCATAATTCGTTAATTATATGAACAAATAGATCGTGAATCGAGTCAAATGAGGTGCATGAACTGATCGTTGTTAGTGGCTATCTGGTAAAAAAGTTCATTCACCTTTATCTTGGACTACTGGGACCTGGGTCTAATTCAAGGCTAGCCTAAGATAGCTAACAATGGGCAATCCACAAAATTGATAAGCGAATTCTGGGATTGGGCTAGCTTATCGGCCAGCCAAACAGTCGGTTTGGGCTGTTGTCTTTACTTGAAAACCGATATTAGTTCCCAAGCCCATATGCACAAAAATCCACCAAGGGCTGACTCCCCAACAAGAAGTGAGCGTGCTTCCACTGCCTAAGGAGGCACGGAGTAACTCCGACATTGACATGTCGCCGAACGTTGAAAGTTCCGTACAGTCCTAATGCTCAATTTACCCCGCGTGAGGGATAGAAACGGTATGAGCCGCCGGCCACAGTGACTGAGGCATGTGCTATGGAGGCTCGGAACGCAGTGGAGAGACTACAGAGCACATAAGCCGAAGCACTGTGGACAAGGTGAGTGAGAGTGGATAGCCCGGCCTGGAGCTGGCTGTCTCGCCCCGCTGTAGGGTCAACTCATAAGTTGACCCTACGGCGGGGCGAGGCAGACGGCGGAGGGACACGCCCAAATCTAATGACAATGAATGTGATACATCCGAATTGTTGCCAAGAATACTTTTTCAAGTTTTCAATCAATGACAAGCAACCACTGGCTGTATTTTGCACTATTACTATGGGAGCTGTGCAACAAGTTGTCGAATGCCTGGCTTCACCGTAATCGTACAAACACAACATCATGAGAAAGATCATACTCACTTCTGCTACCTTTTGCCTTATACTCGCCTATACAGCCACACAGCAAACCGCTCATTCCAGCTCAGATAATCCGCCTTCGGGCAGAACCGGGCAAAATGGGAGCAGCTGCGCAAATGGCGGATGTCATACCAGTGGGGCCGCAGGGCTGGAGACGATTGGCACTGACCTGCTGCTTGAATTTTTTGACAGTAACGGACAAGCGGTTACAAGCTATACGCCAGGAGAGCAATATACCGTATCCGTAGAATTCTTGAGTAACTTCTCTACCTATGGCTTTGCATTGAGCAGGGACGGCAATTCAGGTCAGTTTATCGCAGGGGCAGGTAGTAATTATGCCTCGAATGGATCTGTGCCACAGATGGAACATTCAGGCGTAAATACCACTGGGCAATGGCAGTTTGACTGGGTGGCTCCAACGACGGATGAAGGAGCAATCACTTTCTACATGGGAGCACTTGGGGGCAATGGAAGTTATTCGACTTCTGGGGATACCGGATATGAAGGGACAGTGACGCTCAATGCGAATCCGGTGACTAGTAGTCCGCCATTTGAAGCCAAATTACTACTGGAAGGCCCCTATTTGTCCAATGGCTTGATGAGTAATTCGCTGCAAAACCAAGGCCTGCTTCCAAGCACGCAGCCTTTCTCCGCTCCGCCCTGGTCATATGCAGGCACCGAAAGCATTAATAACAATAATGTAGCTATTACTGATTGGATTCTATTAGACTTCTATGCTAGTACTGATTTGACAACACCAGCTTTGAGAATGGCGGCGCTCCTCAGCACTAATGGCCTCGTACTGGATGTTGATGGCAATGCCGGTATAAACATAGACGAGCTACCCACAAATGTAGATTATCGGGTCATCGCAAGAACGCGCAATCATCTCGATATCATGTCGGCAAGCGATCTGAGCTTTCCACTGACGGGCGCATACGATTTTAGTAATCCCACTTTGGTGGCTGGCACAAATCAACTCAAGCCCCTCGCCAACGGTTATTTTGCCTGCAAAGCCGGGGACTTCAATGGGGATGGTGCCTGTACGTTTCTAGATTACAATTGGTCGCTTTCGGAGGCCTCTGCGATCAACAATTACGTTCAATACGACAGTGATCTGGATGGGCATGGCACCGTTCGGGATTATAATTTATACAAAGCCAATTTTAATGCCATTGGGGTGCCAGAGGTTCGGTATTAGTGTTGAGCTGGCCTCGTGCTTCTCCACAGCAGGAGGCGTGAACATTTTACTAAAACGCAAGACGCAAAAATCTTGTAGAGAAAGTTCACGAACTATCTATCGAATGATCTTGCCAGGACCACAAAAACTCAGACCCTGCAAATTCACAAGTGAGGTACCAAAAATTTCGAAGTCACCGCCAATTTGATAGAGATTGTTGAGCCCGAATAGCGAATCAGTAGAAGGAGAATGGACAAATACTCTCCATTTCTTTTTTTGGAGCGAAACAGATTCTCTCCTTGCAGCACCCGTCGCGCTGTGCGTTCCAATGCAAGCACTGCCCAGGGGCTTCGTATATCCACTAGCGCCATCTCTCCTATCGTCGAGCTACCGCTAGCGGCATACTCAGTCCCCTGTTCAGCACTTGCATTTCCTCTTCCATCGCGGCTAGATTGCACCGTCTGGTGGTCTTGGGGAGGTGGCAGGATTGTAGAGTACCGCTCAAAAGCTCTCACCAGGCCGCGGAGCAGTCAAAAATTGATAGCCCGGGACACAATATTCCGGGTAGGCACACAGCCTCATATTTTTGGGCACGCCCAATCCTCTACCAGATTGAAAATGCTGTTGCGCGCTTCCTATATATGTGTAGGGCAGGACAAGCTGCAATCAGCACAAGCTTATGCACATCTCGGCAGTAGCGGCTTTTGTTTCTTCAATCATGCCTTTCCTAACAGGGTCTATTGACGATTTGATAGTGGGTACCTAGTGCTACGCAAACGAAATTCGCACCACCTTTAAGGGCTTCTATTTCTGTCATACTTCGTTGCTCGTCGGTCGCGTAGCTAAGGCTCTGCTCCCTCCTCGCGCCTTGTCTGACAAAAAGATAAGCTCCTCAAAGGTGTTACGAACTTTGTTTACGCAGCACTAGGGGGAAAAACCTCCAAAGTCGAAACAAGCAAACTGCAAAAGCAGCATCACAGAAAAGCATTTCAATGAACGTTTTGCCTTATATCACAACTGGTAACTCTCTCAATGTAATGAGACTAGTTAATAATACTACCTGAATTCGATCGTTAAATCGTTTTCTTTCACCATGTCAACTGTCTGGCTCAAGAACCCAGGTTTTGTTCAACGGTCAAGCATAGTAGTTTTTTCTTGATTTCTTCTATATTTATTCCATGATGTGCTTCTCTATGGCAATTTGGACATAAAGCAACCGCATTTTCAATCGTATCTTTTCCTCCATTAGCTAATGGTTCAATATGATGAACTTCTAAAAATGGTAATCCATCTGTAATCTTAATAAAAGGTGCTTCTTTTTCACACAATTCACAAATTCCGTTTGCTCTCTCCAATACCTCAACTATTACATATGGATTTCTTTTGAACCCAGTTGTTTTAATGAAGATCTTTTCTGGAATTTCTGGTGCTTCTCTCAATTTAATTTTTCGTTTTTCTATAGATATTTTTTTTGCCTTAGCTATTGACAACTCTAATTCTTGAAAATATTCATATTCTTGAATAATTTTCTTTGGGACTGCCAAAGCACTTAGTACGATCTTACCTTTTTTCTCTCTTTCTCTTGTTGTTTTTCCTTGTGGAGTTTCGATCACGAGATTTGATGCTTTTCTAAAGCTTTGCCATATTTCAGAATGATTAAGAACTTGATGGAGATTTGAAATATCTTTAATCCATAGCCAGTATAATTTATGTGGAGATGTTTTAGCTAATGTTGATTTTACTGGCGTACAAGCAATTCCTTTAATATTTTTAAAATCTTTTTCTACAATCATTCCAATACCTTTGTCATCACCTGAATGAATATATACTCCCAAATAAAGATGCCCAACTACAATACTAATTGTATTATTGTTTGTACCGAAATACGCTCTATCTGGATGACCTGCTAAATTTATGATTTTGTCAAAAAATGTTAGAAATTCATTTTTGTATTGAACCAATTTTTTAGTTCTTCTTATCCATTCTACAATAACTTTTTTCCAATTTGCTGAATTTATTGATTGACTTTTTTCGAAAATATTAATTGCTTCAATTAATTCTGGTCTTAATTTCCAATAGAAAAATTCACCTTTCTTTTCACCAGTTGCGAGTAAAGTCCACCACCAATATTTATTGGTTTTTTTGTAGAATGGAAATTTATTTGTGTGGTTAGCAATTTTTTCAGCAATTCTTTTAAATTTTAGATTTATTGCTTGATGTCCTTTGAAATCTAATTTAATAGCTAAAGCGGTAGCAGTAGAACTATTATCAGGTGATTCATAAATCAATTTAAGTAATTTCCATTCAGATTGATTTAATTCAAACAAATCGAAGAAATCAAGGTACTCTGTAGTAGTTATCTTATTCCCTTCTGAATAAAACTTCTCTACAGTCTCCTTTATATTGATGTATTTGCACATTCGATATACTTGTTTTTATTCATAGTCCACAACTCAAAGGAATGTCATCGCCGCTCTCCAAGCCTTTCACCGCTCCTACATTCAAATGAGGCGTTGACATTTCAGTTGAAAGAAACGGGGTACATAGGGAATGGCAGTAGAGACAATCCATATGATGCTCGACTTCCAAGTTACGAAAGCGGAATTGAATATACAATTTGCAGCTTGGACGAATTCACTTTTGCTAAATGAGTCGCTTGGAGACAATTTTTCGATCGGCAAATGATTTATGGGGCCTTGATTTGTGTCTGCCAGACAGAATCGTCCAGTCCCTCTCATGGCTTTGGAGCCAGGCTTTGCCTGCTATATCCGAGTACAGCCTTGCTTATAGAGCCGGAGATAGTGCCCCCAAGCAAATGCAGTTGAAAGAAGTTCGTGAACTTTCTCTACGGTCCCAGGATTGGACGAATGTCTATTGGGGATGTTGTCGCCGAACTTTGTCGGTTTCCTTAGATTTCGGCGGGTGGAACTGTTTGGCAGGATCAGCTGTATTAGCTCCGACATTGATATGTCGCCGAACTTTCAATGCATCCAGCGTATTCGGCGGGAGAACCTGTTTGGGAGGGCGAGCTGCAGTGGCTCCGACATTGATATGTCGCCGAACTTGATTGGTTGCCATAGGTTTTGGCGGGTGGAACTGTTTGGCAGGACTACCAGTATTGGCTCCGACATTGATATGTCGCCGAACTTGATTGGTTGCCATGGGTTTTGGCGGGTGGAACTGTTTGGGAGGGCGAGCTGCAGTGGCTCCGACATTGATATGTCGCTGAACTTGATTGGTTGCCATAGGTTTCGGCGGGTGGACCTGCTTGGCGTGACGACCTGCATTGGCTCCGACATTGACATGTCGCCGAACTTTCTGTGCATCAAGAGCACAAGCCGAAGAACTGTAGACAAGGTGAGTGAGAGTGGATAGCCCGACTTAGCATTTAGATCTTCACAAACTTCTTCACCATCCAGCTTGCGCCAGTATTTACCTTTAGAAGGTACAAACCATTGGTAAAGGCACTAATATCAATCTCCAGGTCAGCGATTGTAGATTGGGAGCTTTGAAGGGAATACACTTCAATTCCGGTATCATTGACTATGGTAATTTGCACCGCGGCAACGGGCTTACTCAACCAAAGAAGCGACAGCTGTTCGCTGGCAGGATTTGGGACGATTACAAAGGAATAATTTGAATCTGTAGTATTTGCTTTGATGGATTCCTCATCCACGAATATTGGTGTAAGGCTTGTGTCTGTATCTGAGCGGAAATAGATCAAAGGGGCAGTCTGTCCTGTTTCGGCCCATTTCAGAAAACGATAGCCAGGATCGGGTACAGCCTGAATCATAATTGGCACATCATTGAAATAGCTGGCGGTATAGTGATGGGGTACGGTCATCTCGTTTTTGTGAAACAGCACCTTGCCTCCTGAATCAGCATCATTGTTTATACTCAGCAGGTAGTGGCCGCTCATCGCGAAGTGCTGCTGAAAGTTGGAGAGGACGTGCGGAAGTCTTTCTTCAAAGAATCCTCTAAATGCATCAAGGTTTTGATCCCAGCTTGTTTGTGAACCTCCTCCTGGCCCCATACTCCATTGCGACCAGGACTCTGGTGCATTTGCAAAGGTGGAACGCATTGCCGGCATTTCGGGGCTAAAGTCGGCAACCATGCTATCGATGTAAGCAATGGACCGGCTTGGCGAAAAAATGGTTTGAGCAAAGGTGCAGGTTCGTTGCACAAACTCAGAGCGAAAGTCCTGATTCTCTAATGTCTTCCTAAGAAAGAGCGTGCTTGCCTCACCATTTGGCCAGGCTGGCCCTGAAGTGCTCGTGGCGTGATCGATCATATTGTAGGAGGCTGTGCAGGAGTAGCCAGCGGTTCGTCCGGAGCTAATGTCCAAATCATAGAGTAGCCATCTCCATTTACCTCCTTGCCTTTGCTTCCAAACCCCAACATTATTTTGAGGCCAATCGTAGTTGGCGAGGTAGATCTCGACGATATGGTAATTCATGTACTCGTTCAAATCTATGAGGTTTTGCAAGTGTTCATAGTTGTCTGCCTCCGTCATTGAATTCTCCCGAATGAATGTGCTGAGTTGCTGCCATGCCTCGTAACTGCCTTCCTTTTGTATGGGCCACTGGTATGGGTTTTTGATAAAATCCAGATCATCCCGATCGACTCCGTAGTGATGTTTGAAATAGTGTCTACCATAAAACTCGCGGAGCACATATGCCCCAAAATAGTCTCCGTTTAAGTACAAGACAAGCGGTTCGCATTCGAGGATATCCAGATCGATTTGGTTCCGCAACATTGCCGCAATGCTAGCATCTCTGATGATTGCATTGTCGTAGTCAGTCCCTCCATTTCTCAACTTGAGGCGTTTGTATTTCTGAATCGGTGAATGACTAAAGATTGGGTATTCGATCTTGTCGCCTCGGAAGAATAGATTGAACTGTTTTTTTGCAAAATTTCTCGAGCAGCCTCCGCCGATCTTCGCACCTGCTTCCAGGTCGAAAACCTTAGTCCCCTGCTGGTCAAAAAATTGTGCCCTGGACAGTCGTTCCCACTCCCGATTCCAATTTCTCGCTATTGCAGCACACTGCCCCAACTGTCCACTTTCACCGCTTACGTAGAAACCTTCTCCATGATTCCAGAGATGCAGCGGATCAATAGATAAGTGAAATACAGGAAGGTCATGAGTCTCCCGTAGATAATAGAATTCCTGATTTTCATTGCTTTTCTCATAACCGGGCATCCAAGCCACTGCTCGAATGAGCATTGGTTCATTCAGATACAGAGAATCGGTAAAGAGCAGGGAGCTAGAGTCGGGAGGAGAGCCGTCTATGGAATACCGGATTTGAGCTTCGCTATTCGAGCTGCTGAGGAAAATGCTTGTCCCGAGTTCATAGGCTCCACCCTCGATTGAAAACTCAACTTCTGCATCATAATACAATCCACTACCCTTATTGCTACGGGATGGGCTTGCCCTTCCCAGCTTTGCCCATTCCGGGCCTGCATCCTCAGTTCTTCCGAAGCATCTTCCAGCAGCTAGCGCTGGAAAGGAGATGGAGTCCAAAAGTTGATATTGGCCATCCGGCAGCAACTGGGAAATGAACAGACTTTCCCCCTCAGCATCAAGCTTGAAAGGAATATGGCAAGGGCCAAGTTGTGGACTATCGTCAAACCAAAGCCGAATGAAATCTTCAGCGTCAATATATATCGGCGACTCAATTTGCCATTTGCAGTAATTGTAGGGATTATCTGACACACAAAGGTCTTTCAAAGCAATCGGATATGGATTTGCGTTGTACAATTCTGCCCAATCATCACCCCGATCGTGCTCCTTTGCACTGCTGCCGTTGTTGGAGACGATTTCATTAATGTAAATATTGTCTCCAGAACCTGTGTGATAAGTTTTGCTGGTTTCAATCACCAGCCGTGGGGCCAATTCCGGGTTGAGGTCATATGACACTGCATTCGACAAACCATCTCCGGTAAACAACAGGTTAAGGCTGTTGTGTTTGAGCCAGTCTTCCCGATCGACAATTTCTTGCAGAATCGCAGATAAATCTGGACTTCGTTGACGGCTGGAACTTTGTCCTTGCACGGGCCAATCATAAACGGTCCATTGTACCAAATTTTCTGTTGTAGATCGAGAGCTCACATTATAGCTAGCTGAGGAAAATGCTTTTGGCTTACTGTGCAATTCTGCAGCAATAGATACTTCGGAAATACCAAAAGAAGGCTCTGCAGCAGTAAACTGCAGGTAGGCATTTTGAATGGTCTGCCCTCTTTCTATCGGCAAATGCTCAAAATGCAATCCCATGGCATTGACCAAATCATTTACGATTTTTATATGGCCCGAGTTGAAGTATATAGCTCCGTCCACTGCCTCCTCCACATCGTGATCCTGAGATTGCAGCCTAATGATATGCTCAACAACAAGTGTTGTATCCTGAGCAATGGCGGACTGATAAGCAAACAGGGAAGCACAAAGCCATCCGAAGATGCAATTTAAGGCTGCGATGCTTGGTTGCTGATTAAAGAAGCTCTTTTGACACATAAGACACTCTTTTCTTATGGGGAAATATCACGGCTCAATGGAGGCCCATTCTTTCTGATTCAGCGGAGATTGAGCTTCTTCTGCTAATGCTTCATGTCAAGTGATCTTATATATATAGTGTGGGTTTTGCCGATAATGTTACCATCGTCCAGCTTGCGAAGACGGTAAGCGGTCAAATAATGATAGCACAGGGGTACAATACCGGGTAGGCATCAAGTCTCAAGACGCAAGACGCAAGACGCAAGACGCAAAAAATGTTGTAGAGAAAGTTCACGAACTTTCTATCGAATGACCTTGCCAGGACCACAAAAACAATGTAGACGCAAGACGCAAGACTGGCATTCTAGAACGCACCCCAAATGTTTATCAAAGTGAAAATGTTGAAGCGCGACTTTGGTTATTTCTCACAGATTGATGGTGTAGCAACTATTAGATATTCACTATGATGACCGTTTCGTCCAGATACCATGCTTCATAACTGTATGCGATATTATGTTCATCGGCTACTTGCTTGAATTTTTTGAAGGCTACTTCTTCCAGGGCATATTCACCTAATGAGTATCCATAGTCATTTCGCAGCATTCTTATGGAGACTTCGTCTACGCGATAATCTGATCTGTCGTACCCACAATCTAGCAAGAAGTCGTGAGCCAATTCGAAACTAGCCGCCACGAAACACGCATTTTCGATGTACTCGTAACATTGTTCGAATAGAATAAATCCACTATACCCGACAATGGTCTCATCAGGGTGTTTGTCCTTGTTCATTTGGTTTTCTTATGTGGTATTTGGCTTTCGGTCCGCCCCTTGGCGAAGTATCATGAAGCGAAGAGCCATAAGGAGATAATAGTGCGGTTACCATACAAGGTACGGAACTATATACTTTAGAACCACAATCAATTCGATCTTTTCGCTCAAGTATCCAAAATTCCTCTCTTTCTCCATTTCTTTTTTTGGAGCGAAACAGATTCTCTCCTTGCAGCACCCGTCGCGCTGTGCGTTCCAATGCAAGCACTGCCCAGGGGCTTCGTATATCCACTAGCGCCATCTCTCCTATCGTCGAGCTACCGCTAGCGGCATACTCAGTCCCCTGTTCAGCACTTGCATTTCCTCTTCCATCGCGGCTATGCATCACCGTCTCTGGCTCCTGGAGAGGGGTCTAAACCTTCATCAGATTCGGCGGGAGGAACTGCTTGGTATGAGGACCTGCATTCGCTCCGACATTGATATGTCGCCGAAC
>JAHDDV010000545.1 GCA_020629205.1 Chitinophagales bacterium | reverse complement strand
AGTGCAGCGTTTTTCCTTAACTATGGACAAGACTACTATCTGGAAATTAGCAACTTTGAAGGAGGGGAAGAGCCGGTCTTGTACGATCTAAGCAATCAACAGTTTTTTATCCCAGAGCTGGATGGTGATGTGTATCGAATATTTATTCCTGACGACACCGGAGAAACAGATCAAAGACAATTTTATCTGACAACGCGTTCAAGTCAAAGCAATAGTAATCTGGTGGAGGTTTCTGATTTACAGGAACGCAGTTTTAAAGACTTCTCCGATCCAGCAAATCAAGGCCAGTTTCTAATGATCTACGCATCACTGCTCAATGAATCAATACAGGGAGTAAATCCCGTGGATGTCTATGCTTCGTATAGGAACAGTGATCCCCTTGGTGCCTATCAGGTAGCACAGGTAAGTATTGAAGAGCTTACAGATCAGTTTGCCTGGGGGATTCAAGGCTCACCTCTTGCTATTTACAATTATGTGCGTTTTGCCATGGAAAACTGGTCCCCCGAATATTTGTTGCTGCTCGGAAATTCTGTTTCCTACAGCGAGTGTCGCTTTGATGAGACCATTAATGCACAAAATATCTTGCCCACCTTCGGTTACCCGGGTTCAGACAGTAGGTACAGCTGTACGGATCAAATCGCTCATCGCCCTGATCTCAAGACGGGCAGACTCAGCGTACAGACAGCAGAAGAATTGCTCGATTACCTGGCAAAGCTTCAAGCTTTTGAGCAGGACTGTACCGGGGGCAGCGACTGGCGTGGCAGAAGCATGAATATTGTTTCCACCACTGGCGCAGTCACTCTTCAAGAACTGCAAGACAACTACCTGTCGAGTCTTGATGACCTGTTAGTATCCGGCCCATTTGCTGGTGAGGCAGCTAGTCTCTATGCATTTACTGGCACTGGTCTGGACGAGTCCAGCTATGAAAACTATCAAGCCGAATTGCAAGAAGGTAGAGGTATTGTACACGGCATAAGCCCTGATTTCTTTTCGATTTGGGACTTCGGCTCACAATGGTCTTTCGAAGCCCAGGCAGTCGAAGAAGGAAAGTATCCAATACTGCTCAGTACAGGTGGATTTGGTGGTCGCTTTCATTCTAGCGATACAGAGTCAATACTCAAAGATTGGACACTGGCTCCGGAGGCTGGATGCATTGCCGGATTGAGTCAAACAGGTTTTTACCAACAAGAACTCAACGAGGATTTTGGCCTTGCACTATATAGCAGTTTTACCAACGACTTGATTGGACAATCGATGGGAAGCTGTTTGCAAGCAGCAATCGATGAGGTCTATATAGCACCCGGTCAAGGTCAGCAGATTCTCTACCAAATGAACCGTTTGTTTGTGGATGGTCTGCATTGGGAAGGTGATCCCACCGTCAAAATGCAAAGTCAGGAGGCTGCTGATTACCAGTTCTCACCTACTGGCGCTGCTATCATCGTTGATCCGGGAGATATCACTGCCGATACAGAAGAGATCAACATCACAGTCAACGCCTACGTGGATGGCCAAATCGGTCAATTGCCGCTGCAGATCACGATCGCCGCCTTTAATGAAGAAGGTTATTTCGAGCTTTTGGTAGATGCAACGGAGATTATGCTACCCGACCCCGCTGCGAGCTACACCTACACCATTCCCACGGCCGGTCTCCCAGAAGGCCTCTTGTCGATGAGCATTCAATTGAATCCAAATGGTAGTCTTGCGGAGTCTTGTTATCTAAACAATGAGCAGATCATTGAGGTGGAGATTCCTTCCTTTGATCCTTTGAGTTTGTCCATGAGGAATGCTAATAGGATTTCGATCACTCCCAATCCGAATGATGGTAACTTTAGCATTTTGTTGCCAGCGGAAACTGCGACGGTGCTGGTCTACGATTTGCAAGGACGGGCTCAGGAGTTTACATCAAATCAATCCGGCATGGAGATGAATATATATATGCAAGATGTTTACCCAGGCACCTATGTCGCTGAGATTAGGGCCGAGGGTGGGGCTTTGATTTCTTCTCAGTTGATCACCGTCATAGAGTAATGAGATCAATTTTGCCCTTTTCTTTTTTTGGAGCTCAGCGGCATTCGTTCTAGTGTCTGTCGTCTCGCTCTCCACTATTATGAGCGTCACCACTGCCTGCTACAGCTCAGCCATCAGCGTCTCTCCGCCTTCGCTCCGAGCCGCTGCTGGCTGGCTTCCGCCACGGCATTGGTGGCGCTCATAGCCGTTGCGATCGAGGCTAGTTTTCACCT
>JAHDDV010000121.1:7652-14207 GCA_020629205.1 Chitinophagales bacterium | reverse complement strand
CGAACAAAAAGCAATACGAAGAAGGCTTATAATGTATTATTAATAATCAACAATCAACAATCAACAATCAACAATCAACAATCAACAATCAACAATCAACAATCCACAATCAACGATCAACAATCAACAATCAACATGCATTAGTCACCAGTAATCACCCCCGAGCTATCACCCTCAAATATTCCCCTAGTTCCTTCTTGACTTTTGGAAATAGAAACAAGAGTCCAATCATATTGGGAAAGACCAAAGCTAGAATCATCGCGTCAGAAAACTTCAACACCGCATCCAAGGTAACGGCAGAGCCGAGTACGGTAAAGAGCAGAAAGATGCACTTGTAGACCAAGTCAGAAACCTTACCGCGTCCAAACAAATACTTCCAGGCCTGCAGACCGTAATAGGACCAGGACAAGATGGTAGAAAAGGCGAAGAGCACCACGGCAAAGGACAAGGCATAGGAGGATCCCGGAATGGAGTGTTCAAAGGCCATCGAAGTCAGATTCACTCCTCCGATTCTTTCTCCGGTAGCGATCAATGCCGCCTGATTGTCGACTACATCGCCGTAGACAAAAACGCCCTGCATATTGAAGATGATAATGACCAAAGCAGTCATGGTGCAGATAAGGACGGTATCAATAAAGGGCTCTAACAAAGCGACCAGCCCTTCCGAAGCCGCATACTTTGTATTCACGGCCGAATGTGCAATGGCGGCTGATCCCGCCCCCGCTTCATTGCTGAAGGCAGCTCTTCTAAAACCCTGAATCATGACACCAATGATACCACCGGCAACTGTGGCTTGCGGGCTGAATGCCTCCGATAGGATGAGCTTGACTGCATCGTCTACCAATGAAAAGTTCGAGGCAAGGATGAACAGGGCTGTACCCACATAGAGAAAGGCCATGGCAGGCACGACCTTTTCCGTGACTTGTGCGATGCGCTTGATTCCGCCGATGATTACAATACCAATCAGGATGGCAAAGCAAAGCCCTAGCACTGTTCCCACTGCATCACCTTGTAAGCCAAATTGTTGGATGATTTGGGATGCTGCCTGATTGCTCTGGAAGGCGTTGCCGCCTCCGAAAGAGGCACCAACACACATCAAAGCAAAAATCACGGACAGAATTTTACCCAGCATCGCTTTGCCGTCTTCTTTCAAGCCTCTGGACAAGTAATACATGGGTCCACCAAAAACATTTCCGGAAGCATCAATATCCCGGTACTTGACGCCCAAGGTACACTCGACAAACTTAGAGGACATGCCAAGCAGACCAGCTACAATCATCCAGAAAGTAGCCCCAGGTCCTCCAATCGAAATGGCCACAGCAACCATAGCGATGTTTCCCAGACCTACCGTTCCAGAGACAGCGGTCGCCAGCGCCTGAAAGTGATTGACCTCACCTTGATGACTCTCATCCTTGATGGTATCTTTTACATCTCCTTCATGTGTATGAAAATCATTCTTGGCTGTCTTTTGCATCTCGATATCATCGAACTTTCCACGCACCACTTGTATGGCGGTCGGGAAGTGTCGGATATTGATAAAGCCGAAGTAAAGGGTGAAGAAAGTCGCTCCAAAGAGCAATAGAATTAGAACGATGGGTACCTCATTGCCCAAGATGGAAATACAGGTAAAGACAAGGTCTTCCCAAGCCTGTGCAAAGGGCATAAACGCATCATTGATTCGGTCGTCAAATCCGGAGTTGCCTATATCTTGCGCACCTATTTTTTGAGGTGCAAATACTATGGCAGTCAGAAACAAAGCTATGGCCATACCAGGAAATGAGAAACAAAAACAGCTATTCGATTGCATAGATAAATTATTGGCTGGTTCAATAATGTGCAATCTGCAGAAGAGTACTTTTTTAGAGGCTAAAAGTCGGAAGGAAGATGAAAATGTCAGTAAGTCGCTTACAGACATTGAGGTTTTATGCGGGTTCTTTGCTCGCTTTGACTCAGGCAGGATTATTTGATTGTGGAGGCTCTCATCACCTTTTTGATCAGCTCGTCTCCAATTCTTGCTTCAATAATTGGATCAGAGAGATAGATTTCGCGCCGGTACCCGCAATCTAATTTTCCTTTCCCGCTTCTCCGACATTTCAAACAAGGTGGCTTTCAGCGGCTTTAAATGCTGCTCATTAGTCCAGGCGTCTTTGCCAAACAGACCATCCAGCAGACAGACCAATAGCCGCTTGATTTGATTGTGATCAGAAATGTCATAAAGCCGGTCAGATCGTGCATCCTTTTTGGGTTTGATCTCCAGCCAATCCTCCTTGTCTCCCTTCTTTCTTTGGGCAAATTTGTATAGCAAATTGAATAGGGCAGGAGTGAGCGCGATTTGCCTTTCCTCGCTGCCTTGCAAGCCTCCAAGATGCACAAGGTGTTGCAACTTCCCATTGTTCAATTTTTGCCGATCAAACCTTAGGAACAATTGTCCAGCTTCGGGCAGTACATTTTCAGTCAATTCCTTCACCCAACTCAAGGCCAATGCAAAGAATATCATGATCAAAGAGGTCTTGAAAATGGCGGAGAACAATGTTTGGTCAATTTGTGATCCGGTCAGCTTCAGAATCTGAGCACCAAAAGTGAAGAGGATGCAGATAATCGATAGATAGGCCAGCAATTGCAGTCTTCTCTTTGAAAAAGAAGTGAACAAAACGAAACCTAGGAATCCGAGCGTCAACAAGGCATAATAGACATCCAATTCTGCGATCAGTCGGATATCGCTTCCGCTGATCATCTTGCTAAGCGTGGGAAGCAGGGAAAACAAAAAGGGAAGTCCGATGATCAGATACCAAAACTTCGAACTTATGATGGGCTGCAATTGCTTAGGGATGTATTTAAACCAAGGAAGAGCCAGCAATATGAACAGACTGTTGAATAAGGAAAAAATGCTTCGCCAACCTTCGGCACGAAAGGCAATCCTGCCATCCACCAGTGCGTAATTCGCAAAATACACTTCCACCAATCCAGAGCAGCTCCAGCACAGCACGGAGAGTGCCAGCCAGATTTGTCCAAAGTCCTTTTGCTTGCGACCGATATGATACCAGATGGCCAACAATGCCAAAAAGGCAAAGGCACAAACAGTAAACTGCCACCAGCCATAGAAGGAAAGTAATTCTGAGTTCATGAGGACCGCTTCAATCGAGTTTTTAACGAATACCTGCATTAGCAAGATAGGAAATCTGAAGAAACGTAAAGGCGCAATGATGCAAAGCGCTCAGAAAAAAAAACATTTGCACAATTCGATAATTGTCGATATGTTTGTAGCATGGAGATAATCGAGATCAACAAAGTGCTGTCAAATGAAACAAGACTAAACATCCTCAGATGGCTGAAACATCCGGAAGCCAACTTTCCAGCACACAAGGATCTAGGGCATTTCGAGGATGGAGTCTGTGTGCAATACATTGGAGACAAGGCAGGATTGTCACAATCCACTATCTCACACTATCTCAGCATGATGCAAAAGGCCAAACTCATCATTCCCACTCGCCATGGCAAATGGACCTACTATAAGCGCAACGAAAAAGTAATTAAAGCTTACACCAAATACCTCAAAGATAGCTTGTAGTCTATCGGTCCAGAAATTTCAAAATTTTAGATGCCCAAATGATGAGTATAACAATTGATGTCCTGGGATGGATTGGGTCCTTCCTATTGATCCTGGCCTACTACCAGAATAGCAAAGGCAAGATCACTGCCCAATCTACCATCTATCAAGTCCTGAACGTGGTGGGAAGCCTCTGTCTAATTGTCAACACTTTATACTATGGCGCTTACCCTTCTGGAGTAGTGAACATCATCTGGGTATTTATCGGTTTACAATATCTAGTGCCCTGGGAACAAAGTAATGGATGGTTTGAATGAGCTTATCTTTTTGCCAACCGAGGCGCGAGAAGGGAGTATAGCCTTAGCTACATGACCGACGAGCAACGAAGAGTGGCAGAAAGTGAAGCCAGTCAAACTATTCAGAACTTTGTGCCCGGGGTACTAATAAAATCCAAAGAGCATGCAGCGATTCATTGATCTAAGCCATACCATCAGGCATGGAGACTTGACCTATAAAGGTCTGCCAGCACCCATCATATGCGATTACCTGAGCAGAGAAGATAGCAAGCGCTTCTACGAAGAAGGTACTTCCTTTCAGATTGGGAAAATCGAAATGGTCTCTAACACCGGTACCTATATCGATTGCCCCTTCCATCGCTACGAAGATGGAAAAGACCTCTCGGCAGTCAAGCTCAAGCAACTGGCCCAGCTTGAGGCGGTCTTGATCCAGGTGCCATACCAAGAGACCTTGGCCATTGGTAAAGAATATTTTTCAGGAAAGAACTTAAATGGCAAGGCTGTCCTGGTGTACACGGGCTGGTCGGATCATTGGCAAACGGATCAATATTTCGAAGATCATCCATACATCACTGAAGAGGCAGCCAACTTTCTCAAGGATCAGGAGGTGGTACTAGTGGGAATAGATTCGCATAATATTGATAATACCGAGGTCAACGCTCGGCCGGTACACACAATCTTGCTTGGAGAGGATATTCTGATCGTGGAGCATCTAAACAACCTTAAAGCGCTTGTGGGAGAAGAATTCACTTTTTCTGCAGTGCCACCTAAAGTCGAGGGTTTCGGCACTTTTCCTGTAAGGGCATACGCCAGCATCAAATAACAAAAGCAATACAACAATGAGAATATTAATCATAGGAGGAACAGGCACGATTGGGAAAGCAATCGTTAGACACTACTCGAAAGAACACGAAGTTCTCATGGCTAGCAGGACCTCGGAGCAATATCCGGTTGACATTGCAGATGCGGAATCCATCAAGGAGCTGATGCGCAAAGTTGGTACTTGTGATGCAGTCATTTGTGCAGCTGGAGAAGCACGTTGGGGACCCTTCGATGGGCTGTTGGAAGAGGACTACTACATTGGAATCCGAAGCAAATTGATGGGGCAGGTAAACATTGTACGGATAGCCCAGTATCATCTTTCACCCAATGGGTCGATTACCCTCACCACAGGAATACTCGCTGATGACCCAGTGGTGCAAACAGCAAGCGCGGCTATGGTCAATGGTGGAATTCACAGCTTTGCACAAGCTGCCGCACTAGAACTGGAAAATGGGATTCGACTCAATGTGGTTTCCACGGGTGTTGTGGAGGATGCCTACAAAAAGTATCAGGACTACTTTCCAGGTCATAACCCGATACCAATGCAGAAAATGCTCAGAGGATATATTAGATCCGTTGAAGGAAAAGGCAATGGGCAAATCATAAGAATATACGATTAGAGCTCTGCCGTATGCCGATGCAATGACCTTCAAAGATTCTTCATCATGTCAGACAAACTCAAACAATGGAAATACAGACCATAAACTTAGACGAGAAATTCAAAACCTTTTCGGCACATTGGACACCCAAAATAGTTGGTGAATTGAACGGACAGCAGGTCAAGATTGCGAAGCTCAAGGGCGAGTTCGTTATGCACCATCACGAAAATGAAGATGAACTCTTTTTTGTAATCAAGGGCCTTCTATACATTGAGCTTCTTGATAAAACATTAGAAATCGGGGAAGGGGAATTCGTGATCATTCCCAAAGGAGTGCCACATAAACCCTATGCAAAAGAGGAGGTAGAAGTGCTGCTATTCGAACCGGCTTCCACCTTGAATACCGGAAATGTCCAGAACGAGCGAACTGTTGATCACTTAGACAAGATCTAGCGCAGTCTCTGGTTTTCGACAGCACACATTTATTACCATAGATTAATATCACTGACCTGAGGATAGCCTATCTTTGGCCTTTCATAATAACTAAGAGAAGATAAAATGAGTTTTATACAGAAACTAAACGAACGCTATGCCACAAAAGCAATGAATGGCAATGTCGTTCCACAGGAAAAAATCGATAATATACTTGAAGCGATTAGACTAGCACCAACCTCAAGTGGATTGCAACCCTTTGAAGTCTTCGTGATTACCAATCCTGATGTCAAAGCAAAGATTCGAGAGATTGCCTGGAATCAGCCTCAGGTGACTGATTGCTCCCACCTGCTGGTCTTTGCTGCATGGGACAACTATACTGCCGATCGCATCAATCACATGTTTGATCTGACCAACGAGATTCGTGGCTTCAAAAATGAAGGCTGGGAAAACTATCGACAGCAACTACTAGAGGGCTACCCTAAGCGCGAAGCAAGCAAAAATTTCGAACACGCCGCTCGCCAGACGTACATTGCCCTCATGGCTGGATTGGCGCAAGCTGCCTTCGAAGGTGTAGACAGCACCCCAATGGAAGGATTTAGCCCCGATGCATTGGATGAGATTTTGGGACTCAAGGAAAAGAATCTACGTAGTACTGTCATTCTGCCGGTCGGTTACCGAGATGAGCAAAAAGACTGGCTGGTCAAGCTCGTCAAAGTTCGAAAGCCAATGGATCAATTGGTGACACAAGTAGATTAATCAACAAAGATAAAACTCAAGCATTGGCTCAGGCACAGGCCTGAGCCAATCCACAATCCACAATCCACAATCCACAATCCACAATCCACAATCCACAATCC
>JAHDDV010000121.1:0-7552 GCA_020629205.1 Chitinophagales bacterium | reverse complement strand
CAATCCACAATCCACAATCCACAATCCACAATCCACAATCCACAATCCACAATCCGCGATTCACCATTTTCACCGTGCATCAAAGCAAGGGAATCACAGTAGACCGCTTCACCTCATCCAATACAAAAGTGCTCTTGATCTGGGATACATTGGGCAAGGCCGCCAACTTCCCCGAGGAGAATAGATGATAGGCTTGCAGATCTTTCACCAAGACTTTCAACAAGAAATCACTCACACCCCCCATCAAGTAGCACTCCAATACTTCAGGGATGTTTTCAATTGCCTTCTTAAATTGCCTTATGGCTTCCAGTTTCTGATTGTCAAGAGAAACGGAGCAAAACACCACCATCGAAGCTTCTAACTTCAAGGGATCCAGTACTGCGACATATTTCCTAATGATGCCTGCTCGCTGGTACCTTTTTATCCGTTCATAGATGGGCGTCTTGGTAAGATTTAGCTGAGCAGCCAATTCCTTCACATTGATCTCAGAATTGTCTTGCAATAGTTCCAGAAGTCGTCGATCCGTAGCATCCAATTTTATCATAGGAAATTTTCCTTTTCATCGCTTTTCGAATGTTCCTTTCAGAACAAAATACTACAAATTGTGATCATACAGGAAAATTTACTGCATTTGTAGACTTCCTGCGATATATATTCCCAGTTACGCTAATTTTGGGGTTATTGACAAAAGAATTATCGCAGATGAAATCGGTCACACATCCTGAAAGCCACATGATGAGTTATGGCTATAAGCCAGAGCTTTCCGAAGGTGCTATAAAGCCACCTGTATTTCAAACATCAACATTCGTTTTCAAGACGGCAGAGGAAGGCAAATCATACTTCGAAATTGCTTACGGAATTAGGCAGAAAGAGCAAGACGAGGAACTGGGACTCATCTACAGTAGAATTAATAATCCCAATCTCGAAATACTTGAAAATCGACTGTGCCTTTGGGAAAAAGCAGAAGACTGTGCCGTATTTGAGAGCGGTATGTCTGCCATCAGTACCGTACTTCTGGAGTTTCTCAAGCCCGGCGATCTGCTATTGTACAGTATGCCAACCTATGGCGGAACAGACCACTTTATTACACACTTTTTGAAAAAAGTCGCTGTCGAAGCCATTGGCTTTACACCCGATCAAAGCAAAGAAGAGATCATCGAGCTTGTGCAGTCCACCGGCAAAGCAGATAGATTGGCACTGGTTTATATAGAAACTCCCGCCAATCCTACAAATGCACTCGTGGACATAGAAATGTGCAAGGAAATCTGTTCACACTTTGAAGGCAAGAGAGATCATATATACCTTGCAGTAGACAATACCTATATGGGGCCGATCTGGTCCAATCCTCTTCAATTCGGAGCTGATTTGGTATTGTATTCAGCTACAAAGTACATAGGAGGCCATAGTGATCTGATCGCTGGAGCTGTCTTGGGAAATGCGGAAGTGATGACACGAGTAAAGGTTCTCAGAACTTTTCTGGGAAACATGCCCAGCCCTCATACCTGCTGGTTGCTTCTACGAAGCCTGGAAACCCTAAAGGTGCGTATGGAACAACAAGCACGAAATACAAAATATGTGGCAGACTTTCTGGCTCAGCATCCTGCTGTTTCTAAATTGTATTACCTGGGTGCCCTGGACCCGGCTTCAAGGGCTCATGAAATCCACCAACGGCAATACACTTCCTCCGGTGCAATGATCGCCTTCGAAATTGATGGGGGAGAGGAAGAGGCCTTTCAGTTTTTAAACAACTTGAACCTGATCAAACTGGCAGTCAGTCTCGGCAGTACAGAAAGTCTGGCACAACATCCAGCGAGCATGACACATATTGGCCTCTCACAAGATCTGAAAGACCGAATTGGCATTACCGAGGGGCTTGTACGCCTATCTATCGGAGTCGAAAATCACGAAGACCTCATCGCCGACATCAGCTATGCATTTAGCAAAGTGCAGCAAAAAGTAGCGTATATTTGATCTTGATACCTAGTGTTGCGTAAACAAAGTACGTGACACCGTTAAGGAGCTTATCTTTTTGTCAGCCGAGGCGCGAGGATGGAGCATAGCCTTAGTCTACGCGACTGACGAGCAACGAAGGATGACAGAAATAGAAGCCCTTAAGGGTGTCACGTACTTTGTTTGCGTAGCACTTGTCCTCTGCCACTCAAGAAAAAATATCCTACGATGCCGTTCTTCATTCCCTTTGATTTCAATTCCTGGCAGAAAGGAAAAGATCGATTCCTTAAACTCAGCACTGAGCAGCTATCAAAGCACCTTGAAGAACAACATCCTGGCGACAATTGGAGTCCCGCAAGCCTGAAGATTGTCAATTCTAATGATCTTCTGGCTTTGCAAAAACTCTCATTCATAAGCTCCTTTGTCAAAGAACTAAAATCAGAAACAGGGGAACTCTGGATGTCCTACCTCCCCGAGGGCAGCGAATGGTACGAAGAGATAGAAAATCCATACTTTCTTGAAGCTAAACAACTAGTCGCCGCCTCTGCAAAAATGCTTAGCCCCGATGCCCATCGTATCCTTGAAGAATGGCTCAACATGCCTGATCTCGGCAGTCAAGACGATGGGCTTTATATCCTTTCTCCCTCGCAAATTTCCGAGATCGCCCACGAAGTACAAAACAATGATTATCCAGTGGAAAGCATCAATGCTCTGGAGTTTGAACACAATCAGGAAGGCGAATTTGATCCCTGGCAGACAATCATTTTCGAAATTCTAGGCTATGTCCTTCACTATGGTAAATACCAACATATCGGCATAGCTTACTCCCAGACGGAGTTCATTTTTCCCGAAAGAACCGAGGTCTCGGATGCTGGATTGGCGATCTTCAAATCCTATTTGGCGCAGCAAGCACAGCACGGAATACAGGGATCCCAAGGCTGGCTCTACAATGTGCAAAACATGCCCGGACATCTCTTTATTCGTGAAGACAGAACAGTAATGAAAATCGAACCCGATGATGCGATTGTCTTTTGGAGAGACCTCCCTCGCAAGTGGAGTCGAGACCACCTGACTTTTGTGAATTCACAAGGTGAGCAATTCCACAGGAAATCTTCTTATCCTATGCTGCTAGAGAGAATACTCGGTAAGCAAAAGCGGCTGTACCAGCCCTTCAAAGTCCTCAAAGGGCCATGCGAGAATAAGGCCTGCAAAATCTGCCAGCGGGCCTCTACTCTGGCACAGAAGATGCTCCTAACACTCTTCGTCATTCTTCACTTCAGTCTCCTCGCTAAGGCTCAATGTGATTCCAGCAGCGAAGTCTCCTTCGTAGAATACATCGATGTAGTATCCTGTGGGGCTATCCTAAATCAAAGCGGAGATAATGGAGGATATGCCGACTTTACTGCACAAACAAGCCGGCACTTTCTGTCGGACTCCATTAGGGTCGAAGTGACGACCGGATACGATGACTTTCCCTATCCGGTTACACAAATGATCTATCTAGACCTGAATCAGGATGGACAATTGGACGAGCAGGAATTGATAAATGACCCAAGTGCCGGAAACTGCTCGGAAGGCTGCACCTTTCTGCTCCCTGCAAACCTCGAACCGGGGGAGAGGCTTCTGCGGATTATCTTGACATCTGCACAAGATTGGGCAGATGTGTCGGCTTGCGGAATCTATGAGTTTGGGGAAACGGAAGACTATACTTTGCAGCTCGTAGAGGAGAATGACAATTGTCCGATCCCCCAAAATCTCAGCTATTCCAGTGATGGCTTCTACTCGCTGAATGTCAACTGCGATGCAGTTGATGAAGTGGAGGCATACTACTTATACGTTTTTGACCAGGAAGGCAACCAGGTCTTGGTAAGTTCTTCTTCGGATCCCACATTTACTATCACAGATCCTCGACTCGAAAATTGCGCGAACTATCAGTTTGGCATTCGCACTGCTTGTGCAGAGGATCAAATGAGTCCACTCTCCGAACTACAGGAACTCACTATGTTTTGTGATTCCTGTTCAGCTCAAATTCTGGTGGACAATCCGGAAGACAATTATTATGTGTTCGAAATGATACCGGATGTTTCTGGCAATATTGTGACTCAATATTGGCTTGACGAGAAGCTTGATACCATAAGTACCGAAGCTACATTTGCAGTATTTGCCGGAGTGACCCATACTTACTGCCTGCATCTGGAGACCGATGAAGGTTGCCAGTTTGAAGACTGCGTCCAGTTTGGCGAAAACACCGGAGTTTCCTTATGCGACCCACCGGTTTTTACAAACGTACAATCCCTCAACAATACAAAAATCACAGGCAATGTAAGCTCCTTATTGACAAATACCCGATACGAAGTCAAGGACATTAGTGGCCAAATTGTAACAGGCGGCTATACTTATATTAACTTCTTTGATATTGCCAGCTTTAATTTACAGTCCTGTGAAAAATACGTCTTGCAGGCTGTTGCACTCTGTAGTGCTGAATCCGGCATCTACAGTGATCCTTGCCATCCGCTTATAGTCGATATGCACTGTGAAGGATGTGCTTGCGAAATCCACATGACGGAGTCCTCTTTTTCAGAGATCGGTCTTAGTGCCAACATCGTCAATGCGTCCGATATAGAAAGCTACGAATGGTATCTCAATAATGAACTCGTCTGCGAGACCGCAGACTGCATTGTGCAGGCTGATGAAGACGCCAATGTTTGTCTGTGGATCAATCTGGAAGATGGCAGCGATTGCTCTGCCTGTTCCACCGTCGAGAATGTCTGTCAAATTCCGAAAGTCGGCTATGTCTATCAGGGTTTTTCCAGCTTGGATTACTTCTCGATCATGTACAACGATGATGCGGGCAATGTGGAATATGCGCTTTATGACGAGATGGCAGTACTGGTGGATACTGGTCAGATTACGACTTCTTTCAGCACCATCTTTCAAGATAGTATCGAGCTCTGCTCGGCTTATACACTCCTGCTCTACAACTATTGTAGTGCAGGAGTTTTCTTGCCTTCTGAGCCCTATACCTTCTACTCCGATTGTCCCGAAGGAGAATGTACGCAAGTAAGTAGCATCTCTGCTGAGTCCGATCAGGTTTATGCGGTTGACCTGACTTGGGATTTGGTACCCGCTGCTATTGGCTACAACGTTCAGGTCCTCAATCTGCCTGATCAGGAGCTACTCGTAGAGCAAGCCACCATGAATACCAACCTTCATTTAGTATCTCCGCATTTACTTCCCTGTCAATCTTATGAGGTCAATGTGCAAGCGATCTGTGATGCCGGTTTTCTGAGTGATGCAACCCAGCCTCAGCAAGTCAGCATCCCTTGTCCCACTATTGTGGACGACTGTTCTGGGGCTGCTTTGTACGCTGTCTCCGAGCATATCGCTTCTATCGAAATTGGAGATTTTCTACTGGACTCCGGAAACAATGGAGGCTATCTCAAATACACTGAAGAAACAATAAAAGTCCAAAGCGCTCAGGCAAGTCGTTTTGTCTTGAATCCTGGTTTTGATGGCGATACCAACGAAGTAGTATTTCAAATCTTCATCGATTACAATCAAGATCAATTCTTTACGGAAGAGGAACTTTTGTTTCAAAGCCAGCCGCAAAGTTCCACCATTGATACCCTGCTACAGATCCCCGAGGAGATCGCAGCTCAAGTCTCAGGACTACGAGTGCAAATGATTCGGGCTGATCAACTGGAAGATTATCAGACTTGTGAATCAGCAGCTTTGGGAGAAATTGAAGATTTTCTCTTGGAGATATCTGGTCCCTGCGATGCCCAAATGCAATGGCAGCCCACGAGCACTGGTTATGATCTGGCCCCTACACCGCAGAGCCTAAATGGAAACGTGAATGAATATCTAATCAATAATAGCAATAGGCTTGGCGGTGGTTTTGATGAAACAGTAGAGCTAGAAGCCGATGAGGAAAACTATCAGATCATCTGCATGACCACCTTTGGCCCTGACTGCAGCGATGAGACATGCCTGCTTTACCCTCCTGACAACTGTGATGTTCCCTTCCTGGTCAGTGGTAGCTCGCCTGCACCCTACACCGTGGATATCGATTGCTGGGACATGAATGGAGTGACCAACTATATTTTTGAATTCGAAACACTGGACGCTAACTACAATGTAAAAGTAGAGTCGCCCACCAACGGCTTGATATACTTCGATGAGCATCTCGGAGCCTGCCAGGAGCTGAGGTATCGGATTTGGACCCAATGCAACGAAGCTACTTCCTCGATCCCCACAGAATGGTACAGCCTCAACATGAATTGTGTGAATTGTGAGGCAGGATTTTCCCTGGAAAATACAGGTGATGGCACCATCAATGCAATGAGCAATTCTTCTGCAGATGCGGATATCATCACACTCAATTGGATATTAGATGGAGACAGTATTTCCGTACAGCCTTCCATAGACATCACACCGACCTACCAGCAGGAATTGTGTCTGAGCATTGAGACGGCAGACGCTTGTCTATCGACCTATTGCGAGTCTATCGGCCCCTCCGATTCCGATTGCCTGGCACTCGAAATCATTGCCCTCACTAGCGAGGCTCCAGATCAGATTAAGATTGATTGGCAAGGACTTGCACAGGACTCGCTTCTAGTCTCCGTTTACAATTCCAATGAACAGTTGATTTTGCAAGAACAACATTCAGTACAAGAGCAGCCCATCCTCCTGGAAAGTTCAATGCTGCAAGCATGTACAAACTATGCCATCACAATCACACAATTCTGTACTGATGAGCTTTCCAGTCTAGCCTCCGCTGCTGAACTAGTCGATCTTTATTGTAGCGATTGTGCTCTACCGGATACGATTCAGCCGATCAATCCCCCTGGCCCATACACTGCTGATTTCACCTGGCAGCAGCCCGATCCGGGACCTGATACTTATGAGTATTACCTAATCCTACAAGAGGATACGATGCAGTCAGGAACCCTAAATGAAAACAACCTAAGCCTGCAAGATCTGCTGCCTTGCGAGGATTACACCCTCACGCTTCAAAGCAATTGCCTTACAGGTTCAGCCAATCTTTCGCTACCTTTTAGCACCGATTGCCCCATAAGTTTGCAAGCAATCAATGAGGCCTCTCTTAAAGTTTATCCAAATCCCAACAGGGGAGAGGTTCAGCTATCTACCAAGCCGAGTCCCGAAAGTCGTCTGCTGATGGTCTACAATGCACAGGGCCAGGTCATCGCTGTCCATTTGCTTCCAGCTGAGATAGGGCAGATGAGTATCTTGTTGCCTCCCGGCCTGTATCTGCTACAGCTCAATCAGTCATCAAGTCATTCCCCGGTTCGAAGGGTCTTGGTGCTGGATTAAAATCAATAAGATCATTTGGGCGGAGGGCCGGGCTATTCGCTCTCACTCACCTTGTGCAGGCTGCTTCGGCTTATGCGCTCTGTAGTCTCTCCACTGCGTTCCGAGCCTCCATAGCACATGCCTCAGTCAGCCTGCCCCGCGGCTCATACCGCTACTATCCCTCACGCATTACAACATATTTCGATCGAGGTTCAGCGACATATCAATGTCGCCCTACGTGGCAAGATCCTAGCCATCATAGTAGGAGTTACCGCGCTCTAATTCGGTT
>JAHDDV010000544.1 GCA_020629205.1 Chitinophagales bacterium | reverse complement strand
TTTCGTCAAGGAAAAGAAGAGCTAGGACAAGCAGTTCAATAGTTTAAAAGCGTATAAAATAGACCTGATTTCAGGGACATATCAATGTCGCCGCACGAGCGAAGGATGCTCTCCCCTCAGCCCGCTATGAGGTTTAGCGACATATCAATGTCGCCCCACGTCCCAAGCAGCCCAAACCACCGCAAAAAAACCAGCGCGCTCCAAAGCCTGTGCAATGTACGGAGCCCGGAAGGCTCAAATCTCATTGACACCGTGCGCAGCTCGGGGGCTACGAGCAAAAGCAGTTCACCATGCCTCCCCACGTCCCAAGACTGGAAAAAAAACGAAGAAGAAAAAAACTCCGTAACTTCCCCTAATGAAGGAGAAGATCCAACACTACCTGCAAGAGCTAGAACAAAACCGCAAGATCAAAATTCTACTCGCTTGTGAAACAGGCTCCCGAGCCTGGGGATTTCCTTCGCCAGACAGCGACTACGATATCCGTCTAATCTATGTGCATCAGCCAGACTGGTACCTTTCCATCAATGAGCCGAAAGACTCCGTAGACCTGATGCTCGAAGACAATGAAATTGACATCTCAGGATGGGAACTGAAGAAATCTTTGCAGCTACTGAAGAAGTCCAATCCTCCTTTGCTAGAGAGAATTCAATCACCGATAGTCTATCAGGAAGATGCAGAATTTGTAAAGGAGATCAGAAGCTTAGCAGGCTCTTGTTATTCTCGAATTGCAAGCATGCACCATTACCTAAGCATGTCCAAAAAGATGCTGGATTTGGTGGAGGCAAATGAGTCGTTCAAGTTGAAGAAATTCTTCTACGCCCTACGAACAGCTTTGGTCTGCAAATGGATTTTAGAGAAGGAACAAATACCTCGAATTGAGTTTGAAAAGCTGTACGGAAATCTGGGGCTAGGGGAGGAGCTATGTCAAAGAATTGAGGAACTAATTCGCCTAAAGGCGATGCAAGACGAAGCCCAGATGCATCAAGGCGAGTCGGCACTGATGAGCTGCATTCGTGATTGCATAAGTCAAGCAGAGCAACAGAAAGACCAACTGCCAAACTCAAAATACGAGATCGAAGCATTGAATCAGCTGCTAAGAAAATATGTCCGTAAATATGCACATTGAAGAGCTCAGAGCTAAAGAATTGATTATCCTGGAGTGCCTGAGTGGCAGCCGTGCCTACGGCCTGCATACAGCCAGCTCAGACACGGATATCAAAGGCGTGTTTCTGTTGCCCAAAAAGGACTTCTATGGACTCAATTACATCAAGCAAGTCAGCGACGAATCAAACGATACCGTCTTTTATGAACTAGGCCGGTTCATGGAGCTACTCTCTGTCAACAATCCCAATATTTTAGAGCTCTTGAACACTCCCACCGATGCGGTGATTTACAAGTCTGAACTGCTACGAGAAATCGACAGCCAAAAGATCATTTCGAGACTCTGCAAAGATACCTTTGGCAAGTTTGCTTTGTCTCAGATCAGAAAAGCGAAAGGGCTGAAAAAGAAAATAGTCAACCCCGTCGATAAAGAACGAAAGACACCACTTGACTTTTGTTTTGTCAGCAAAGAAGCTGGCTCCATTCCCCTGCAGAAGTTCTTACAAATCAATTCCTGGCAGCAGCAGGACTGTGGACTGGCAAAAATCTCCAATATGGAAAACCTCTATGGCCTCTTCCACAATCCCAACCTCGATTACTCCGGCATCATCCGAGGCGAAGACTCCAACAGTCTTGCCTTGAGCTCAATACCCAAGGGTCAGGCACTGCAAGCACTGCTCTACTTCAACATGAATGGATATTCCACCTATTGTAAGCATTACAGAGAATACTGGGATTGGGTGGAAAAACGCAATGAACATCGTTACAATAACACAAAGAGTCATGGCAAGAATTACGACTCAAAAAACATGATGCACACCTTCCGGCTACTCAACATGGCTATAGAAATTGCAGAAGAAAAGAGGATCAATGTAAGGCGAGCCGATCGCGATTTTCTACTGCAAGTCAAAGCCGGAGAATATGAGTATGAGGAACTGCTAAAGATGGCCGAAGACAAGCAAGCCCAAATGGAAAAGGCATTCGAAAAATCCGACCTGCCAGACCGACCCGATCTAGCCTATATCGAAGACCTAAGCTACCGATTACGTGATCGCTACTATCGGAATTGAGGCCAAAGACTATGTTTGTTGCAATGATATCAGCATGCTGCTCACCACGTCACAAATCCTTCAGCGACATATCAATGTCGCCCCACGCC
>JAHDDV010000120.1 GCA_020629205.1 Chitinophagales bacterium | reverse complement strand
AGCACTGCTATAAGATACATCATCAATGACCATCTTGGCTATGATCTCACGCATGATCTCAGAGGTACCACCACCGATGGTGCCGACTCGACTATCTCTGAAGGCACGCGCAATCTTGTACTCCTCCATAAATCCATAACCACCAAAAAACTGCAGACATTGATAAGCGGCCTTGTCGGACAGTTCCGTCGCCAAAAGTTTTGCCATCGAACATTCCTTCACAATATACTCGCCCTCTGAGTGACGCTTGCAGCAATAGAGTACAAATTGCTTCGTAGCTTCAATCTCAGAAGCCAGCTGTGCAACGCGATGGCGAAGCACTTGAAATTTGTTGATGGGACGTCCGAATGCAGATCGTTCGGACATGTACTGTAAGGAGTAATTCAGCATTTTTTCGCAAGCAGCATAGCCACCAATAGCACCCACTAGACGCTCCAGTTGCAGACCACCCATAAGGTAATAGAAGCCAGAACCCTCCACTCCGATAAGGTTTTCGGCAGGTACTTTCACATTGTCAAAAGCGAGCTCGGCTGTGTCGGAAGCATGCCAACCCAGTTTCTTGAGTTTGCTTTTGGAAACCCCTTCTGCATCTAGATCAATCACTAGCAAACTGACTCCACTTGGGCCGGCATCTGGATCAGTCTTGACTACTGTCACCACAAAATCGCCGTATACCCCATTGGTAATGAATGTTTTGGAGCCGTTGACAATGTAGTGATCTCCTTCAAGCTTGGCAGTGGTTCGAATATTGGCCACATCTGATCCGGCACCGGGCTCAGATATACCGATACAGGAAATCAAATCACCTGAGATAATGCCAGGCAGGTATTTCTGTTTGAGTCTATCAGAACCGAACTTCAGAATATAGGGACTGGACATGTACTGCACCACCATCTGTGTGATCATAAAACCACCGGAAAACATCTTGGAAGTCTCTTCACAGAATATGACATCGTAGAAAAAATCGAGCTCAGAGCCGCCGAATTCTTCCGGATAGGCAAGTCCCAGGAAACCCATGTCTCCCATTTTCTTCCAGATATCCCTAGGGATTTGCTGTTGTTCTTCCCATTGATCAATATGAGGTGCTACTTCCTTCTGGAGGAAGCCTTGCAAACTCTCTCTAAATAGTTGATGTTCTTCTGTGAAATGATACATATCTTAAGATTTTTCTTGTTTCAAAATGGTCACCGGAGTTTATCCCATTAATTCCCGGATCGTGTTGGCCAATCCCATATTGTCGTAATTTAGATGCTGGGCTCCATCTACATAAATCGTAGAACCTGTGATGTAAGAGGAGAGCGGACTAGCTAAAAAACTAACTGCATTCGCCACTTCCTCCACTGTACCAAAGCGGTGAAGAGGAATCGCTTTCTTCGCTGCCTCAAACATGGACTGCACTTGAGGTGGGTACTGGTCCAGACCAGATGATTCAATAATGCCAGGAGCCACGCAATTCACTCGGATATTAAATCGGCTCCATTCATTCGCCAGGGTTTTGCACATATTTTCTACACCGGCACGGGCAGCACCGGTATGAATCATGCCCGGGAAACCTCGATGGGCATTGGCCGTGATATTGACAATGATGCCTTCCTCCTGTGGGATAAAAAAGTGCGTGGCCATCTCACGGCTCATGAAAAAGGTGCCATTGAGATTATTGTTGATGACGGCATTCCAACCTTTGTCATTGATCATTTCTGCCAATGCTGGGAACTGCCCACCTGCATTGTTGACTAGTATGTCCAATCGGCCGTGACGTTCTTTGATTTGCTTGGCCAAAGCAATGATCTGCTCGGTCTGACGAATGTCACATGCTTTGTAATCACAGGGACCAAAAGCTGCCAGTTCTTCAGCAGCCTTTTGCAAGGGTTCCTCCTTTCTGGAGGCGATCGTCACCTTAGCTCCCAGCCCAAGCATTTGTTGGGCGATGGCATATCCTATACCCGACCGCCCTCCTGTAACCAGGACAATTTTATCTTTGAAAAGTTCTTTATCGTACATGCGCTTCGTTGATTAAATTTTTCAGAATGACACGATTCTCAAGGCTAAGTCTTTAGGTAACTTGCTCAATCTTCAACATTTCTCTGGTCTCATCAATAGAGGCAATTTGACGGCCCATCATATGGGCAAGCTTGACACCCCATTCCACACATTCTCCATTGGATTTTGCCATTTCATTATTGGGCAGGTAAAAATTATCTTCAAGTCCTACGCGAAAATTGCCTCCCATAGTGCAGGCTACAGCAGCCATTTGCCATTGCTTACGACTGATTGCGATGACTTGCCAAAAAGCACCTTCAGGTACCTGCGAGATTTGGTGCATTAGATTGGGTGTAGTAGCAGGGATGCCGCCCAACACTCCCATCACCAAACTGTAACAGGCATTGTCTGGAATAGCACCCATATCTCTTAGTGGCTCGGCATTGCGGATATGGCCCGTATCAAAGCACTCCATCTCTGGCGTAGTACCTGCCTTAGTCATGGTATCCACAACAAACTTCATGCTGTCGAAAGAGTTTTCAAAAACGCCATTCCAATAAAATTGCTTTTGCTTTTTGGAGTAGATAGCGTAGTTCATAGAACCCATATTGAAGGCTGCCATGTCTGGCTTGAGCGCAGCTACATGCTTGACTCTATCTTCAATGGGTATCCCTATGGCCCCGGTAGAATAATTAATGATAACATTGGGACAACGCTTGCGCACTTCCTCATGGATTTGCTCGAAGACCTCAAGACGCCAACTCGGCATCCCGTCATCTTCGCGGGCATGAATATGTACAATGGCAGCGCCTGCATCCACGGCTCTTTTCGCCTCCTCTCCCAGTTCAACGGGAGTGTATGGTATATGTGGACAATGGCTTCGATTGGTCGCTGCACCAGTGAGCGCCGCGGACAGTATTAGTTTCTTAAATGGCATCTATTCTTGTTTTTTTTTGACTTTATGAGTTTTCGGAAGCCATCTTTAGCAAGAGGAATCCTGCCTCTACATTGGCACCTTCTGTCGCGTATATTTCTTCCACTACTCCATCAGCATCTGCTTCGATGGTGTTTTCCATCTTCATAGACGATAGGATAATCAAGCTTTCTCCACTCTTTACTTCCTGACCAGGCTCTACCAAAATCTTGATGATTTGTGAGGGCATTGGAGATTCGTATCCCCCTTCTATCTTCTCTGCTTCGAAGGCTGGGAATCTTGGCTTTTCTTGCAAGCTTATATTTCCAGTCGATTCATTATGCAGATAAAAGTGCTGAGCATTTTTGGCCACGGTGAACTTATACTGCGTATCGTCAATCTGCAGTCGGATGCTGCCATCCAAAACTTCGATCAAACGTGCTTTCAGTTCCAGTGGTCCCGCAAAAAACTGGAAGGCTCCATCCTTGTATCGATACTTGGTCTCATACTCAGTATCGCCCGAAATGTAGACCACCTTTTGATAGTCGTTGAAACTGTTTCGCCACCCTGAAGGCAGTGACTTCAAAAGGCCGCGTGACTGTTCCCGATGATGCCATTGATACACGGTAGCAGCAACACAAGCCAATAATTCAGCACCTTCTCCCTGCCTGGACAGCTCACTGAGATCGATCTTGTTTTGAATAAAATGGGTATCGTATCGGCCTGCTTTGAAGTCCTCATTTTCAAGCAATTGTAGCAGGAAATTTTGATTGGTGGTCATTCCGAGGCAGACCAGATTTTTGAGTACGTAACGCATCTTCGTTTGTGCTGCTTGTCTGCTATTATCCCAGACAATCAGTTTGGCGATCATGGGATCATAGAAGATCGAGATGTCGGAACCGGAAGCAATAGCTGTTTCTACCCGTAGTCCTTCTACCTCCGGTATTTCGAAGCATTCGATACGTCCGGTGACGGGAAGAAAATCATTACTGGCGTCTTCTGCATAGAGTCGACATTCGATGGCGTAGCCAATGCCATTTACTTCTTCCTGTATCAATCTAAGCGGCAGTCCTTGCGCAGATTCAATCTGCATTTGCACCAGATCCAGATCCGTGATTTCCTCCGTCACAGGATGTTCGACCTGGAGACGAGTATTGACTTCAAGGAAGTAGAAGTCCTTACTGGACTCATCGTAGATAAATTCTACTGTACCTGCATTATCATACTTGAGCGCCTTGGCTGCATTGACGGCGGCGGCCCCCATCTTCTCTCGCATGTCTTCATCCAGTACCGGCGAGGGGCTTTCTTCGATTACTTTTTGGTAGCGTCGCTGTATGGAGCACTCTCGTTCCAATATGTGAATGGCATTACCGTGCTTATCGCCAAAGATCTGAAACTCAATGTGGCGACCAGAGGCAATGTACTTTTCTACGATCAGCTCATCATCACCAAATGCGCTAAGAGATTCGCGCTTGGCTGCCGCAATCGCAGATTCGATCTCTGAGGCTTCCCGCACAATTCGCATTCCTTTGCCACCACCACCAGCAGTAGCTTTCAACAATACGGGAAACCCAATTTCCTCTGCTGCTTTCGTAAGTCGTTCGAGGGATTGATCCTCACCTTGATAACCAGGCACTACGGGCACCTCGTGTTCGATCATTAAGGACTTGGCTTTTGACTTGGAACCCATGGCTGCGATCGCAGCCGCATTAGGCCCTACGAAGACTATGCCTTCTGCTACACATCGCTCTGCAAAGCTGACATTTTCAGATAAGAAGCCATAGCCGGGATGGATGGCATCCGCTCCTAGCTTCTTTGCAGCAGCAATAATTTTGTCCTGATCTAGGTAGGAGGCTGAGGGGTTACTCTCACCAATGTGAATGGCTGTATCAGCTTCTGCAACAAAAGGAGCATCCTGATCTGCGTCTGAGAATACTGCAATGGTCTTGATACCCATAGCTCTGCATGTGCGCATGACGCGGGAGGCAATCTCTCCTCGATTGGCAATGAGCAAGGTCGTGATTGCTTTGATCTGAACTGATTGGTCTATTTGATTTTCCATCTGATTCATTCGCTTTACATTCTGAAAACACCGTATCCCTCTGTGCCCTTAATCTCCTGATTGTAAAGGATTGCCAAGGAGAAGCCGAGGAAGTTTCTGGTTTCCCTTGGATCCATCAGCCCATCATCCCACAACTCACTGGTAGAATACCAGGCGGAAGATTTGGACTCGGCTTCTGCAATCAGCATTTGCTTGATCATCTCTCCTTGCTGCACATCGTACTCCACTCCTCTCGCCTTGGCGGAGCCCCTTTGAATAATCTCCATCACTCCTGCCAGCTGCTCCGAACCCATCACACCAACCTTTGAATTGGGATAGGCGAACAAGAATCTTGGATGGTAAGAACGTCCATTCATTCCATAGTTTCCAGCGCCATAGGAATTTCCAATCATCAGCGAGAGATGTGGCACTTCGCTATTTGATACTGCATTGATTAGCTTGGCGCCATTCTTTATGATTCCTCCCTCCTCATAGGCTTTGCCAACCATATATCCGGTGGTGTTGTGCAGGAAGAGCAAGGGAATATTGTTTTTGTTCGACAGTTGGATAAACTGTGCGGCTTTGTTTGCAGACTCAGAGAATATCACGCCATTATTTCCCAAAATGCCTACAGGGTAACCGTGTATCTTCGTCCATCCAGTGACCATTGTACCGCCGTATTCCGGCTTAAAATCTGAGAACTCAGACCCATCTGAAATACGCATGATTAGTTCGCGTACATCAAAGGGCTTCTTGATATTTGCCGGTACTACTCCCAGAATTTCATCTGCTGGATAGATCGGCTCCTTTATGGGACCTTGCGGCACAAATGAGCCAGTGGAAGTATCGATAAACTGCATCAACTCTCTGGCAATGCGAATGCCGTCTAACTCATCTTCAGCAAGATAGTCAGATACTCCAGACACTCGGCTGTGCATTTCTGCTCCCCCCAACTCTTCATCGGTGGCTTCTTCATTGGTGGCCATTTTCACTAGTGGTGGACCAGCCAGAAAGACTTTTGCCGCCTGCTTTTGAAAAATGGCAAAATCAGACATTCCGGGCACATAGGCACCACCAGCGGTGGCATTTCCAAAGACCACTGAAATGGTCGGTAAACCCATCTTAGATCTTCGCGAGATCTGTCGAAAAGCTTCCCCACCGTAATTGAAAATTTTGGCTTGATCAGGTAGATTTGCCCCTCCACTTTCCACCAGGTTGATTGTTGGCAGTCGATTTTCTTCGGTGATCTTTCCAATGCGAAGCGCCTTAAAATTGGTCGCCTCATCGATCGAGCCTCCCTTGCGAGTTCCGACATTACTATTGACCATGCACAGCTTGCCCTGCACAAGACCTATACCTGAGACATTGGTGCCCCCAGCACCAAAGCCCCCTTTTTTTTGTAAACCTGCCAAGGGCAATAGCTCCAGAAACGGACTGTCTCTATCCAACACTAACTCCAAGCGCTCACGAGCGAGCATCTTTCCTCGATCTCTGGCACGTTGCTGATACTTTTCCTTGCCCTGGAAACGGCTCTTCTCCATATGCTCTTCCAGTTCCTTGAGCAAATCCTGCATCTCTGCATAATTGTCTTTAAACTGTTGACTGTTGGGGTTTATTTTCGACTTCAAAGGTCTCATGTGCTATTCAGCTTAAAAGGAATTAATCTGATTAATGTCTTGCTCGAAAGATTGGCCTAGCTCTTTGAGGTAAGCCTCACCAAAAAATTGTTTGAATGCCTGCAATCCCTTCTTGGTGAAGAAGGGCAGCAAGATGCTCCAAATCATCTTCTCCGCATCCTGCCCAGATTTTTGGCCTAGAATGATCTGCTGAGAAAACCAATAGAAAGCCAGCATCCAAACCGTAAAAGCGATGTTGGAATAAGTCCCTGCTATTTGCTCCGGCTTCATATTTCCACTTTGAATGGAAAATGCAATCGTAGCCTTATTGTCTGCAATAGTGCGTTTCGCTAATTGCCTAAACTCCTTGCGGATCAATGGATGGTTTAGCACATGTGTGTCCAGAAAGATAAAGGCATATCTCTTTTGAAACTTGTAGAGCAATTGCACTTCTTTGCGTAAGTTCTCAAAAGATGGAAACTGTCTGGACTTGATCCGTTCAGTGTCAATCTTCTGCCACATCTCGCTAGCGATGCTCTGCAGTAGCACCTCCTTGTCCTTGAAGTGATAGGTCAAGTTTCCACGGCTTATGCCCATCTCATTGGCTATTTGAAATAGGGAGACAGCTCCAAAACCATCACGGTTGAAGTGCTTTACCGCCAGCTCAATAATTTTATCTCTGGTATTCAAGGCAGAAGTTTGATAAATAAGCAAGGCAAATGTACTAAATATATTAGTCATTAATGACTAAATAAAGTCGATAGCCGATTCGGTGTCAGTTGGCTATGGATTGGCCAATGAGGCTAAAAAGCCATCCATTGCTTGATTGCTTGAATAAAAAGGAACTAAATTGGGGCTGCAATTGTCCTTATACCTTGTAAGTAACAGCGCCAACGATGTTCCTGAGAATCAGTACCACACACCAACCCGCAACCGATCTAGGTTATCTGATGCACAAGCATCCTGCGAGAGCCCAGGAAGTGAAGCTTTCCCATGGGAAAGCCCATATCTTCTACCCTGAAGCTTCCGAAAAGCGCACAAGCATTTGCCTACTTCTGGACATTGATCCAATTGAGATGGTTCGTGGTGTTCGAAAGCTCAGCGGGAAGAAGTTTGCACTTGGTCATTACGTAAATGACAGACCCTATGTGGCCTCCTCTTTCATGAGTGTCGCCATCGCCAAAAGCTTCTCGACAGCGCTGAATGGCACTTGCACCGCCAAGCCTGAATTGGTGGAGCAAGAACTACCTTTTGAAATTGAGGTGGCAGTGGTCTCTGCTGCCAAAGGAGGTGAAATGCTGATCAGAAAGTTGTTTGAGCCCCTTGGCTACAAGGTGAATCTGGAGAGACATGTTTTGGACAGCAAATTTGAAGATTGGGGAAAGAGCAAGTACTATACATTGAAGCTTAGCAACAATGTTAAAACAAAGGATTTGCTGTCACATCTTTATGTCCTATTGCCCGCACTTGACTTTGACAAGCATTACTATATCAGTCGGGGTGAAGTTGACAAACTACTCGACAAGGGAAAGGATTGGCTTGGCAAACATCCGGAGCGCGAGCAGATTGTCAATCGCTATCTGAAGAATTTCCGCAGCTTGTCTCGCATGGCCATGGAAGGTCTTTCTTTGGCGGAAGAACCAAATGAAGAGAAGGGACCGATTGAGATCGATAAACCAAGGCGAAAGACGCTTCATGAGCTAAGACTTAAGAGAGTCTGTCAAGAGCTAGTTGCATCCGGGGCAAAGCGCGTGTTGGATCTTGGCTGTGGAGAGGGAAAGTTGATACAGCTATTGTTGAAGCAAAAGCAGTTTACCGAAATAGTAGGTACAGACATCTCACACACCGAGCTCAATAGAGCCAAGGACCGTCTTCATTGGGAAAACATGGCTCCGAAGATGAAAGAGCGCATCCGTTTGTTCCAATCCGCCTTGACCTATCGAGACAAACGATTGCATGGATTCGATGCCGCTGCCTTAGTGGAAGTAATTGAGCATTTGGAAGAAGATCGACTGGAGGCCCTGGAAAAGGTCATCTTTGGAATAGCCAGACCCAAGACCGTCATTGTAACGACTCCTAACTCCGAGTACAATGAAATGTATGAGACATTGGCTGCCGGTGACATGCGACATACCGACCATCGCTTTGAGTGGACTAGAGCAGAATTCGCCAACTGGGGTGACAGACTAGCCAGTGACAAGAAATACTCCGTGAGCTATCATCCACTGGGAGAAGAGGAAGAAAACATCGGAGCTCCATCTCAAATGGCAGTCTTTGTATTAGAGAAGTAATCGCAGTTGTTGCTTGTATCAAGCTCCACAAAACCAAAGTTTAGACCAATGAAAATTGCCTTACCAGATATGTCTTTGGTGCTCCTAATGGGTGCATCCGGATCCGGCAAAAGCACCTTTGCCAAAAGACACTTCCTAGCATCGGAGGTGGTATCATCCGATGGATGTAGAGCCATCGTATCCAATGATGAGAATAGTCTGGCAGCCACTAATGATGCTTTCGATCTACTTTTCTACATTATTGGAAAGAGACTTAAGAACGGCTTGCTGACTGTAGTCGATGCTACGAATGTACAAGCTTCGTCCAGAAAAAAACTGGTGCAGCTGGCTCGGGAGTATCATTGCTTGCCCAGCATCATTGTTTTGGATATGCCCTTGCGCCTTTGCGAAGATCGCAATGCCGCCCGTAAGGATCGTAGCATGGGAGCTCATGTGATTCGACATCAACACGCTGCCCTGCGCAAATCAATGCGCAACCTGAAGCGTGAAGGATTTAGAAAAATCCATCTGTTCAAATCTACCGAAGAGTTGGATACAGTTACAGGGATTGAAAAGGAGAAACTGTACAATGATCGAAAAGACCTACATGGTCCGTTCGACCTGATTGGAGATGTGCACGGCTGCTATGTGGAATTGTGTGAACTGCTGGCCAAGCTTGGCTATCAAATCACTGAAGCGCCCGCAGACGAGAGCAACTATGGAATTCAGGTGATCCCTCCAAAGGGAAGACAGGTCATCTTTCTGGGAGATCTGGTGGATCGGGGCCCGGCCTCGGTAGCAGTCCTGAAGCTGGCCATGAGCATGGTGAATGCCGGACATGCGATCTGCGTACCGGGCAATCACGACATGAAGCTACTGCGCTGGCTCAAAGGCAAGAACGTAGCGATGACGCATGGCATAGAAGGCACCATTGCAGAGTTGGAGCAAGAGCCTGCTTCATTTAAGGTAGAGCTACGAGATTTTCTATACAAGCTAGTTAGCCATTTTGTGCTTGACCGTGGTCGATTGGTTGTCTGTCATGCGGGATTGAAGGAAAAGATGCAAGGCAGAGCATCAGGAGCCGTTCGTTCCTTTTGTCTTTTTGGAGAAAGCACTGGAGAAATCGATGAGTATGGCTTACCAGTAAGGTACAATTGGGCCAAAGATTATCGAGGGGAGGCAAAAGTGGTCTATGGTCATACGCCCATACCAAAAGCGGAGTGGCTCAACAAGACGATCAATTTGGATACAGGCTGTGTCTTTGGTGGCTCTTTGACTGCCATGCGCTACCCGGAAGAAGACTTCGTTTCTGTGGTCGCCAAAGAAGTGTACTGGGAACCGACGAAGTCGCTAACAACAGCCGAAGTCTTGTTGACCTCCCAGCAAGAGCATGACGATCTTTTGGACATCGACGATGTCCGGGGAAAGCGTATCGTGCAAACAGGTTTGATGAACAATTTGACGATTCGAGAGGAGAACAGCATCTCTGCCTTGGAAATCATGGGTCGCTTCGCAGTAAATCCCAAATGGTTGATCTACCTACCGCCGACCATGTCTCCTTGCGAAACGAGCGCTTCAGAGGAGTATTTGGAACACCCTCTCGAAGCGATCAACTACTACAAGAAGCGAGGTATAAAGACCTTGGTCTGCGAGGAAAAACATATGGGATCAAGAGCCGTGATCGTTCTTTGCCGATCAGAGGCAGTAGCCCTAAATCGCTTTGGCATTAAGAATGATGGCTTCGGTAAATGCTACACAAGAACAGGCCGAAATTTTTTCGCCCAAAAACAAGCGGCACTTGAACAAGCCTTCCTCGAGAAGGTGAGAGCAGGATTGGACAAGGCCAATGTTTGGGAGAAGTTCGACACAGATTGGATTTGTCTCGATTGTGAGCTGATGCCCTGGTCGGCTAAAGCTCAAGCACTACTTAAAGAACAATATGCAGCTGTGGGAAGCGCCGCTTCTCATGCACTTCCTGTGGCCATCACAGCCATGCAGCAGGCCAGTGCACGTGGCATCACTGACCTGGAGGAGCTATTGACAAAATACAAGTATAGGGATCAGAGCATCAGCAAGTTCATCAAAGCTTATCGACAGTATTGCTGGCCATTGGAAAGTGTGGATGATTTCAAGTTGGCTCCGTTCCATATCCTGGCCTCGGAGGGTCAGGTTCATAGCAATAAGTCTAATGAATGGCATATGCAAAAAATAGCAGAAATTGTTGAGAAAGATTCCTCACTTTTTCAGGCCACTCCATACAAAATAGTAGACACTGACAGCGAAGAAAGCATTGAAACAGCCTGCTCCTGGTGGATGGACTTGACCCAAAAGGGCGGAGAAGGCATGGTGGTAAAACCCCTGGATTTTATCTGTCATGAGGATTCAGGAAAACTCTTGCAACCTGCAGTAAAGTGCCGTGGGAAAGAGTATCTTAGAATTATCTATGGCGCTGAGTACGATCATCCAAGTCAGCTAGCTCGTCTTAAAAAGCGCGGCTTGAGCAGGAAAAGATCATTGGCGCTCAGAGAATTTGCCTTGGGAATTGAGTCTTTGAAACGATTCGTCGCTGGAGAACCACTGCGTAGAATTCACGAAAGTGTCTTTGCCGTACTTGCCCTTGAAAGTGAAGAAGTCGACCCTGGATTGTGATTCTCAAATTGACAATATCTGATACTACATTTTGTTTACAGCTTACAGAGCTGAGTAAAGTGGCCCAAAACTTGTCTTCTACAATGTTATGAAAGTAGAAGTGGAAACAACAATAGATGTGAAAGAGGATTCAGTAGCTCAGGGTAAGCGTTTCCTGACAAAATATGGATTGAATAGCAGCGAGGCAAAAGCAAAACTCAACGAGGAAATGTTATTGCTTGCTACGCTGTGCAATTGCCCGGTTGCCTTTGTCAGCATTCTCCATGAAGATTTCTACTATATAGTAGGTCAGGAAGGAATTGATTCCACTGGAATGCCCGCAAGCGAAACCCTTTCAAAGTATATCAGCAAAGCTGAAAAAACACTGGTGATTGAGGATACCTTGAAACATCGAAATTTTGAAGACAACCCAATGGTCAACAACAGTAAGCCCATCCGCTTTTACGCTGGTGTACCGCTCACTTCCAGTGAGGGACGCAGGGCTGGAGTTGTCTGCGTGATGGACTATCAGTCAAAAAAGCTAAATGCCCGTCAATTGGCTTGTTTGGAAATGATCGCCAATCGGGTTCACGAGGTGATGGAGTATCACAAAAGAAGTGCCTCCTACTTTGCAGATTTGGAAAGCAAGTTTGCAGAAGATGGTAGCTTGAACATCGGACAGCGTCAAGAGCTGCTGCTGCAGGAGATCAATGCATTAAGCAATAAGAATGAGCGGCTGAAAAGACAAGAGGAGAGCCTCAAATACGCTTTGTCTCTTCTTCAGGAAAAACAGAAGGAACTGATTGACATGTTGGATGCCGCGCCGGGCTGTGGATCCATCCTGGATACCGAATTCAAGTACTTATTTGCCAATAAGAAGTATGATGAGTGGTTTGGACTTTCACGAGATCAACTGCTTGGCAAGAGTATGGAAAAGACTATCGGACCAGAAGGATTTGCTCAAATTCAGCCAATGTTGGCAAAAGTCTTCAAAGGCGAATCTCAGCAATTTGAGTACCAGGCTGATACCAATGAAGGCTTGAAAACTGTTCGCGTAGATTGCACACCAAGAACTTCGGAGGGCAAGATTGAGCAGATCTATATCTTCGCACATGATGTCTCAGAAATGCATCAGGTGCAAGTACAGCTTCAAAACACCAATGACGATCTGAAGTTTTTCTCCTCCAGGGCATCACATGACCTGAAGGCTCCATTGGGCATCATTGAGAGTTTCAGCAATGTTTTGCAAAACGATTTCTCAGACCAACTGGATGAGACAGGCCTACAGTATTTGTCTTTCATTCAGGAGTCGGCTGCGCAAATGAAGCGACTTGTAACCGATCTTTTTGCCTTTGCAAGAGCGGGAAGATCTGATGGAAAGATACCTGACCTTCTGGATTTAAACGAGGTCTTGGCTATCGTTAAGAAAAACATTCACTTGCTGATTGAGGAAAGTGGAGCCGAGATTACTGTCAACCAAACCCTGCCGGCAGTCAGAGTACGACAGTCGGATGCCGTTCAACTGCTACAGAATCTTATTGCTAATTCGATTAAGTACAAACAGGCGGATAAGAATCCAAACATTGAGATCGCTTATACCCTGGATAAGGGCAATGCCGCTATTACTGTATCGGACAACGGTATCGGTATTGAGCAGGAGAATCTCGAAAAAGTTTTTGATCCTTTCTTCCGATCTTATCACCCTAACATCAATGGATCAGGAATTGGGTTGGCAACTTGTCAGAAGGTTGTAGATCATTACAATGGTAAAATTTGGATCACTTCAAAAGTTGGCGAGGGTAGTCAATTCCATTTTACCCTGCCTACCATGTAAGCGCTAAATCTACTGGCGTTTGCCAGACCAACTTAGGTTTTGCCCGGACAATGGACCTCGTGGCATTTTGAATATGCCGAGGATGTCATCGCCTTGCACATTACCTTTGTAGTTGATGGTCATTTTACCGAGGGGTGTCTCTTGAGGCATGTCAAAAGTAATGGCTTGACCATTGATACGTATAGGGACTTCCTTGCCGTCCATGATTGCGGAAGCGGTACTTCCCTCCTGCTTGATGAGGATGGTTCGTTTCTGTGGAGCACCGGGAACTTCAAAGTTCAATTCCCATTTGCCGGATATATCGGCCACCTCGCTGTCTCCAGGAATAACCTTGGTCTTGGGGCTTGCAGCATCCGGTACAGCATCTGAACTTTCCGCAATTTCTTCTGCCGACGATGGCTCTTTGGCCTTTTGAATTTCTGAGGCAGCCTTTTCGGCTTCAGCTTTCAAGCGGGCAAGTTCCTCTTTGGCTTTACGAGCTTCTTCCCTGGCCTTTTCTATAGCCGCATTCTTCTTGGCGCGACCTTCTCTTGTCCAGCGTTCTTCCCGATCTTCGCCGCCACATGCGGTAATCAGTAAAAATGCACTGGCTATCAGCCATAAGTTTAATCTTCGAAACATCGTGTCAAGCGTTGAAAGTGAATGCCTTAGGGATTGGGAATTAATAACTGTCTGATTTTGACGCCGCTAGAAAAGATTTAGACAAGGCATTTTTTGACAGCATCCTTGTTGGCTGGTGGAGAAAAATAACGAAGGATAAATCATTTCTAGCAAGTCAAAATGGACATTTATTAATTCCCAATCCCTTAGTGTCGGATAAGCACCGATTCAATCCCACAACAAAGTCTGGGTGCCATTGGTGCGCAGCGCCTCCTGCAAAGGTATAGAATTCGATCTTAGTGACCATGATTTGGTCATTCCCTGTTTCTCTGTGCAAATTCCCTTCCAGAAACGACATGTAGGTATTTCTGTAAGATCTCTTGAAATGTGTGTAATTCTATTTTGGCGCGAGTCACGGAGGGTGAAAAGGAGCCCCGGGCGAAACGGTATGAGGTGCCTGGATAGCGTAGTGAGTGCCAGCCT
>JAHDDV010000543.1 GCA_020629205.1 Chitinophagales bacterium | reverse complement strand
ATCTCTAAAAGAAAAACACGCAAACCACCGACGAGTCATGCTCAGTACCTTTACCGTACCACAACAAACGACTCCTGCGCGATCACCAGCCCATCTCGTAAAAGATGGATGCGATACAGACCATCATGCATGAAACTCACATCGATCAAGTTTTCATCATATAATTGATCTTGGAAGCTGAGTATTCGGCCTGTGATGTCCATTATCACTAAACGATCATTTGGCAACAATGAGAAGCTATTTTCAAGTGATACTTGAATACTTGCTGATGCAGGATTTGGGGAAACGCTCAGCTGGTATGAGTGATCAATACTACCTGCACTTGTATTAGAAGCACATTCTAATGGTTGCGGCTCTTGATACCGAAGGATTTCTCCAGCACGGCCAAGAAAGGCAGCTGATTCACTTACCACAGAAACTTTGGTTACATTTTCGTTGCTACCGCAGTTCTGCGGCTCCCAGCTCATTCCACCGTCTGTCGTGCGCAGAATTAGCCCTTCATATCCCGTCGCCCAACCAACAAGGTCGTTAGCAAATTCAATTGCGGTTACTCTTCCATCGCCAGGATAAGGGATATCCGACCATGAAGCACCTCCATTTGTGGTGTACAGAAACTTACCCAGGTAACCACCCACAAAACCTTCGGCTTGATCTCTGAAATGTACACAAGTTGGTCCGGAAAACTCATCATCTGGCATCGGGAAAGGTTCAACAGACCAATTGATCCCATGATCTTGTGTCTTGGCAAAGAACCATTGAAAGCTTGGAGAGTTGTTAAAAAACACGGCATGCATTACATCCTCTCCCAGATAGTGCATCCCCCTGATACTCATGTAGCCAACGAGCGGAATCTCTTCCCAGGATTGGCCAAAGTCAGGGGAATAGTAAAGGTCGGTATATTGGCCCTGACCAAAGGCGGAGCCATCTTCTCCTGTTTCAAATGTTCGCACAGGACGCCCCCCAGGCAAGCGGGATTCCCAGGTCTCACCACCATCAGAGGTCATCAGTATCGCCCCATCCTCATCATCAGCACCACTGACGAAGCAGGCAATCACCCCTCTGTTTTCATCCCACATCTCAATAGCCTGAACCCGGCGTGATCCCGTGGCATCGATCAGATCAGGAATTGTTTGCTCTGTCCAGGTCTGACCACCATCCTCTGTTTTATGAATGGAATAATTACTGGTCGCCCAGCCTGTATTGTCATCAATAAAGTCAGTCATCACAAGCTCTTCCGAAGGATGGTCTTCTACCAGCCAATCCGGCGCTATGCATACCGGAGTCGTGGACTCAAATTTGCTGGTCAAATCATTGCAAGGACTGGTAACCGTAAGGGAGACCGTATAGCAGCCTGGTTCATCATAGATATGGTTGGGGTGCTGTTCGTTGGAAGTATTCCCATCTCCAAAATCCCATGTGTAAGTATCTGCATCTGTGGATTGATTTACAAATGTGGCCGTGAGGTCCTCACTTGCTACAGAAAACTCTGCCCGAACTGTTGGGCAAACCAAAGAATCACAAGTAACCTGAGTCTCAGGAGCAGCCCATAAGTCAATATCACCAACTCTAGCACAACCAAAGGAATCTCCTCCCTCAGGTTGCAGTAGACTATGAAACAAGGTGTTCTTCACATCACCGATCCCATTAATCCAGTAGACCTCCACCGGATATGGGGAGCCTATCTCCTCCAATTTTATAAAGGGCCTGGTTTCGCCGTTTAGCAGAAATGTCTCGCCCTTATCTGTTACCGTGAGTACCAGAGTACTCCAGCCTTGCAGCTCATAGGTATCTCCCAGTTCCATATCAAAGTCATACAAAAACTTTCCTTCTGCACAGGGATCCCAGTTCGTATGTTCGTAGACCTTGTTGCCATCGATATGCATCAACTTAATGTTTTGCGTATTGCTGAGACTTCGCCATACAAGGAATTCCTTATCACATAAAATCGTGTCCTTCAAATAGTCGACGCTGGTGACATAAAAAGGATCGGGAGAGCCGAAATTGACCCCATAAGACCCAATGACCAAGCCAGGGGTCGAAAACCACTCCTTGGTATTTTGACTATAGCAATTCTGGGTTATAAACAGTACCGCCATCGCGATTAGCATACAAATTCTCATGTTCAATACATTTTGGGTTTAAGGCCATGACCTACAAGGTACAAAATCATTGCACAGCCTCCAATATCATATATGTACAACCAAGAAAATGTCGCTCTAGTGCGAGGATTGGTGCTTAGTTTTTAGTGTCTAGTGCTTAGTGCTTAGTGATTGTGT
>JAHDDV010000119.1:5628-14413 GCA_020629205.1 Chitinophagales bacterium | reverse complement strand
AAATTCATAGATCATCTCTCCATCTCCATCGAATGGACCAAGTGTAATGTACGGCTCGGCATAGGGAAAGGAACCATAATTATTCCCATTCCCAACTACGGTAAATTGATCGCTCCAAGGATTTACAACCTGCACCACCAAATCTACCATAAACTGTCCGCCATCACATTCATATGCTTCTGCAAAAACATTGCTAATCACACACGCTTCTGAAGGACAAGAAGGGGCCACAAAATCTCCAAGAACAAAGCAAGCAGGATCATCATTGTTTTGCACGGTGATCAAAGTTGCTTCACCATCTCCAAAGGCAAAGGATGGAATTTCAAGTGGTAAATCACCGTATTCGTAGAAGCCGTAGAAATCATCCCCAAGGAAGAGATCGAAGCCAGCTGGATTTACATTGCTATATTCAAAATTCAAGAACAATCCGTAATTGCCAGACTCGTCACAAACATTTGGATCAAGGACCAAATCCCAAATAGCGCATACTTCCGCACCACAATCGATGGGCCCAATTGTATTGTAGTTATTGCAGTCGGTATCTTCAGAATCAATCACAACAAACTCATACACTGTGTCTCCATCACCGGCAAAGGGACCTAAAGTAATATAGGGCTCAGCATATGGGAAGGAACCATAATTATTTCCATTGCCCTGAACGGTAAACTCAGCACTAGAGGGATTTACTTCCTGCACTTCAAGGTCGACAAGAAAGGTTTCCCCATCACAAGCATAAGCCTCCACTATCACAGCGTCAATGGAGCATCCAACACCAGGACAGAGAGGGGCAATGTACTCCTGCTGTGTGAAACATCCAGGCTCATCATTGTTTTGAACAGTAATCACTACCAATTCTCCATCGCCGATTGCAAAAGATGGAATCTCCAAGGGCAAATCTTCATACTGATAGAAACCGTAGAAATCTTCGTTGAGGAACAAGTCGAATCCCGATGGGTTGATGTTCTGATAGTTAAAATTGATGAACATCCCGTAGCTACCAGACTCATCACAAACATTGTAATCCAACACCAGATCCCAGATATTGCACGATACACTTCCACAGTCAATCGGACCGACTACCCCGAAGTTGCTGCAGTCTGGATTTTCAGAATCCATGACAACAAACTCATAGATCATACTTGCATCACCCTCAAATGGGCCAAGCGTTATATAAGGCTCAGCATAAGGGAAGGTTCCGTAATTATTGCCGTTTCCCTGTACAGTAAATTGACTGCTGCCAGGATTGCTGGCGACCACTGCCAGATCAACCAAAAAGGTTTGACCGTCACATTCATAAGCTTCTACGATTACATTGTCGATTGAACATTCCGAAGCAGAGCAATCGACGGGATCTAAGAGTGTAGCTGTCGTACAGTCGGGCGCATCATTGTCAGTCACAGCAAACTCATACACAGTGGTTCCATCTCCATCGAATGGACCCAATGTAACGTATGGTTCTGTGTATGCAAATGAGCCTAAAATATCTCCATTTACTTCCACAGTAAATTGAGAGCTAACTGTATTCGAGGCAGTCACCACCATGTCAATCAAAAAAGTGCCGCCATCGCAATTGTAGGTCTCAATGAAGATGTCTTCAATGACACAATCTTCAAGTATGCAGAATGGAGCAATATAGTCTCCTGTAGCAAAACATTCAGGATTATCATTGTTTTGAACACTTACAAACACTGGCTCTCCATTACCAAGACCAAAGGAAGGAATCTCCAAAGGCAAGTCCTCATACTGGTAGAAACCATAGAAGCTGTCATTGACAAATAAGTCGAAACCTGCCGGGTTTACATTTTCATAATTGAAGTTGATGAACATACCATAATTGCCAGCTTCATCACAAACAGTCTGATCCAGAACCAAATCCCAAATATTGCAGGTAGAGTTGGCACACTCAATAGGGCCTATAGCACCGAAATTGCTACAATCCGGATTCTCAGAATCGATGACAACAAATTCGTAGATCGATATGCCATCTCCTTCGAAAGGCCCCAGAGTAATGTACGGTTCAGCATAAGAGAAGCTTCCGTAATTATTGCCATTTCCTTGAACGGTAAACTGACTACTTGTAGGATTAGTTGCAGCTACTGCCAAATCAACTAGAAAAGTTTCACCATCACATTCCCAGGCCTCCACAATCACGTTGTCAATCGAACATTCATCCACAATACAATTCGGGGCATTATAATCAGCCACAGCAAAGCATTCCGGATCATCATTGTTTTGAACACGAACGATCACTGGCCCACCATCACCGGCAGCAAAGGAAGCTATCTCTAAAGGCAGGTCCTCATATTGATAGAAGCCGTAGAAGCTTTCATTTACTATCAAATCGAATCCGGCAGGGTTTACATTGTCATAGTTAAAATTGATGTAAAGACCATAATTACCTAACTCATCACAAATATTGTAATCCAGCACCAGATCCCAAATATTACAGGCATTGGCAGCACAGTCAATCGCTGTCAGTACATTGAAATTGTTGCAGTCTGGGTTTTCCGAATCGATAACCACAAATTCATACACTGAGCTTCCATCTCCTTCAAAAGGTCCAAGCGTTATGTACGGTTCCGAATAAGGGAAGCTGCCGTAGTTATTCCCGTTGCCCTGAACCACATACTGACTGCTTGTGGGATTGCTGGCGACCACAGCCAGATCAATTAGGAATGTTTCTCCGTCACACTCCCAGGCTTCCACAACCACATTATCGATTGAGCATTCACAATCTGGAATATTCACACCGATATCTTCCACACAAAAACTCCAATCATCTTCGTGCGTCACCAGTAAGCCATAAGGCCCCGATATAGCGGTCGGAAGATCTAAAGTCACTGGCAGTTCCGACAAACCATAGGCTCCAAGAAACTGCCCTTCCCCATTGCTGATCGAGAAAGATTCGCTCGCCCAGTTACCCACCTCAAAGTTGATGCTAACAGGTACTGTCTCACCATTGCAATCTCCGACGCTGGCTTGCAAACCAAGGATGGAGCATTCGGAAGAACAATCCAGTGCGGAAGGAAAGGCTGTCCAATTGCTGCATGAATTGTCGACATTGTCAATCACTACAAATTCGTAAACCGTGGTTCCGTTAGCCTCAAGTGGCCCAATAGTGATTGGGAGATCAACATAGTTGAAATCTCCATAATTATTGCCATTCCCTTGCACCCTGAATCCGGCATCGCCGATATCAGCATAGCCAAATTCGAGATCGATATAGAACTCCCCTGAAGGGCAGGACCAATCATTTAGCTGAACAGAGACTTCACCTATCTCGCAAGCAAACAAGCAGCTTGCATGAAGGAACAATCCCAGAATGAGGAGAAAACAATTCTTTATCACAACCATGATACTTAGATTCTTATTCAAAGGCAATTTGCCCACAAAATGTGCTGAAAAGAGGGGTGTCTACTTGGCCACAACACAAATCTTGCAAATAATCTGCAAGACAGAAAGTACTTTTTAGGTAGTTTGTCAGATTTTTTCTAGCTATTTTTCGCTGTCAGGCCTACGCAGATGCCTGAATACCAGACAGATCGATACTCTTCGCAGTCGGACAATTTTAAAGGACAATACGGTAGCAAAGCCGCTCATATCATGTATAAAAGTACCTTAATAGACTTTTGCAGACAATTGACTAGAAAAGAGATGTCAAAATTCCTGCAAATGGCGCATTCTCCACTCCATAACAAACATCAGGCGGTTACGGCCCTAGTCAAATATTTAGACAAGATTTACCCGGACTTTAGTGAGAAAAAAACCACCGAGGAGAGCCTCAATAGAGCCATAAGGAAGAACCTGCCCAAAAAAGCTTTTGTACTCAAACATGTATCGTCCTATACGCTTAAGTTACTTGAACGTTTGTTCATACTTGAAGAGCTCGAGAAAGCCCCTGTAGAGTCCAGCAATCTGCTACTTAAAGCTCTCCGTAACCGGCAGCATAATAAACGATTCGAAAACAAACTAAACAAACACCTCAAACTGATAGAGAACATACCGGAACGAAATGCTGCATACCACTACCACAATTTTGCACTCAAATCTGAAGTTGACCTATACTATCTTCGACAAGCTCCCTACCGTAGAGACGAAAATCTTCAAACAAAGGTTAATAGCCTGGACAAGTATTTCATGAGTGAAAAACTGCGCTCTGCCTGCGAAATGATCAACCGAACCTTGTTTCTCAATGTGAGTTATGACTTTCACCTTCTCGATGAGATCACAAAACATATAAGAGATCGCATCGACTATTTTCAGAGCATCCCTTCGATCATCATCTACTATCATATCTATCTCACCTTAACGGAAGCAGAAAACCCTAAGCATTACCAACGAATTAAAGAGCTCTTAAACAATTTTGGTCATCAATTCCCCAGAGAAGAACTTAGAAACATCTACCTGTATAAGTACAATTACTGCTTGCGGCAAGTCAACAAGGGAAGTCAGGCATTTCTGCAAGAGACATTTCTTTTGATTCAGGAATTCATGGACAAACAAATACTTCTGGATCAGGGATTGCTATATGAAGGTCTATACAAGAATGCGGTCAGCATCGGCCTGCGTTTAAGACAGTTTGATTGGACCAAAAACTTCATCTATGAATATAAAGAAATGCTCCTGCCCGCAGTGGCAGACAATGCTTTCAATTTCTGCCTTTCCTCCTTCTACTATGAGAGCCAACAATACGACCTTGCCCTTGCTCTGCTCAATGAAGTAGAGTACACTGATATTGTCTATACACTGGATGCAAAATCGCTGCTTCTGAGAATCTATTATCAACTGGAGGAGGAAGAATCATTTCGAAGTCACTTTGCTGCTTTTCAAAAGTTTCTTCGAAGAAATAAACTCATTGCAAAACCAAAGTACGACCGGTACCACAACCTCTTCAGGTACACACAACTTTGTTTTCACCTAAAAACGAGATGGGACTTTCAAAGCAAAACCAGAAGTCGGGCAGAATTACAACGCTTGAAGCAGCAAATTGAAGATGAGAAAAGCATCTCAAACCGTGGATGGTTGAAGACCAGACTGCAAGAATTGGAGCAACGCCTTGGATAAAGACAAAGCTATATATGAAAGAAACGGTGCTTTTGGAAATTTGTGCAAATTCTGTCGGTTCTGCAATTAACGCGGAAGCTGGCGGCGCTGATCGGATAGAACTCTGCGCTAACCTGGAATGCGGTGGCACCACTCCCAGTGCAGCCAGTATCAAGACTTGTCTGGATAAGATGAACATTCCTATCAATGTCCTGATTCGACCTCGTACCGGAGACTTTTGCTATGATAAGCTAGAAGTCGAAACGATTTGTTCAGAGATTCAACTCTGTCGAAAATGGGGAGTAAATGGAGTTGTCGTAGGTGCCCTACTTCCCGACGGTGGCCTTGATCTGGAAGCTTGTGCCAAATTCAAAGAGGCAGCTGGAGAACTACAATTCACTTTCCATCGAGCCTTTGATCTGTGTACCGATCCACTACTTGCTATAAAGCAGCTAATCGATTTAGAGACAGACCTGGTCCTAACCTCCGGTCAGCGAAGAACCGCAATTGAAGGCATTGAGCTTATAAGCGCATTGATACAACAGGCAGGCAATTCCCTCGATATTATGCCAGGCTCAGGAATCAACGAAAGCAATATTGAGAGCTTTGTGGAGCTTGGAATCAGACAAATACATCTATCTGCCAAAACCAGGATCGAAAGCTCTTGGCTTGACCAGGAAAGCCCTGTTGACTTCTCTGGGACTGTGCCGAAAAATGACTACTTTCAAACCAATACATCATATGTGCAAAAGATCAAGAAACTGATAAACCCGTGAAACAAATCTACCCCATCATCCTAAGCTCAATTTTATTACTCTCCCACTTCTGCCGGCCTTTAGCGGCACAAGTCAAATTACAAGACGTCCAGGGCTTTGAACTAGATCAGGAATGGGAATTTAGGCCTTCCAAACAAGGGATTTGGACTCCAGCTACTGTTCCCGGTTCTGTACAATTGAACTTACTGAATGCAGGACTGATCGAAGATCCTTTTTTCCAAAAGAATGAGGAGAAAATTCAATGGATCGAAGAGGAGGATTGGCTTTTCCAAAACTACTTTCAAGTTGATGATGAGCTATATGGGAAAGAGCATATCGAGATTTTATTCAAAGGCTTAGACACCTACGCTGATGTCTATCTAAATGACAAGCTTATTCTCCAGGCTGACAATATGTTCCGAGCATGGACAGTGGATATAAAACCCTATATAAAGCCCGGAAAAAACTTACTAAGAATTCACCTCCACTCTGCCATGAAGATGGGCCGTGCAAAACGAGAATCCAAGGAGTATAGCTTGCCAGCTGGAAATGATGCTCAGGACGAAAAGCTAAGTGTATACACTCGTAAAGCCCCCTTTCAATTCGGCTGGGATTGGGGGCCCAGAGTAGTCACAACTGGCATATGGAGACCTGTCGAAATCATATCTTGGAACGAGTCAAGAATTCTGGATTGCCACTTTACTACGCTGCAGATTGCAGAAGAGAAAGCACTGGTCAAAGCCAAAATCGTGATCGAAGGCGAAGCCAATCAAGTCTATCAACTCTTGATCCGCGATATGGAGACAGGACAGGCCCTCATAAATCGAGAAGTCAGACCAAGTGTCACGGGAGTGGTGGAAGAGGAGCTGCAGATTTTAGAACCCAAGCTATGGTGGTGCAATGGACTAGGAGAGCCGCACTTGTACAAGCTAGAAACCAGAATATCCTCATTGGACAAAAGAATACTCGACAAACAGGTCACCGAAATTGGATTACGCACCATCGAGTTGATCCAAGAACAAGACAGTATAGGAACTTCCTACTTTTTCAAGCTCAATGGTGTGCCTGTCTTCATGAAAGGGGCCAACTACATACCATCAGATAACTTATTGGCAAGAGTCGACAGTGCTCGGTACGAAGACTTGCTTTCCGCAGCAGCCGAAGCGCATATGAACATGCTAAGAGTCTGGGGAGGAGGCATTTATGAAGACGACCTTTTCTACAGTATCTGCGACCGAAAAGGTTTGTTGGTTTGGCAAGATTTCATGTTTGCCTGCAGCATGTACCCTGGAGACGATGCATTTCTTGATAATGTCGGTGAAGAAGTGAAGTACAATATCAAACGCTTGAGAAACCATCCTTGCATTGCACTTTGGTGCGGCAACAATGAAATGGCCGTTGCCTGGCACAATTGGGGATGGCAACAAGAACACGAGTATTCTAAAAGCGATTCCGCAGAAATCTGGAACAACTATCAGACAATCTTCCATCAAATGATTCCCTACGAAGTCTTGAGACTACATCAAGGGGCAAAGTATGTAAGCACATCTCCCTTAAGCAATTGGGGAACTCTTGAAAACTTCAATCATCACAGTATGCATTATTGGGGCGTGTGGCACGGTACCGATCATTTCGAAGGCTACCATAACTACATAGGTCGATTTATGTCTGAATATGGGTTCCAATCCTTTCCTTCCTTGAAAACAGTCAAGAAATTTAGCACGGCCTCAGATTGGTCCCTGGATTCACCTGTTATGAAACATCGACAAAAAAGCTACAAAGGCAATGGCCTGATTTACGAGTTCATGGAAGACCTTCTTCCCCGACCAGAGAGCTTTTCCGATTTCCTCTTTTTCAGTCAGGTGACACAGGCCGAAGGATTGAAAATTGCCTTCGAAAGTCATCGAGCTGCCAAACCCCACTGCATGGGTACACTCTACTGGCAACTCAACGATTGCTGGCCAGCAATTTCCTGGTCCGGCATTGACTACTTTGGAGAATGGAAAGCACTTCACTACTATGCCAAACGAGCCTTTCAGCCGATTGTCATACTACCATACGAAGAAGGAGACTGGTTCAAGGTCAAGATCAACTCAGATTTGCCCAAGCCGGCAAAAGGCACATTAAAAGTAAGCCTGATCGACTTCGCCGGCAAAGAACTTGACAGCTTCGAAAAGCCGGCGTCTATAGACGAACTATCTAATGACTGCTTCCTGGAAATTGAAACGAATGTCTTGCTACAAAAGCAGGCAAGAACTGAGTGCATGGTTCTACTCGAATGGCAGCAATCCGGTCAAACGATAGTGACTAACTACTACTATTTCGAGCCTTCAAAAAACCTTCAATTGGGTCCTGGAAAATTCACCTCCGAATTGAAGGAATCCGATGGCAACTTTGTCTTGAGCTTAAGCAGCACAGAATTGGTAAAAACGCTGCAGCTTCAATCGGAAATCGATGGTCATTTCGACGATAATTACTTCGATCTATTGCCCGGTACAACTAAGAATGTAACATTTATCCCCACGGAGCCTGTGGATATTCGTAAATTTAAGAACGGCCTCAAAACAAGATCCATCAATGAAGTAATACGCGAACTGGACAGAGAATGAGGTCCAGAACAACACTATCATGAAAAAGCTCCTTCTCGTGCAAGCAGTGCTGCTGATTGCGATCCTACTCCTATCTGTGCAGCCATCCATTATTGCACAGACTCAATACCACAAGTTTGTCAATCCGTTCATCGGTACAGGCGGTCACGGCCACACTTTTCCCGGACCAACTACGCCATTCGGCATGGTGCAACTGAGTCCCGACACCCGACTCAGCGGCTGGGATGGCTGCGGTGGATATCACTACACCGATGATGTAGTCTACGGATTTAGCCATACCCACTTGAGTGGCACTGGTGTATCTGATTACGGAGATATCCTGTTCATGCCCACAATCAACAATCGACAGCTGAACAATGGAGCTGATGGAGAGCCAGG
>JAHDDV010000119.1:0-5528 GCA_020629205.1 Chitinophagales bacterium | reverse complement strand
ACCATCATCGAGCAGGAGCGAACAGAAGATTTCATCAAGACCTTCCTACATCAATATCAGGAAGGAGGACAATTGCCGGTCTGGGAGCTGGCTGCAAACTATACCGGCTGTATGATCGGCTATCATTCTGTTTCGGTCATTACAGATGCCTTTATGAAAGACATCCGCGGCTTCGACGCTGAACTAGCCTTGGAAGCCATGCAACATAGTGCTGAACTAGACCACCTTGGGCTGGCCTCCTACAAAAAACTAGGCTTTATTCCTTCAGATAAAGAAGCTGAGTCGGTTTCCAAGACATTGGAATATGCCTATGACGATTGGTGTATTTCGGAACTTGCACGCGAAATGGGCAAAAGAGACATCTACAAGGATTATGCACTACGAGCACAATCTTACAAGAACCTCTTCGACCCAGAGACAAAGTTCTTTAGAGCAAAAAATAATAACAGCTTCGTCGAGCCATTTGCACCTGAAGAAGTTAACTTTCACTTCACCGAAGCAAATGCCTGGCAGTACAGCCTCTTCGTGCCACACGACATCAATGGATTGATCGATCTTTTTGGCAGTCGACAAGCACTCGCCAGTCGCCTTGATGAGCTATTCAGCACAGACTCAAAAACAAGCGGTCGACATCAAGTCGATATCACTGGGCTCATCGGCCAGTATGCCCATGGTAACGAACCTTCACATCACATGGCCTACCTGTACAATTATTTGGGTCAGCCGTGGAAGGCACAAGCAATGAGCAGACAGATCATGGAGGAATTATATACCGACCAGCCAGATGGACTTTCAGGCAATGAAGATTGCGGTCAAATGTCTGCCTGGTATGTCCTTTCGGCAATGGGATTGTACCAGGTAAATCCCGGAGACCCGACCTATGTCATTAGCTCACCCATCTTCGATGAAGTCAAAATCAATCTCGAAAATGGCAAGACTTTCAGCATCAAAGCCATCAACAACTCCCCCGAAAACAAGTACATCCAATCAGCTGTGCTCAAAGACCGGAATTATGACAACTGCTACATCAAACACAGTGATATTACGCAAGGTGGCAGCTTGCAGTTGATTATGTCTCCTGAAGCCAACAAAGACTGGGGAAGCGAAAGACAAAACATTCCTGAAAGCTCTGTACCACTTCCCAAAAAAGCCTTGCTGCCATATGTCAAATCTGGAGAGCACACCTTCTTCGATCACACAGAAGTAGCCTTAGCAACACCACAAAGCAGAGCCAAAATCTTCTATACGCTCGACGGCACGGAACCCAACGAAAACTCATTGGAATACAGCGAGCCGTTTAGCATCAAGCAACACACCACTCTAAAAGCATTTACTTTCGTACCTGGTCTACCAAGCAGTCAAACCATCACCGCTGAATTCAAGAGGATTCCGAAGAATAGAAAAATCGAAATCCTAAATCCATATGCAAATCAATACGCAGCAGGAGGCGACAAGGCTTTAATCGACTATGATAAAGGTGCTGCAGACTTTCGCACGGGAGCATGGCAAGGATACCATGAAGTAAATTGCGAAGTCATCATCGATCTAGGACAAGTGGAGCAGTTCAAGCATATCTCGACTGGAGCACTTCAAGACAACAATTCCTGGATTTTCATGCCGACATCAGTTAGCTATAGTGTCTCCAATGACGGAGAAATGTACCAACATGCTGGTTTGGCAGACAATCAGGTCGACCACAGAGAAGAAGGATCAATTATTCAGGAGTTCAAAGTAGAAGGCGATTTCGAAGCCAGATACATCAAAGTTGTAGCCAAAAATATCGGCCTTTGCCCTCAATGGCACAAGGGAGCTGGAGGCAAAGCATGGATATTTCTCGATGAGGTGGAAATCGACTAAGCTATGCGTAACTTTGGAGCTCAAATCAAAGCGCCTGAAATGCATAGACTCGTACCCTTGCTTCTCCTGAGCCTGCTTTTCGCTTGTGGGAAAAAGCAAATTCCTGAAGCCACACAGCAAAACCAAGCTTCTGCAAAAGCCGATGCCGAGATAGCCCAGATATCGCTGCGCAAAGACATCTCTCTGGAAGGAAATGTGAGCATCATTCCAAAGCCTGCGCTTTTAATTCAAAACCCCGGCTCCTTCAAAATCCATCCGGAGCTAGCCATCTACTACAATAGTCCAGAGGCAAAGCCCGCTGCTGAGCTGTTCAATGACCTATACAAAAAAGCGACAGGCAAAACCCTTTTGATTTCTGAAAACACCGAACCCGCAGGCAGAAAGAATGGCATCTATTTCAATATAGAAGACATCAAAGACAACAAGCCCGAGGCATATAAGCTATTCTCTGCCCACACCTACGCCAAGCTCTCCGCAAATCAAGGAGCAGGATTGTTCTATGCAGTTCAAAGTCTGCGTCAATTGATGCCACCCGCTTTCAATCTACAAGATGGCAACATGCCCGATGAATGGGAAATGCCCGCCGTCAGCATTACCGATGCCCCGCGCTTTTCCTGGCGAGGCATGCTGCTCGATTGCAGCCGTCATTTCATGGACAAGGATTTTGTCAAGCGCTATATCGATCTGTTGGCATTCCACAAAATGAACACCTTGCACTGGCATATCACCGAAGATCAAGGCTGGAGAATTGCCATCGACCAATACCCCAAACTGACAGAAATAGGGGCGTGGAGAGAAGGCGAAAACGGCAAGCCTTATGGAGGTTTCTATACCAAAGAAGACATCAGGGAAATCGTGGCCTATGCCGATGAAAGACATATCAATGTGGTTCCGGAAATTGAAATGCCTGGGCACTCACAAGCTGCTCTTGCTGCTTACCCGGAGTATTCCTGCACTGGTGGCCCCTTCAAAGTGGAAACAGAATGGGGCGTCTTTAGAGAAATCTACTGCGCAGGAAATGAGCAAACTTTTGAATTTCTGTTCAAGGTGCTGGATGAAGTGATGGAGCTATTTCCCTCCCCATGGATACATCTCGGTGCTGATGAAGTACCCAAATACCGATGGGAGCATTGCGATAAATGTCAGGCGCGAATCAAGAATGAAGGACTAAAAGATGAGCATGAGCTGCAAGCCTACTTTCTTCGCCGTGTAGCCGATCACCTTCTGGCCAATGGTCGTACCATCATAGGCTGGGACGAGATTCTGGATGGCGATCTTCCGGATGGCGCAATCGTGCAATCATGGCGCGGTATGGATGGCGCACGCAAGGCCATCGAAGCAGGACACCAGGCCATTGTGTCCCCTACCAGCCACGCCTATTTTGACTACGATGTCAAAGCAATTGATCTGCAAAAAGTCTACTCTTTCAAGCCCATTCCAGAAGGAATCACCGGAAGAAATTCTCTGATGATATTAGGTGGAGAATGCAATATGTGGACAGAGAGAGCGCCACAGGAAAAAGTCGACTCCAAGGTATTCCCTAGAATTCTTGCTATGTCTGAAGTGCTCTGGACTCCAGAAAAATACCGAAATTACAATGACTTCTATTTCCGGGTTCAACACCATTACAAACAGTTGGACGCTATGGAGGTAGACTATGGATTCGAGACCTTACCAGTCCGTTTTGATGCAAAAATGCAGAACGACGGTCAACTGAAATTGGACTTGATTCCCGGCGGTCAGGATGTCGAAATCCTATACCAACTTGCAGAGAGTCAAGAGCCAATCAAATTCACTGATCCTCTCCTCCTCAACAAGAGTGCAGAAATTGTGGCCCAAGCTAAAAAAGACAGCAAAAACTATGGCGAGCCAGCAAGTCTACGATTTGACAAGCACCTGGCAAACGCCAAAATCCCAATCATACAAAAAAAGTACTCCGAATCTTATACCGGAGGGGGTGCCACCGCACTCACCAATGGACTCAGAGGAAGTCTCGACTTTCGCGACGGCAATTGGCAAGGGTACCAGCTTCATGACCTCGATTGCACGATTGATCTTGGTAGCTTGCAGAACATTAGCAAAATCGAATCCAGCTACTACCAATACAATAATTCATGGATATTCTTTCCTACAGAAGTCACCTATTACACTTCAGTGGACGGACAAGAGTACAAGAAGCTGGAACAAAACGTCAATGACACTCCCGCCCGGCAAAGAGGGAAATCAATCAAGTCATTTGCAGTGGAAACAGATCCACAGCAGGCTCGCTATATTAAAGTAGTAGCAAAAAATATCGGAACTTGTCCCGACTGGCATGAAGCCGCCGGAGGTCATGCCTGGTTATTCGTAGACGAAATTATCATACAGTAATATGCCTATTAAAGTTGCAGCAGGAATTGACATCGGTGGGACCAATACCAAATTTGGTCTTGTTGATCGTCAAGGAAACACACTCACCAGCGACAAGCTAAAGACGGCTCAGTTTGCCGATCAGAACTTTGCCCAATACATGGAGGCCATCCATGAAAGCATCGATTCTCTGTTGAAGAACTATACAAGCCCGCTGGAATTGATCGGCCTCGGCTTTGGAGCCCCCAATGGCAATTTTCATACGGGTACCATTGAGTACGCGCCCAATTTGCCCTGGAAAGATATTCACAGCATCAAGCAGGAAATGCAAAAGCATTATGATCTTCCCATCATTGTCACCAACGATGCCAATGCCGCAGCTTTGGGCGAAATGAAGTTTGGAGGCGCAAAGAAAATGAAAGACTTTGTAATGCTAACTTTGGGCACCGGATTAGGCTCCGGCATCATCGCAAACGGTCAACTCATCTACGGACATGATGGCTTTGCCGGAGAGATCGGACACAGCTCTTTCATCCTCGACGGCCGCCAGTGTAACTGTGGAAACAAAGGCTGCTTCGAAGCCTATGTATCATCGATCGGCATACTACATACAGCCAGAGAAATGATCGATAACTACGATGGCCAAACCAAACTGGCGAGCATTGACAGCAAAGAATTGAGTGTCAAACATATTCATTATGCCGCCAAAGAAGGAGATCAACTAGCCATAGAAATATTCAAAAACACCGGTCGATCTCTGGGCATCAAAATGGCAGAAATCGTCTCCTATCTCAGCCCCGAAGCCATCTTCCTCTTCGGCGGAATTACTAAAGCCTGGGACTTCCTATACCCACATATCGAGGGCGAACTCAATCAACGTGTCATGAAAGTCTTCAAAAACAAAGTCAAAGTGCTTGCCTCCGAATTATCCGAACAAAACGCTGCCATCCTCGGTGCCAGCGCCCTCGTTTGGTAATCCGATTCACCACTTCCATACCCGAGAATTGACCAAGATTTGCAAGTAGTCCTTGTACATGTACACTAGGAATAACTTTTATTATTAGGAGCCAAGCTGCATTCGGTCGTGGCAGCTGCTGCCTGCTATCCGTTGCAATGCTGGCACTATCCAGCGACTTCGCTGCTGCACTGTATCTGTCTCTCCGCCTGCGCTACGAGCCAGCTCCAGCACAGCGACTCAGACGCTGTATAGCACCAGCATTTCCACTTCTATCAGGGCTATGCATCACCGTCCTTTACTCGTTGCAACGTGATACTTGGTTGATAGTTAATTTAAATATTTCACCTTAGCCCTTTCCTTTCTT
>JAHDDV010000118.1 GCA_020629205.1 Chitinophagales bacterium | reverse complement strand
CACTAGTGGCTGAGCTGTAGCAGCTAGCTGGGTGCCGAGTATTAGTGGAGCACGGGGATACAGCTGCGACGACCTTATGCTGCCTGGCTCCAAAAAGATGATTGACTACAGATGATTGACTACTGATTACGGATGACGAAAGAGGCCCCAGAGCTCAGGCAAAGCAATGCGCTTCTAAGCTCCAACAAAAATTCCGGAGCGGCCTGGTTTGTACTTTGACTGCCGGAGGACCTGCTGGCCGTCTTTCATTTCCATAAGTTCTGGCAACGTTACTTCTGGGTTTTCATCCATAAATTTCTCGACCATTTTCCAGCCGACCCAGGAGCCTACATTGCCGGGAGAGGAAGAGGGCATACCCGGTGTGGTAGGGCCTTCGGAAACCAACTTTCCAATCTTCTTGAGATCTGATTCGTAGAGCAACTCATGTGCGATTAAAAAGGCCCAGATTTCTGCTTCATTGTTTTGCAACCATTCGAGATGCTCCTTGGAATAGCCACTTATATATTGATCAGGTGTATCGGGTAGCATTTGATCGAGAAAATAAAGCAACTTGCCATGGTAGAGCATTTGATCGACGAGCTTTTTGTAGCGAAGATCGGGCTCGTAATGGCTTGTCGCGAAGACCTTCATCACATTTGTAGGGATGTATTCGCGCTCAAATTTTCGTAAGATATACTGCGGCGTATTGGTGGAGGCATAGAAGGTGAAATCAGCCCCCAGAAAGCTATCGAGATTGAGGCCAACCAGTGTGGTATCGAAAGTAATGGCCGAGGGGCCGAAAGCTGAGATATGACTAATGATCTTGGGCGGGCTTGAATTTGGATAGTAGTGTTTGTAATATTTGAATGCTTCTTCCAGTGCTGCTTTCTCTTGGCTTAGGTCAGGGAAGGCCTGCATTACGCTATCCTTGAGGGCCTTGATGTCTTTATTGCTTATGAAGCCTAAAAGATCCTTGCGATAGGCTTGATTTGGATCCTTTGTGGAGCCGAAAGCCATCAATTCTTCTGCGAATACATCGTAAAAGTCGCCATATTTTTGCTTCAGTTGATCAAAATGTTGAGCGTAATTGTTGCTATCTGCCTGAAATAAATCGACTTCAAAACGTTCAATCGGCAGCTGAAGCTGAATATTTGAAATATCTGGCTTACTTTTGCTGCGCCCACTATTGCAAGCATAGGTCAGGAAGAGGCCGATCGCCATGATGAAGAGCGGCCAAAACCTCCGATAACTTCTTATATTGGGAAACATTTGTTTGATTTGTTTGGCTTTCCGAATCTGGAAACTGGACGCTATAATAATCAGTCGCAAGGTAGAAACGTCAAAATTATGAAAAAATTTCTGGGGATCTTATTGGCCATCTTATTGTTGAATGTTGACCTGATGGCTCAGGGCGAAAAAGGTGATTTGGACCTTGGTTTTGGAATAATGCCTGCCCTTTCCTGGGTGCGCTCAGATGATACACAATTGGATACCAAAGCTAAGATCGGCTTTGGATACGGATTGATAGCGGATTACTTTTTTGCGCCTAGATATGCGTTCTCTTCTGGCTTTATTGTTGTGCATGGAGGGACCAATTACGATGCTTTTGATCCAGATAATAATAAGTTGGCAACAACAAAGTTGCGCTTGCAGTACCTTGAAATCCCGCTAACCCTGAAAGTCAAGACCAATGAGTTTGGGCATATGACCTACTTTGGACAGTTGGGATTGACGCCCGGAATCTTGATTCGAACGCGTTATGACATTGACTTTGTTGACGGTTCACTTACCGACATTGAATCGAAAAGTGCAAGCGAACTTACTCGTCCGATCGGGCTTGGTTTTACCCTTGGTGGTGGAGTGGAATATTCCCTTGCACCCAATACCAGAGCCTTTGGAGGATTGTATTTCAACAATGGCTTTACCACTTTGCTGAGCAAGGATGTGTCTGATGACAAGTCGACTTTCTCTTATCTGGGGCTGCGTGTTGGGATCTTCTTCTAAAAATCCAAGTTCCGAATTTCATAATCTCAGGACAAGTACTTCCCTACAATGGGGAGACGTCTGCCCATACCGAATGCTTTGGAAGAAACGCGAAGCATCGGAGGGGTCTGGTAACGCTTGTACTCACTCATGTTTACCAGACGTAGGATACGTTTTACCAAGGCGGGATCATGTCCCATATCTATGAGTTCTCTTGGCCCTTTGCGCTTCTCAATGTATTGGTATAGAATCTCGTCCAGGATTGCGTAATCCGGAAGGGAATCGCTGTCTTTCTGATCAGGCCGTAGCTCTGCCGAAGGGGCTTTGGTAATGATGTTTTCTGGAATGACTTCTCCGTTTCGATTGGCATATCTGGCTAAGGCATAGACATCCATTTTGTAGACATCGCCGATGACGGAAAGCCCACCACACATATCGCCGTACAGGGTACCGTAGCCTACGGCTGCTTCACTCTTGTTGGAGGTGTTCAATACGATATAGCCAAGCTTATTGGAGAGCGCCATGAGGTAATTACCGCGGATTCTAGCCTGAATATTCTCTTCGGTTACATTGAAGCCTTTGCCTTCGAAATAGGGCTTCAAGACATCCACATAGGCATGAAAGACGGATTCAATCGGAATGGTATCGTATGGGCAACCGAGATTTTCGGATAGTATGACTGAGTCGTTTACCGAGTGATCGGAGGAGTACTGCGAGGGCATTAGAATGGCTCTGACATTTTCAGCTCCCAATGCTTCGGCCGCCAGATAGAGCGTCACAGCAGAATCAATACCACCGGAGAGACCGAGAATAGCCCGCTTAAAGCCCAGTTTACCGAAGTAATCGCGAACGCCCGTCACCAATGCATCATTGATGAGCTTGATCTTGTCTTTGGGCTGGCCCTTTGCTGGCTCCGACTGCTTTGCCATCTCCTCAGTATCAAAGGTCTGCACACATTCTTCGAAGTAGGGCAGTTCTGCATGAAGTTGCCCATTAGCGGCCATCGCAATGGAGCCTCCATCAAAAATGACTTCGGTTTGTGAACCTACGTGATTGGTATAGAAGATGGGCACTCCGTAACGTTCCGCATTGGCTTTGACGATGGCCAGACGATCCTTCGCGTGAGAATAATCGAAAGGCGATGCCGAAATATTCAGCATCATGTCTGGCTTATGTTTCATCATCTCATCCATCGGGATGACCCTGTAGAGGGGATTGTTGTTGGCGATATCCCATATGTCCTCACAGACGGTCAGTGCAATTCTTTTGCCTTTGTATTCCAATACTTCGAAGCTGGTGTTGATTTCGAAATAACGGTACTCGTCGAAGATATCGTAGGTTGGCAAGAGGGTTTTGTGCTGTACGTGTTTTATTTCTCCATCGGCGATGAAGTAGGCCGAATTGTACAGGTCCTTTCCTTCTGGGACAGGATTTACGGTTGGGCAACCAACGACGATTCCGATGCCATCACTGATTTCCTTGATTTGATCCAAGACGGCATGGCAGCGCTCGATAAAGTCGCCAAATTCCAGAAAATCTCTAGGAGGATACCCACAAACAGCTAATTCTCCAAACACAACAATATCGGCTCCTTGTGTTTTGGCCGTTTCTACGGCCTTCTTAATTTTTTCAAAGTTCCATTCAAATCCACCAATGAGGTAGTTCAATTGTGCCAATGCTATTTTCATGGGATTGCTTTGCTATTTAGAAATCAAGACTTAGGAGATTCTACTCCAGTTTCGATTGTTGTGTTTATTGTAAAGAACCAATTCCTGTCTAAGTTTTTCGTGTTCGGGCTTGCCGAGATTTGGATCCTCTTCAAAGATATCCTCTACAGCGGTTCGTACCCGTGCCAGTAGTCTGGTATCCTCCGTCAGGCTGGCCATTTTCAGCTTTTCCATTCCTGATTGCTGCGTGCCCGACAGTATTCCCGGACCTCGTAGCTGCAAATCCAGTTCCGCAATTTTGAAGCCATCATTGGTATCCACCATGGCCCGAAGACGCTTGCGGCCGTCATTGCTCAATTTTTCTCCAGTTACCAGGAGACAGTAGGATTGATCAGCTCCTCTACCTACCCGTCCTCTGAGCTGATGAAGCTGCGATAATCCAAAACGCTCTGAGCTTTCAATGATCATGACGGATGCATTGGGAACATTTACACCTACTTCAATGACGGTGGTGGCAACCATGATTTGAGTCTCTCCTTTTACGAAACGTTGCATCTCATACTCCTTGTCGGCTGGTTTCATTTGTCCATGTACTACGCTTACTGCATAGTCGGGCAGAGGAAAGGCTCTAGTAATACTGTCGAAGCCATCCATAAGGTCTTTGTAGTCCATCGTTTCCGACTCTTTGATCAGAGGATATACTACATAGACTTGTCGACCCAACTGAATTTGCTCCTTCATGAATTTGAAAATGCGTAGTCGATCCTTATCCTTGAGGTGCATTGTCTGTATAGACTTTCGTCCAGGAGGCAACTCGTCAATGACAGAAACATCTAAATCTCCATAAAGGGTCATTGCGAGTGTGCGAGGGATTGGGGTGGCAGTCATCACCAATACATGTGGAGGGAAGTCTTCATTTTTTGCCCACAATCTTGCTCTTTGGGCTACGCCAAAGCGGTGCTGTTCATCGATCACGGCAATTCCTAACTTTTTGAATTTGACCGTATCCTCAATGAGCGCATGGGTACCAATGAGGATGTCGATTTCTCCAGCCAGCAATCGTTCGAGGATTTCTCTTCGTTTCTTGCCTTTGATCGAACCAGTTAACAAGGCCACCTCTACTTCCATGTCTTGTAGCTCTTCGCTTAGTCCTTTGTAATGCTGTTGAGCTAAAATCTCCGTAGGTGCCATCATGCAGGCTTGCAAGCCATTGTCCACTGACATCAGCATGGTCATTAAAGCGACCACCGTCTTTCCGCTGCCAACGTCTCCTTGCAAGAGTCGATTCATTTGCCCTCCGTATCGAGTATCACGACGAATTTCTCTGAGCACCCGCTTCTGTGCGCCAGTCAGTTCAAAGCCGAGAAAATTGTCGAAGTAGTTGTGAAAGTGTTCGCCGAGATTTTCAAAGATGATACCTTTGACCTTCTGAATTCGGTTGACTTTCCGGCTGAGTAGACTTAGTTGAATAAAGAGTAACTCGTCAAACTTGATGCGCAGTCTGGCTGCATTAGCTTTTTCAACCGTTGTGGGATGATGGACCTCTTTCATCGCATCATAGCGATCCGGAAGACGAAACTCTTGCTTGAGCTTTGCAGGTAGGTATTCCGGTAAATCTTCGCGACCCACTTTGGTGAAAAGCATCTGCATAAGTTTGTGCAGGCCTTTGCTGTCCAGGCCTCGGGATTTCAATTTCTCAGTGGTGCTGTAGACACCTTCGAGTTTGTTTCCTTGTGGCTTTCCTCCTTCTAGCAATTCCATCTCTGGATGTGGGATGTTCACTTTACCGTTGTAAACGGAAGGTTTTCCATAAACCAAATACTCTTGATTCAAATCGAGAATCTTCTGCAACATCGAAACTCCCTTGAACCAAATCAATTCGATGCTTCCTGTGCCATCATACACGCGTGCAACGAGCCGCTTTGATCGCTGCTGTCCCATGAGGCGCAAACTGGTCAATTTGCCTTTAAACTGGGCAAAAGGCATATTTTCTTGAATCTCAGATATCTGATAGACTTTTGTCTTATCTACGTAGCGGAACGGGTAGTGCTGCAATAGATCCTCAAAGGTAAAGATGCCTAAATCCTTGTTCAGTAGCCCAGCCTTTGCTGGCCCAACACCCTTGAGATATTCGATTGGTGTGGATAATTTATCGTTGCTTTCTCTCACGTAAAAGGCTTTCGCTTGAATATACTTCTACTCTTATAACCGCTTTTGGCCAAAAAGGTAAACATCGATTTGGCTTTTTTGGCGGCTAAATCCCCTCTGCAAAGCTACTTGATTGTCAAATCTCGGAAGAAATTCCATAAAGGCACAAGATTATGCTTATTCGGCTCAATTGTACTGTTAATCAGCGGCATAAATTACGCATATAATGTCCAAAGGTGTCAACAACGACCTTAGAAAAATGTTGATTCTATGGTCTGCCTCTTGCATATACTGTAAATTTGTAGGACAGCATGACATCAACGTGTCTGCTTACCGTTGATCCCTGCAATTGGTATCGACTTCATTAGTAAATTAATTTGCAGCCATGATTAGAGCTCTATTATTCGTTTTGTGTCTTGTTTTCCTATCACTTGATAGCCGGGCCCAATCAGTGGACTGGGTCTATGAATCCGGGCCGGCCAATGTATATTCATCACCGCATCTGACCGACCTAAATCAGGATGGTATTTTGGATATAGTCATTGGTGGTGGGATTGAATCCAGTGTGGATCTAAATTGGGACATTATTCTCAATTACAGCGACTATGGTGTTATGGCTATAGATGGTGCCAATGGGGAAGAATTGTGGAAAGTAGAAAGCAATGACCAAATATTCACAAGTGCAGTGTTTGTGGACATTACAGGGGATACAATCCCGGATGCTTTTCTGGGTGGAAGAAATGCAAACCTGATGGCCATCAATGGGGCTACAGGAGAAATCGTATGGGAGTTTTTTCCAGAGAACGACACTACTGATCCTGGTGATTCGGATATCTATCAGTTCTACACCCCACAAGTGATTCGTGATGTGGATTACGATCAAATTCCAGATCTTTTGGTTATCAATGGGGGAGACAAACTGGCAGCTAGCTTCGAAGAGGATCGCCCAGCGGGCAAGTTGATGATCATCAGTTCTGCAACTGGAACCATGCTTGCTTCCGCAACTGTACCGGACGAAAGAGAATCATACATGTCTCCACTGGTATATCAGCCGTACAGAAATGGGGAAACTTTTGTTGTTTTCGGTACTGGTGGTGAAACGGTCGGTGGCAATCTGTACATCGCGAATATGCAGGAAGTGCTCTCTGGAGATCTGAGTGATGCAATTGTGCTCGCATCGGATGAAGATAAGGGTTTTATCGCTCCGCCCACATTGGCCGATCTTACAGGAGACAATATCTATGACATCGTAGTAAACTCCTTTGGAGGAAGAGTCATAGCAGTAGACGGCCGTAGTCATCAAACCATTTTCGATACTAGAGTAGAAGGTTCTGAAACCTCAGCTTCTCCGACTCTAGGGCACTTTACCGAAGATGATGTGCCGGATATTTTTGCAACTTTTGGTGTAGGAGTAGCCCCATCATTTAGTGCCTTCCGTCATGTCATGATCAACGGCGCAACAGGAGCAATCGAATGGTCAGAAGATTCTGGTCTTACCCAGTTTGGAACTGCGAATGCAGTAGATATAAACTCTGATGGAACAGATGAAGTGCTATATATCATCAATCAAGTGGAAGATGGAACATTTGTACACGAGATGATACAGGTAGATTTCACTACGAATACCACCAGCTCTTTTTTAGCCCCCACCGATGGTACAGTAATATTTTCTACACCTTGGGTAGGAGATATGGATAATGACCAGTTCTTAGATATGGTGTATGTACACAATACGGATGGCTCCAGCTTCGGAAGCACAGATGGGGTAAGTATCAAGAAGTTGAGCTTGCTTGCTCCTTCGAGTATTACCGTAGCATGGGGATGCTATCTTGGTGAGGATTACGATGCAGTCTACAGCAACTCTAAAGGGGATTGCTTTGATTCACCTGAATATGGTTTCCTGAATTCAACTACCAGTCTCATGTGCATTGGGGATAGCAACGGAGAGGCTATTTGTACAGCTAGCGGCTGCCCATGCCAGACCAGCACATGTGAATACCTCTGGGAAAACGGCGATACGACCAAGCATGCTTACAATCTCGATGCAGGTATTCATTATGTGACTGTGACGCACGAGGATGGTTGCGTGATGGTGACAAGAGCAAAAGTAAATGAGCCAGCCCCCGTTGAAGTAAATGCAATCGCACCGACTTGTGTCGGAAATGCTGATGCAACAGCGTCTATAGTAAATACAAATTTTAATGCAGCTTTGTATAGCTACAAATGGCCAAATGAAGATACGACGCTGACTGTTTCCGGTCTGATGCCTGGGATATACGATCTGACAGTAACTCATCAGGAATGTGAAGACATCGTGAGTTTTGAAATTCCTGAAGCCTTGCCTATACAGTTGGAAGCAAGTGTTGAAGATGCTCCTTGTGGTACTGGTGATGGTGGATCTGTTCAGTTGACCGCTAGCGGTGGTAATGGAAATTTTGTCTACCAGATTGATGGTGAGCAGTTTCAGGGTGACATCGCTACAGACTTGGCTCCTGGAGAGTACACAGTGTCTGTGCTAGATACCAATGGTTGTGAAGGAGAAGCACAGATTGTAAATGTGCAGGCCCCAGAGCCCTTGATCATCGCAGCAGATGCATTTGATGCACTCTGCTTTGGAGAGGCCAGTGGGTCTATTGGTCTTTCTGGTCTTGGAGGAACTGGTGCTTTGAGTTTCCTGATTGATGGGGAGGAAGTAGTCGGTGAAGTAGCTATGGATTTATCGGCAGGAACTTACATGGTTGGTGTTATGGATGAAAACAGCTGTTTGACGGAAGAAATGGTCGAAGTTGGGGAGCCACAGGAATTTACGGCCTTGACCAACGAGTCAAATCTGTCCTGCTTTGGAGCAAATGATGGGAGTGTGGATGCAGTCCTGGCAGGCGGAACGCCGCCATATCGATGGGTTAAGGATGGGGAGATTTCCGGACCAACCTCTTCGGCCAATATCTCGTTCTCTCTGCTGGAAGCAGGAGAAATCACGGTGGGCTTTCTGGATGCCAATGATTGTATGATTGAATATAGTACCGAGTTGACGCAACCTGATTCGCTCTATGTAATTGTACAGGTGTCTGCAAATGAGAGTGTTGCAGGAGCTGCTGATGGCATAGCATCATTAAACGCTCAAGGTGGGGTGCCACCTTATGTCTATGTATGGAACGATCCAGCAGAACAGACGGACTATGCTGCATTCAATTTGCCAGGAGGTACATATGAAGTAGTAGTCACCGACGATACAGGCTGTTCAGTGAATGCTACAGTTGTAATCGAGACTATTTCGGGAGTTAACGTCGAAAATGCAGAACAGATCGGTCTGGAGGTGTATCCAAACCCAGGAAATGGACTTCTTAATTTGGAGTTTGAAGCACAAAAGTCCGATATGAGCTGGACTATCGTTTCCTTAGCTGGACGACAATTGGCCAATGGCACGATCAAAGCTGGATCTGCGACGGCAAGATTGGATCTTAGAGATTTAGCCGGAGGAATGTACTTCGTTGAACTACAGATTGATGACACTCAAATACTAAAAAAGATCGTAATCGAGTAGAAGAATAAAAAGATAGCTTGCTTTAGCTACAAAAATGCCTTAGATTGATCCCTTAAATGACCTACAAAGCAGTTTCAGTGGTCATTCTAAGGCAGTTTTACCAAGACAGTTGAGATTAGATTCGCCCCCATTGCGCTAGAAAACAATATCCTGTGCCATGTTCACCTTGCGTGAATTGGTATATCCTTTGCTACTGATTTAGTCAGGAAAGGAGGCGGGAATGTATGCATGAATTGCTTGACTTGTGATGAGAGACCTTAAATTTAAACCCTTTGTTCAATTGATGCTCGGCATATTTCTTATGCTGTCATCGCAGTTGGCCTTTACCCAGGAGGACGATTGTGTGATTCCTTATGTATTCAATGTAAACAATGCCACGTGCCCTGGTGGAGATGATGGAAATGCTACCTTCAGCTCTCCTGCATGCCCATGTATGACTAGTGGCTGTACTTTTGAATGGAGTAATGGAGAGACCTATCATACTGCTACCGATCTGGAAGCAGGCTTTTATACGATTACAGTCACACATCCTGATGGGTGTTTTGTAGTTGACACTGTTGAAGTACAAGAACCGCCTCAAATGATTGTGGGAGTGGAAAGAGTGAATCCGACTTGCTACGGTGAATCAACTGGCTCCATTTCTCTCATCTCATCACTCAATGCTGGTCCGCTCGAGTATGAGTGGTCCAACGAAATTTCAGGTCCGGTAGCAGCCTCATTGCACTCGGGCTACTATGAAGTAACCATCACCAATCTTGCCGGATGTCAGGAATTCAAAGAGTTTATCCTCGAAGATCCTGAAATGATCACGGTTGTTTCCGAAATCAGGAATTCTTGTCAGGGAGAAAGCAACGGAGAAATTGCTGTAGAAGCTTTTGGTGCAAACCCCCCCTTTGAGTACCTCTGGAATGATCCAGGAAACTGTACCGTTCCTGTGTTGAGTCATATTGCCGCTGGTGTTTATACCGTCACAGTGACAGATGCCAACGATTGCCAGGCTTCACTTACCAAAGTGGTCACTGAGGAAGAATTGAATGTGCAGGCCTTTGCCGTAGAAAACGAAATTTGCTATGGAAAGACGACACAACTCGTGGCCACAGGAGCAAGTGAATACCTGTGGACGCCTTCGGATGGACTGGATGACCCTACGAGAGCGAATCCAATGGCAAGCCCTGCGATGACAACTACCTATACACTCTTGGCAACTGATGCCAATGGATGCCAAATTGAGCGAAATGTTGTGGTAGAGGTACAGGAAATGGTTGCCCCCATCATCAATATGGGTGAGCAAAATATCTGCATAGGAGACATGACCTTCTTATCTGCCTTCTATGTAGGTGGAGCAGCCAGCTATGAATGGAGCCCCACCACAGGGCTCACCAATCCTGGAACCAGTAATACCAATGCTAATCCTGTCGAAACAACCACCTACACCGTGCGAATCACTGATAATGATGGTTGTGTGAGCAGCGGAGAAGTTACTGTTTATGTAGACGACTGCTCGGCGACCCCGAATGAATCGCTGAGCTGGGAACTGCTGTCGGTGTATCCAAATCCAGGTCCAGGCATCTTTTACCTCAATGGTTTGGGAAGAGTTGAAGTGGACTATAGCGTCTTTGACATCACAGGTCGGGAACTTAAACGAGGCATAGCAAATGCTTCTGCTAATACGCTTGACCTCACAGAATATGGTGCTGGTATCTATTATCTGCAACTAGCCACGGAAACACATAAAGTAGTCAAAAAGCTGATCCTGCAATAATCCGTCTTTTCAACAGCGGCTAATTATTCAATAACTTTCTGATTCTCACCAACACTTTCTACCTTAGTCACGCCCCCAGTGGGCCTAACAAAGACTAAGCATGGAAAAGAAATACGTCCTATCTCTCGATCAGGGAACCACAAGTTCGAGAGCGATCCTATTCGACAAGCAAGCCAATATCCTTGGCGTTTCCCAACAAGAATTTACACAGATCTATCCCAAGCCAGGTTGGGTAGAGCACGATCCCATGGAAATTCTTCGTACCCAGATGGGTGTCGCACAGCAAGTCCTCTCTGAACATGGTGTAAAAGCGGAAGAGATTTCGGCCATCGGGATCACCAATCAAAGAGAAACAACAGTAGTGTGGAACAAATCCACAGGCAAACCGATCCACAATGCCATCGTCTGGCAAGATCGGCGTACTGCCTCTATCTGCGATGAGCTGAGCAAGCGCGGATTGACCGACTATGTGCGTAAAAATACAGGCCTGGTGATTGATGCCTATTTCTCAGGCACAAAAATCAAATGGATTCTGGACAATGTAGAGGGTGCACGTCAGCTCGCCGAAGAGGGAAATCTACTCTTTGGCACCATTGACTGCTGGCTAATCTGGAATATGACCAGGGGCCGGATGCACGTAACCGACTATAGCAATGCCTCACGTACATTGCTTTACAATATTCTGGAGCTAAAGTGGGATGAGAAGATGCTCAAAGAGCTAGATATTCCTCATTCCATGTTACCAGAAGTGCAAAGTAGCAGCAAACATTTTGGTAGCACATACCCAGAACTATTCGGAACCGAAATCCCCATCTGCGGTGTTGCCGGAGATCAACAAGCAGCCCTCTTCGGTCAGGCTTGTTTTGAACCGGGCATGGCAAAGAATACCTACGGCACTGGTTGTTTTATGTTGCTAAACACAGGCACAAGCCCTGTGCACTCCAAAGCAGGACTGCTGACAACCATTGCATGGGGACTGGAAGGACAGGTACAATACGCCCTGGAAGGTTCTGTATTTATTGCTGGAGCCGCCGTACAATGGCTCCGCGATGAAATCAAAATCATTGACATGGCTCCTGACTCAGAATATTTTGCCGGACAAGTGCCAGACAGTGGAGGTGTATACGTAGTACCAGCTTTTGCCGGACTTGGTGCTCCCTACTGGGATATGTACGCCCGTGGAGCCATCTTTGGATTGACTCGTGGTACCAGCAAAGCGCATCTTGTGAGAGCTACTTTAGAGTCGCTTGCTTACCAAACCAAGGATGTTTTGGACGCAATGGAAACAGATTCGGGTATTCGATTGTATTCTTTGAGAGTCGATGGCGGAGCATGTGCCAACGACCTCCTGATGAAGTTTCAGGCCGACATCCTCAATGTGCCGGTAGATCGTCCAAAAGTTATCGAAACAACAGCTTTAGGGGCTGCCTATCTTGCTGGATTGACGACCGGATTCTTTCAATTGCATGAAATCAGTCAAAACTGGCAGAAAGACAAAACCTTTCAGCCAGATATGGACGAGCAGATGCGAAACAAGCTTTATGGAGGTTGGCAAAAGGCAGTGGATCGCTGCAAAGGCTGGGAAGACGAAAGCTAATCACTGAAGAAACACTATGCGTCCAATAATACTACTTTTTCTAATTGCAGGTATCTGCCAGCAGAATGCTTTTGCTCAAGACATTCCAGGTGGCGATTTCGAACAATGGCAGGATATCAATGGCTATGAAGAACCCATCGGTCCTATGGGCAATGATTTTTGGGGAAGCAACAACCAACTGAGCCTTCTGGGAGGTGGTCCTATCACCACAGTCAAGGAAACTGACGATGTACACACTGGAAACTATGCCGTCAAACTGGTTTCCCAATATTGGGATCTCGATCCGCAACCGCTCGCAGTCGCCGCTGTTTTGGCCTCCGGCTACTTCGAAGCCAATCTGGCCGACTTCACCAAATCTCTGCGTTTGGGCCGGCCCTGGACCAGCAGGCCTAAGCGCTTCAAAGGCTATTACAAGTACCTGCCGCAAGACGGAGACCAATGTGCCATCTATGCACAATTGACCCGATATAACAGCAACACAGGTCAAAAGGATACCATTGCGGAGGCGAGCCTTTCGGTTACCGAGACAATGACGAATTACGAACTGTTCGATCTTCCATTCGAGTATCGATCGGAACAAAGCCCGGATAGCATCATCGTCGTTTTCACGCCCTCGGCCTATGGCTTTAACTTTGAAATTGGAGACAATAGTACACTGCTAATTGACGATGTGTCCCTCTCTTACGAGGGCCTAGATGTGTCAATTGTCGGCGAGCCTTCCCAGGTACAACTCTTTCCAAATCCCGGTCCCGGCTACTTTCAAATGAAAGGAGAAACACAGCTATTCGATGTGATTCAGGTGTACAATGCGGAGGCTGCACTGGTCTTGACCATGCCGATACCTGCCAATATCTCCTCCATCGATCTCCGTTCTCTCCCTCCCGGTCAATATCTTTATCAACTTCAGGGTAAGTCCAATACACAAAGCGGCTTGCTACAAATCACCAAATGACATAAAAGGTAAGCTTGCTGACCTGCTGTACAATTCAGGTATTGTTGGGCAGGATTATTCACTATCTTTTGCCAAAATCTTCCAATGATTTGGCATCCTCTCACCTTGGTAATCTTTTGCCTCCTGGCATTTCAAGAGCTCTCCGCACAGCTAAGTTATGGAGCCTCTGCTGGTGTCAATATTGGGGTAGTGATAGGCCCACTCAGGGAGAATAGCGCCGCTCAACCAGTCATTGCTCCAAGTCTGGGACTAGTAGCATACCAAGGCATTTCCCCTAAATTCAGCGTCCAAATGGAAGCAAGATACTGCTTGACCGGCGTCCATTTCCAACAGCAAATTTTTGATAGAGACACTCTTTGGACTGAAGAGATTGGGGGATTGGAATATCAGATACCAGCCACTTATAGCGCCGATGTAGATGGCCAGATTAAGCTGCATTATCTCGATCTTCCCATGCAGCTGATCTATCATTTTAGCCCTCGTCTTAGCACAGGTTTTGGTCCTAGATTCGCTCTGCTGTTCAAAGGAAAATTCAAGGGGACAGGCGACATCGTGATAGGAGAGGAGTACATCTTTGCAGAGACTACTGAAGATTTTGATGAGAGCGAAAATCTCCATCTCTTCGACTTTGGACTTACAGCGAGTTGGCAGTACAAGTTCTCTTCTCGTATGCAAGCACAGCTGACCTTCAACGGCGGATTGATCGCCTTGAATGAACGCGGTGATCTAATCCAGGATCGCTTCTTCAATGGCTTTTCAAACCTGTCTTTGCTTTACACCCTAG
>JAHDDV010000542.1 GCA_020629205.1 Chitinophagales bacterium | reverse complement strand
AAGTCTTTATAGAATAAATGACTATGAATGCAATGAAAGCAAATATGCTAATTAACCTAGTATAGTAACCTTCAAAATCACCAGTAACAAAGACTTGGTATAGTAGATAGGACATGACACCTAATAAAGCAAGGCTTAAAATGATTTTGCTGGTTCGTATCATATACTAGTTTTGTGGTCTTAGTATCAGATAAATATTAAGCTACCCCAGCATCTTGTCTGATTTTGTTCAAAGCAGATCCCGCTTTGACCCAATCAATTTGAGCTTGGTTGTATGTATGTGCGACCTCGAAAGAATCAGATGTGCCATCGGCGTGATTCAATACGACAGTCAAGTTTTTACCTGGAGCCATGCTATCATAACCAACCAAGTTGACCGTATCGTCTTGACGAATCAAGTCATAATCAGCAGGGTTGACAAAAGTCAAGCCGAACATGCCTTGCTTCTTCAAATTCGTTTCGTGGATACGCGCGAAAGATTTCACGATGACGGCTTTGACGCCTAAGAAACGAGGCTCCATCGCAGCATGTTCTCTAGAAGAACCCTCTCCATAGTTTTCTTCCCCGAAGACAACAGTAGAGATACCCGCTTTTTGATAAGCTCTAGCAGAATCTGGTACGGCCATGTACTGATCCTCAGCGTAGTTCATTACATGGTTCGCTTGTTCATTGTAATAATTGATTGCACCAATGAAGCAGTTGTTAGAGATGTTCTCCAAGTGTCCACGGTACTTCAACCAAGGCCCTGCCATAGAGATGTGGTCTGTCGTACATTTTCCTTTTGCTTTCAATAATACTCTCATGCCAGTCAAATCATTCGTGGTGATCGGCACGAAAGGCGTCAACAATTGAAGACGATTGGAGGTAGGAGCAACTTTTACTTCTACGCTGCTGCCATCTTCTGCTGGTGCTTCATAGCCGGCATCTCCCACATCGAAACCTTTAGGAGGCAATTCATATCCAGTTGGTGGAGCCAATTTCACTTCTTTACCATCTTTGGTGGTCAAGGTATCCGTGATCGGATTAAAGCCTAAAGTTCCAGAAAGGGCAATAGCCGTTACTAATTCTGGAGAGGCAACGAAGGCATGTGTATTAGGACTTCCATCCGCACGCTTGGAGAAGTTACGGTTGAAAGAGTGGACGATACTGTTTTTAGGAGCGCTTTTCGGATCACTAAAACGTGCCCATTGGCCGATACAAGGGCCGCAAGCATTAGCGAAAACCATAGCGCCCATACCTTCCAATGTTTCAATCAATCCATCCCTTTCGATGGTAAATCGTACTTGCTCAGAACCGGGCGTGATCGTCAATTGAGATTTCGCTTCGATGCCGAGTTCCGTCGCTTGTTTGGCGATAGATGCAGCTCTAGAAATATCTTCATAAGAAGAATTCGTACAAGAACCGATCAAGCAATATTCCAATTCAGTTGGCCAGCCGTTCTTTTTAGCTTCAGCCGCCATTTGAGAGACGGGTGTCGCACGGTCAGGCGTGAAAGGTCCGTTCAAAAGGGGCTCTAAAGTGGAAAGGTCGATCTCTATGACTTGATCGAAATATTTTTCTGGGTCAGCATAGCATTCCGCATCACCAGTGAGGTGTTCCGCAACGCTATCGCAGATGTCAGCAACTTCAGCCCTTCCTGTGGCTCTTAGGTAGCGGCCCATAGAAGCATCATAACCAAAAGTAGAGGTGGTCGCTCCAATTTCAGCACCCATATTGCCAATGGTACCTTTACCGGTACAAGACATCTTTTCTGCCCCGTCGCCAAAGTATTCGACGATGGCTCCTGTTCCACCTTTTACAGTTAAAATACCCGCAACCTTCAAGATCACATCTTTAGCGGAAACCCAACCATTTAATTCACCAGTCAATTTGATACCGATCAATTTTGGCATTTTCAACTCCCAAGGCATACCTGCCATCACATCCACAGCATCTGCACCACCAACACCGATGGCGATCATACCCAAACCACCCGCATTGGGTGTATGAGAATCTGTACCGATCATCATACCACCTGGGAAGGCATAGTTTTCTAGGACTACTTGGTGGATAATCCCTGCACCGGGCTTCCAGAAACCTAGTCCATATTTGTCAGAAACAGAAGCCAAGAAATCATAAACCTCCGAGTTGATATCATTCGCTACGTCCAAATCTTTGTCAGCACCAACTTTGGCTTGTATCAAGTGGTCACAGTGTACGGTAGAAGGCACGGCTACTTTTTGCTTACCAGCCATCATGAACTGCAACAAGGCCATCTGAGCCGTTGCATCCTGCATCGCTACTC
>JAHDDV010000117.1:2074-14474 GCA_020629205.1 Chitinophagales bacterium | reverse complement strand
TTCCGGGTATCGTTGGTCTGCATAACCATTTGCATATTCCGGGCTTTCCTTTTGTAGGTGATGTTGCTTCTGTGCTACAACTTGCTTCGGGTGTCACCACAATTCAAACATGTGGGGCTGCTTCTCCCGATCGTGAAATTGCCTTGGCCAAACGTATAGAAGCTGGCTTACAATATGGGCCGGATATTATAAACAGTGGTCCTTACTTTACGGGGCCGGGAGGTAGTCCGGCCATGGTGCATCCGAGAAGTGAGCAGCATATCCGGGATACGATGCGCTACTGGATAGACAAAGGAGTTTCCTGGTTCAAAGTATATAGACACACTAGTCCTAAAGATCTTCCCGTGATATTGGACGAAGCCCACAGACATGATTGCAAAGTCTCTGGCCATTTCTGCTCCATCACCTTCGAAGAAGCGATCAATATGGGAATCGATGGGATTGAGCATGGGCTTAAAAGTGCCAGTGATTTTAGAGCCAATAAGGAGCCAGGAATCTGCGGAGGGTCCTATAGCTATATGGATGAATTGGATGTGGGCGGTGCTGAAGTGCGAAGGCTTCAGCAATTGATGATTGACAGCTCCGTATTCTTGTGTTCCACAATTTCTATAGTGGAGACCAGAGTACCCCAAAGGGCCTTTGCAGATGAGCGTACTATTGAGGCCATGTCCCCTTACTTGCGTCAGCAATACCGCGATCGAAGAGCTCGGCTGGATGCGGAAATGAATGACTCTTCCGAGCTCAAACGCCTCCAGCGAGTGATGGCCTTTGACTATCAATTTCATCAGATGGGAGGATTGCTGGCAGCAGGAGCAGATCCCGGAAGACACAACCTACCAGGGTTTGGCGATCAGCGGAACTTTGAATTGTTCATTGAAGCTGGATTCAGCATCGAAGAAGCCATGCAGGTGATGAGCTTGAATGGTGCCAGTATACTGGGAATCGATAATATTGGATCTGTTGAAAAGGGGAAGCGTGCAGATTTTGTGATCCTCGACGGTATGTTGACTGAAGATCCTTCGGTGATTAAGAGAGTGCAGTATGTTTTCAAAGCTGGAATCGGATATGATTCAGAGAGGCTTCTGGAGACCGTTCGTGGGAAGTTCGGATTGGACTGAGCTTTCTCTATTTGGTAGCTCAAATTGCGATCCATTGCGAGACGGAGCCTACTGTCGAAATTCCACCGCGGGAAGGATAGGAGCGGAACGAGCCGCAGTCAGCCTGCTTGTGAAGCATGGTAGATGGGGGCTCGACGATAGGAGAGACCGCAGCTACCATAAGCTGAACAGCAGGATGCAAGGAGAGTATTAGCGGATAGCCTGGCCTGTAAGGGGCAGATGGATTTGTGTCTAGATTGTTATGATTCTGCTTGCTTCTGCCCCTTGCAGGCCCGCCCAAAATCCGATAGACATCCCTCAGCAAAAATGTCTTAGGAATGGCTTAGAGGTAGTCAATGCAATGGTTTTTTGGCTTTAAAACTATTAGAGCCTAGCGCAAATTCCTATATTATGACTAGGAATGAAGTAGTCCCTAACCTAATGTCTTGAAGCCAGTTTATTCCTGCCTGCAACCTGGCTTGAAACAATCAAATTTCTTGTTTATGAAGAGAATAATACTATTACTCTTTATTGTGCTAAACCTGTGTTTGGCGGATGATCTATTTGCTCAGCCGGAGCAAAATTGTATGGGAGCAATTCCCGTTTGTCAGCAAACGTATAATCAGAATCAGTCCTACAGTGGAGGGGGAAGTGTGACAGATTTGTTTCCTGGTGCGACTTGTTTGGGGACTGGGGAAACGAATTCTGTCTGGTACATTTTCACGGCTCAGAATACGGGTACATTCGGTTTTGAGATCCAGACGCCCAATGATTATGATTACGCAATTTGGGATATCACGGGAACAGATTGTGATGTAACGATGACTGATCCTTTGCGCTGTAACTACTCCGGTACTTATGGTCTGACGGGATTGGATCAGAACAATACCAACTCAAACAATATGAGTTGGAACGCAGGGCAGGCTCCCTTTATGCCTGGGTTGGATGTGATTGCAGGCAACACTTATGTCTTGCTGGTAAATAATTATACTGGAGACAGCAATGGATATCAGATAGACTTTACGGGGACGGCGCAGATTTTCGATAATACACCGCCGACCTTTACGATGGGCACTCCTTGTGCACCTGGAGGTCCATTAGTACTTGATGCGAGTGAGCCAATTTCCTGTAATGGATTGAACTATCCGCAGTCGCCTGCGACTTCGCCTTTGACGAATGGCTCTTTTGCCATTGACAATGGGGGAGTGGTGACCAGCGTTGTGGGGGTCGATTGTGGGGAGTACACTACTCAGATTTTGGTCTCCTATACGGTGCCGGACCCTTCTTTGACCTATACAATTACACCGGTGGACGTTACGGATATATGCGGGAATCAAATGATTGGGGATGCGAGTTTTTCCTTTCCGGATGTTCCGGAAATTGATCCAGTTGCACCGATCTGTTTGGGCGATGGTCCAGTGACCTTGACTTCCAACGTGGATGGTACATGGAGTACAGGAGAAACAGGGACGTCGATCACTGTGGATCCGGGACAGACTACGGATTATTCATTGACCATTGGCAGTGGTGCTTGTGCTGTAACGGTTACGGAAACAGTGGTTGTCAATACTGCTCCCTTTGCAGCGATTACACCAACCAATCCAGTTATTTGTAATGGAGGGTCGGTTACTTTGAGTGTCAATGCTACTGCAGGGTCGACTGTGACCTGGACAGCTGGTACTGGAGCAGTGGGAACAGTTGGGTCGACGGTTACTGTTTCGCCTGCCTCTTCGGAGACTTATACTGTTGAGGTAGATTTGAATGGTTGTATTACAACGGCTTCAACGACTGTGTATAGCAATGCAGCTCCAGCAGATCCGACTTGTGTCAATATTTTTGTTTCCCCAGGTGGGACTGGGGATGGAACTCCGAATAATCCAGCAGATTTGCTTGGTGGTATTTCACAGGTCTTGTGTGGTGAAGGTGTCATCAAAATGCAGGTGGGTCAATATGATATCGATGCACCTTTGTTGATTACTTCTGGTATTACGCTCGAAGGAGGCTTTCTTTCGGATTGGTCAAAGACAAGTACCGATGGAACTTTGGCTACTACAACAGTAATAAATCGTACAGCCACGGGAGCCTATCCCTGGGATGGTGTGGCCAATGCGCCGGCATTGATAGCTATCGATATAAATACTCAAAACAACTTCAGGCTGCAGGACTTGACAATTACGACGGATAATGCACCGGCAGCTACCGTGGCAAACCCGATTGGTGTGTCTACCTATGGGATACGTTTGATTGGTTGCAGTGCTTATGATATTGTTCGTTGTGTGATAGCGCCTGGGGATGCTTCGGCTGGTTTGGCTGGTACGGATGGTACTGTTGGATCTGGTGGTGCTCCGGGAGGGGACGCTTGCGGTCAGGGAGGCGGCAATGGAGGAGGAAACGGAGGCAATGGAGGAAACGGTGGTAATGGGGGTTTGTTTAGTGGTGGTGGTGGTAATTCAGGACAAAATGGTACTGGAAATACTGGAGGCGCCGGTACTTCTGGCGGTCCTGGATCAGGTGGAACTACTTGTCCAGCCTTTGGTTTGATATCTGGACAATTTGGAGGAGAGGGAGCTGATGGTTCAGGTGGAAATCCTGGGAGCATCGGTAGCCCTGCAGGGACCGCGACCTATGTAGCTGGTCTGTTTACCCCAGGTAATGGCGTTTCAGGAGGCGATGGTGGCAACGGCGGCGGCGGCGGCGGTGGCGGCGGAGCTGGTGGTGCAGGGGCCTTTACTGATGGCGGTGGCGGCGGTGGCGGCGGCGGCGGTGGAACCGGCGGAACTGGAGGTACTGCTGGATATGGCGGCGGTGGATCTTTTGGAATATTTGTTTCGAGCAATACAGGAGGAAATGTTGAAGACTGCTTGATTACTCCAGGAGCTCTAGGCGCAGCGGGTGCTGGCGGAATGGGAGGAATGGGCGGCGGTGGCGGTGCCGGTGGTACTGCTTCTGAAAATCCTTGCTCGGGCTGTCAAAATTTTCCAGGTGATGGCGGAGATGGTGGAGATGGCGGAGATGGAGGGGACGGTAGCCCCGGCTCTTCAGGAGTATCCGAAACGTTGTATGTGGATGGTGCGGGTGGTCCAGTGGAGAATGATATCTCCTTTGCCTTAACATCACAGCCGATCATCACATATTCTGGAGGTAACTGTACGGAGACTGATATTGAGTTTGGCTCTAATGCTTCAGGTTGGGACCTTGGAGCAGGAGCGAATCCGCTGGCAGGGAATCCAGGAGGTGCGGGTGTGATTACGCAGTACACCAGCTTAGGGAGAAAAGACATAGTACAAGGAGCTGATACCTATACGGGCTTTGCCAATATTGTATTAGACGAGCCTGTGGTGGCAGAGATATTCACTTCGGCTCCTGCCATTGCTCCCGTACCAGACCACCAAATTTGCGAAGGAGATCTGGTAGACTTTCAGGCACTGCAAACTGGCTTTGGCTATCAATGGGATTTGGATGGAGATTTGACAACGGCTGAGTACACGACCGAAAATATTGTGGGGGAGTCCTTTGCTGTAGCCCCTCTGGCGGCGGGCGTTCCTCATGTGATCAGTCATCGAGTTAATTCAGAATGCTGCGGATGGTCGGATTGGGTTTCGATCAATTTATATGTGGAGCCGATTCCTACTTTTGTAATGCCAGCTCCAGCAGTTCTATGTTCGGGGGATCCTGTTGGTGTGGTATTGGCGGTTACCGGACTTACAAATGCGGATAGCTATAGTTGGACTCCGGCTACTGGTTTGGATGACCCTACGAGTGCTACGCCGACGGTCTCCGGAATAACAGCTCCTCAGACCTATACTTTTACAGCTTATAATGCTGCCGGCAATTGTTTTGATTCTGGTACTGTGGACGTGACTATTGGTGGGGAATTGGTTCTTGATGCCACGGTAAACCCCGACAATTGTGGAAATGGTGATGGTGGAATTGTTATCAATTCAGTCACTGGAGGAAGTGGGTCCTATGATTATGTCTGGGCTGCTCCACCTGGTGGCAATAGCAATAGCATTGGTCCTGTAGCTACTGGTACGTATACCGTGTCGGTGACAGACCAAACGACCAATTGCATGACTGAGGAAACCTATACGGTGCCGCCGAATCCTTCCAGTCTGCTGGCACAGATAAAAAACATAATTCCAAATTGCAGTGGTGGAGCTCCTACAGCAACTGCTGATGTTGAGTGGTTGAATGGTGTTGGTCCATATACAATTGATTGGGGGACTGGCTCGACAACGGCTGCTGCAGGAGAAGTGTCCGTGAATGTCGGACCTCTAGCCAGTTCAATTTACAACGTAACAGTCACCGATCAGGGCAACAGCAATTGCGAAAGTGAAGCACAGATGGTGATCATCGATGCTCCACCAGTGAATCTTGTAGAAGGTTCAATTGTTCCAGTTTCTAGCTGTGGCGATAGCGATGGAAGTATCACCGTTGCTGCCAGTGGAGGCACACCATCTCCTGATCCGAATTCACCCCCCTACAATTTTGCCTGGAGTCATGATGCGACTTTGTTTTCGGATATGGCTACTGGTTTGGCTGAAGGATCTTACGATGTGACGGTTACTGACTATAATGGTTGTCAGGCAAGCATCACAGTGGATGTGACGGCCCCGCCATTGGCAAATTTGCCAACTGTTGTGACTCCTGTAAATTATTGTACCAATGACCCACTTGCGGATTTGACAGCGACTCCTGAGAATGGAGGTACCTTAACTTGGTATAGTGCCTATGACGGAGTTGCCGTATCACCCGGAGATGTTGTTCCAGCCAATGCTCCTTCAAGTCTGGATAATACGGTGCCCAGTACTACTTCCTTTTGGGTGGTAGAAGATGCTGGAGGATGTTTCTCCGATCCAGTCGAACTAGAAATTATTATTGCGGATTGTTGTCCCACAGCGAACACTGATGCTTCGGGTACTTACCCTTTCTGCGGGCTAGATTCACCAGACTTAAGCGATGCAACTGTCTATGGGCTCAGCTATGATGCTCCTAGTGGTAGCACCACGGTAAGTGTTGGCTACTACACTGTTGCCAATGATCCACCTAGCGCAGCAGATGAGTATCTAGTTGGTAATTTGACAGCTACTGATAATTGTGCGGAAAGTTCTGCCGAGGTATTCTTATACCTCGAATGCGATATCGGAGGTGATGGAACGGTGGATACATATACTGCTGCTGGTTCAATTTTCATTGAGGTATGGCCCGACTTGAGCAGCATGACTTATACCCTTGATGGGGAGGGCGAATGCGGTCCATCCATCTCAGTCTGGGAATGTGACGGTGTAGCTGGCTACACGATTGCCAATGACTATGATGCAGCCAATCCTTCAAGTCCGGATTTTTCAGCGGAAACCGGATCTGGCAACTTGAACTTTACAGTCACAAATACAAATCTTCCGGCTGCTCTTGCTGGGGGAGTTTGTGAGACGATTGATATCCCAGCTACATTTAACTGTACTGTTTGTCCTCAGGTTCTGACTGGTGCTAGTGGTGTACAAGCATTTTGTGGAACAGAGTCAGCAGATCTTTCAGATGCCAATATTGGATTGACCTACGAGGCTGCTACGGGATCCACAGTTTTGGGTGTGGGTTATTATACGACTGATGGTACACCTCCTACAGATCCATTTACACCCGGTAGTTTGACTGCCACTGACAATTGCAATTTCAGCAGTACAGATGTGTTTGTCTATCTTGAATGTGACCTTGATGGAGATGGCTTTAATGGCGGTGCCGATGATACTTATATCGCTGCCGGAGTAGTGACGATTGAAGTGTATCCAGATATCAGCTTGCTCACTGGGACGATTGATGATGATGGAGGCTGTGGCCCATCGGTTTCTGTATGGGATTGTTCAACGGAAGCAGGGTACGAGATAAGCAATACTTACGATGCCCTTGGGGCGAGTCCAGATTTCAGTGCAGAGACCAGTACTGGGAATGTCACTTTTACCATTACCAATACCCTTGCTCAAGCAGCGGGCCTTGATGCTGCATGTGTCAGTGTTGATCTGCCTGAAGCCAGTTATAGTTGTATTAGCTGTCCGGCGGTATTGACACCTGCGTCTGGCACCTTCCCTTTTTGTGGGGTAGATGCCACCGACCTGAGCGATCTTAATGCACTTGGCTTAAGCTATGAGGCCACGATTGGAACAACTAGTGTGACAGTTGGATTTTATACAGTGGATAACGATCCACCTTTGGCTGTGGATGCCTATGTGCCAGGCAGTCTTGCTGCCACAGATAACTGTACCCAGAGTTCCACAGAGGTCTTTGCTTATCTGGAATGCGATCTGGAATCAGATGGTGTCGTGGACAGTTATATCTCAGCAGGATCCTTTGAAGTATTGGTTTATCCGGATTTGACTGCAATGGCGGTGCTTACGGATGGAGAGGGAGAATGCGGTCCATCGATTACATCCTGGGAATGCGACGGCATACCGGGATTCGATATTCAAAATGACTTTGATGGCAATGGAGCGAATCCTGATTTTACGGGAGTAACTAGCTCAGATAATCTGAATTTTACGATCACCAATAGCAATGTGCCTGCTGATCTTGCCGGAGGTGCCTGTGAAAGCCTCATTGTGGCTTCAAGCTACAATTGTACGACCTGCCCTCAGGTGCTGACACCTGCAAGTGGTTCACAAGCATTTTGCGCTGTAGATGCTACAGATTTGAGTGATGCTACACTTGGTCTGACTTATGAAAGTCCAACAGGTACAACGTTGTTAGGTGTCAGTTACTACTTGACAGATGGTACACCACCGACAGATCCTTTTACTAGTGGGACGATTGTTCCATCGGATGCTTGTGATCCTGAGGATGTCACCATCTATGTTTATCTGGAATGTGATTTGGATGGTGACGGTTTTTCTGGAGCTGCAGATGATAGTTACATAGCTGCTGGCCAGCTAAATGTACTGGTCTATCCCGATCTAACGGGCATGTTCCACACGATTGAAGATGACGGGGCCTGCGGTCCGCTTGTAAGCTCCTGGCTATGTGAAAATGCGGTCGGATATGAAATCAGCAATAACTATGATGCTAATGGAGCTAATCCTGATTTTTCTGCCGAGACTGGAACGGGTATGGTGACTTTTACAGTGACAAACTCAGCAGCAGCCCTCGATGGAGTAAATGCAGCTTGTGTCAGCGTAGATTTACCGGAGGCCAACTACAGTTGTGTTAGTTGTCCTGCTGTGAATACCTCTGCAAGCGGAGCCTTCCCTTTCTGTGGAATTGATGCCATGGATCTAAGTGATCCTGCCAATGTTGGTTTGAGTTTCGATGCACCGACTGGTAGCACTACTGTCTCTGTAGGATACTATACAGTTGCCAGTGATCCACCAGTAGCAGGAGATGCTTACGTCTCTGGAAACTTATCGGCCATTGACAATTGCACGCCTAGCGGCACTGAAGTATTTGCATATCTAGAATGTGATCTAGAACCAGATGGAGTGATAGACAGCTATATCCCAGCTGGTTCTTTCACAATCGAAGTATATCCGGATCTCAGTAATATGATCGTCACATTGGATGGTGAAGGCGAATGTGGTCCAAGTGTTTCTATCTGGCAATGTGATGGCATTCCTGGCTTTGACCTGAGCAATAGCTACGATGCCAATGGAGCCGAGCCCGATTTAAGTACTGAAACTGGTTCCGGCAACTTGACCTTCACGATCAGCAATACAAACATACCTGTAGATTTGGTCGGAAGCGCTTGTGAAACATTCGATATTCCAGCGACCTACAACTGTACAAGTTGTCCGCAGGTCTTGGCACCGGCTGCCGGATTACAGGCTTTCTGCGAGACCGAAGCTACAGATTTGTCTGATGCCACTTTAGGTTTGACCTATGAGGCACCAACTGGCGCAACTATCGTGTCAGTGGGTTATTACCTAAGTGATGGAGTGACACCTACTGATCCTTTCAGTCCTGGTACTTTGGCAGCTACTGATGACTGTACCCCTTCGAGTACTCAAATTTTTGTTTACCTCCAATGCGATCTGGATGGAGATGGATTCAACGGAGGACCAGATGACAGCTACATAGCAGCTGGTCTTATTGATGTAGAGGTTTATCCGGCACCTCAAGAGCCGACGATCAGCATAGATGACGATGTTTGTAACTACACCTTGAACTTGGCTTGCCCTTTGACCGATACAGTAGCTTCGAATGATTTTGATTTAAGCTCCGATCCCGGAGATCCTGCTGGAACTGCGAATGTGGTGATTGAGAATGGTGGAGGTGTCTGCAGTGTTCCATTTGCCATAGATTATGAGGCCTGCAGTGCCTGCCCGACATCGACTGAGCCTGCAGAGTCAGAAACACTATGTACGGGTGGACTGCCTACGCTTCCAGATGCTACTTTGCAAGCTGCGGTCGATGACCCGAGTGGCACTGCCACTGGAGCTCCGACACCCGCTATCAGTTGGTATACAGATGCAGGATTGACAAACGCCTATCTTGGTGAGCCAATAAATCATAGCGGCATTGATCCTTGCATCGAGGAATCGACTTTCTTATATGCGGCAATCGAATGCAGCCTTGATGGCAGTCTGATTCCAGCGGGTAGTTTGGAATTGACCGTTTATCCTGAACCGCAGCAACCAACGATAACAAAGGATGACGATGACTGTAATTACAGTTTGAATCTGGCTTGTGATGGATTTGACAATGTGGTTTCCAATAGCTTTGATTTAACTTCTGACCCAGGTGATGCGGCTGGAGTGGCTACCCTTGTGATCGACAATGGAGGAGGAGTTTGCTCTTTATCATTTGAAGTTCCATATGACGCTTGTAATGACTGTCCGTCTTCGACGCAGCCGGATGAAGCGATTTCGATATGCGAATCTGAGCTCCCTACACTTCCGGATGTCGTAATGCAGGCAGCAGTGACAGATCCCGATGGTGTAGCGGTCGGAGCCCCTGATCCAGTGATCAGCTGGTACGAGGATTCCGGGCTGACAAGTCCGTATGGAGGTTTTGCACTCAGTCACAGTGGTATTGATCCATGTGTAACAGAATCCATTACACTCTATGCAGCTATCGAGTGCACGATTGATGGGAGTTTGATCAATGCAGGAACATTGACGGCAACCTTATATCCGGCACCACAAGAACCAACAATCACGAAAGACGATGATGATTGTAACTACAGTTTGAATCTTGTTTGCCCAGGCTTCGATAATGTAGTGTCCAATAGTTTTGATTTGACTTCTGATCCTGGTGATGCTGCGGGAGTGGCTACAGTAGTGATCGACAACGGAGGAGGAGTTTGTAGCAATTCATTCGAAGTGCCTTATGATGCCTGTAATGATTGTCCGAGCTCAACTGAGCCTGTAGAATCCTTCGATATTTGTCAAGTAGGGGTGCCTACCTTCCCGGATGCAGCCATACAGGCTGCTGTAATTGATCCTGATGGCCTTGCAGTGGGAGCGCCTAATCCAACTGTATCCTGGTTTTTGGATCCAAGCTTTGTGAACCCTTATGCAGGCACTGTTTCCCATTCGGGAGATGATTGTCTGCCGGGAGTTGTGACTATTTGGGCAGCAATTGAATGTGCTATTGATGGCAGTTTGATTGCAGCCGGAAGCTTGGAAGTCAATATGTACCCAAGTCTACAAGCTCCCACAATAGTTCAAGATGATAGTGACTGCAACTACTCTTTGATACTAGCCTGCCCTGATCTGGATGAGCTCGTATCCAATAGCTTTGAAATGACTTCTGAACCTGGAGATCCTGCAGGACTTGCTACGATAGAGTTGAGCAATATAGATGGGGTATGTACCGAAACCTTTGAAGTACCTTACGATGCTTGTGATTCTTGTCCGACATCCACTGCACCTACAGAACTCTTTGACCTCTGCACCGGTGACATTCCTGGTATTGAAGATGATTATTGGTGGTCGTTTATTGACGATCCGGCAGGTACTTCAGTTGGCGCTCCAAATCCCCCGGTAAGCTGGTATTTGGATGCTGGGTTGAGTATACCATATGATGGGTCTGCTCTCAATCACAGCGGTGTTGATCCTTGTCAACCGGAGGTCAATAGCTTGTACGGCGCCATTGAGTGCTCGCTGGATGGATCTTTGATTTTGGTGGGTATACAGGAGATTACCTTGTACGGCTCACCCTTAGCGCCAACCATTACCAAGGATGACGATGAGTGTAACTACACTTTGAACTTAGCTTGCCCTGATATTGAGTTTGTGGTTTCCAATAGTTTCGATCTGAGTTCTGATCCTGGCGATGCCGGAGGAGTAGCCCAGGTGCAAGTTGACACAGGAGATGGTATTTGTGGGCTGATATTCGATGTGCCTTATGATGCCTGTAATGATTGTCCGTCCTCCTCACAACCTGCTGAAGCAGTTTCGCTTTGCGACGGAAGCATCCCGGGCTTGCCGGAGAATGTCATTGCAGCAGCCATTTCAGATCCCTCAGGAACAGCCGTTGGTGGAGCGGACCCAGTAATCACTTGGTTTGAGGATATAGGCTTGACTCTTCTTTATGACGGTGGAGGCCTCTCACACTCAGGTGCTGACCCTTGTGTGACAGAAACGGTGACTTTGTATGCTGCTATTGAGTGCAGCATAGATGCTAGTTTGATTAATGCCGGTACGCTGGCTGTGACGCTGTATGCTGCACCGCAGCCGCCGACCATTGTGATTGATGATGATGTATGTAACTATACTTTACAACTGGCTTGCCCAGCTATCGACAATGTATTGAGTAATTCCTTTGGGCTTGTCTCAGCTCCGGGTGATGATGGGGGCACTGCTGTCATTGAAATCGATAATGCAGGTTCCTGTATTGAAAGTTTTGAAGTGCCTTATGATTCTTGTGGTGGATGTCCGACTTCGACAGAGCCCTCCGAAGTGGCCACGATTTGTACAGGTGATACACCTGCACTTCCCGAAGCTGCTATGCAGGTGGGAGTTGTGGACCCTTCAGGCGCTGCAGTGGGAGCGCCGAATCCAACGATATATTGGTTTACTGATAACGGACTTGTTAGCCCCTATGATGGAGCTGCCATCAGTCATTCCGGAATAGATGCATGTGTTTCGGAAGAAGTGATCTTGTATGCAGCCATTGAATGTAGCATTGACGGAAGCATCATAGCTGCTGGTAGCTTCGCGGTCACGGTCTATCCGGAACCACAAGCACCAACGATAACTAAAGACGATGATGAATGCAATTATACCCTGAATCTAGCCTGTCCCGGCTTCGATAATGTGGTTTCCAATGACTTTCCGATGTCCGCCTCACCCGGAAGTGATGGGGGAGTGGCCAATATT
>JAHDDV010000117.1:0-1974 GCA_020629205.1 Chitinophagales bacterium | reverse complement strand
CAATGACTTTCCGATGTCCGCCTCACCCGGAAGTGATGGGGGAGTGGCCAATATTACTCTGGATAATGCTGCTGGCTGTACGGACACATTTGCTGTGCCATATGAAGCATGTGGCGGCTGTCCTACTTCAAGCGAGCCGGCTGAATTGGCTACGATTTGTACGGGAGATACACCGACCTTACCAGAAGCAGTGATTCAGGCAGCCGTCTCAGATCCGAGTGGAACGGCAGTAGGTGGAGCAAACCCGACGATCACCTGGTTTACTGATGCTGGTTTTACGACTGCCTATGACGGAAGCGCATTGTCACATGCTGGAGTAGATCCTTGTGCGACAGAAAGTGTGACACTTTTTGCCGCCATCGAATGCACCATAGATGCGTCCCTGATAGGAGCTGGAACACTGACGGTGACGATTTATCCGAATCCACAAGCACCGACTATTACAAAAGATGATGATGTTTGTAATTACACTTTAAATCTAGCTTGTCCAGCATTGGATAATGTAGTGGACATTGATTTTGACTTGAATAGCGCCCCCGGGGACGCTGCCGGAACAGCAACCGTAATTCTTGATAATGGTGGAGGCATTTGCACGGAGACATTTGAAGTCAACTACGATGCTTGTAACTCTTGCCCATCTTCCTCGCAACCTCAGGAGGTAGCCACGATTTGCACTGGAGAGACGCCAGTATTGCCTACTGCGATCATTGAAGCGGCCATTAGCGATCCGAACGGGGAAGCAATAGGTGCTCCAAATCCAACGATTACCTGGTATGCGGATGATGCCTTGACCACTGTCTATGACGGATCAGCTCTGGATCACAGTGGAACGGACAATTGTCTGACGGAACAGGTGATACTATACGCAAGCATACAATGTGCGATTGACAATTCTATTATCAATGCAGGTAGCTTGACGGTGACGGTTTACCCAAATCCTCAGGAACCTACGATTGTTCTTGATGATGCCCTGTGCAACTATACTTTGCTGCTTGCTTGTCCAGCACTTGATGTCTTGGAATCAAATGACTTTGTGCTTAGTGCAAATCCTGGTGATCCTGCAGGCACTGCCACAATTGTAATAGAAAATCTGGGTCTTTGCGCCGAGACTTTCGCTGTGCCTTATGATGCCTGTGGAGGCTGCCCTGCGTCTACGGAGCCTTCGGAAGAGACTATTATTTGTACCAACACAGTACCAGCTCTTCCGGATGCAATTATGCAAGCTGGAGTTTCAGACCCAAGCGGCACCGCTGTAGGCGGAGCTGATCCGGTGATTAGCTGGTTTGTTGATGCCGGTTTGACAACTGCTTACGACAATTCAGCCCTTGTACACGGCGGGGCTGATCCTTGCGATACAGAAGTGCAGCTGCTTTATGCTGCTATACAATGTAGCATAGACGATAGCTATATAGCAGCTGGTACTCTCGAAGTAACGATTTATCCTGAACCGCAGGCTCCGATCATCTTACTGGACGATGCGCTCTGCAACTACAGCCTGAACCTAGCTTGCCCGGGCTTCGATAATCTTGTCTCCAATGATTTTGAAATGGCTAGTGATCCGGGTGATCCCGCAGGAACAGCAACTGTGATTGTAGACAATGCTGCTGGATGTGAAGAGAGCTTCATCGTAGATTATGCGGGCTGTGCTTTGGCCTGTCCGGTTTTCGTTAGTGCCTCGGTGGACAATGATAATGTTTGTGAAGGGAGTCCTGTGAATCTCACGGTGCTTGTGGATGATGAAGCACTTGGTACAATAACATGGACTCTGCCTGATGGAAGTGTGACGAGCGGATACAATATTGAAACGAACCCAGACAGTCCATCCACGTGTCCAGAGACTGTCTCCTACACTTACGAACTAATTTGCGCGGATGGTAGTGTTGTTGCTAATGGCAGCATTGAAGTCACTGTACATCCACCGGTTACAGCTACTGCTGGTCCTGCTGGTTGTACCGCTTCCGTATCACAGGATTG
>JAHDDV010000116.1:3952-14480 GCA_020629205.1 Chitinophagales bacterium | reverse complement strand
TACTTAGCATCACTGACAGTCTGGAGCCTAACCTCCACTGCCCGAATGATCACCTCTATCTTGAATGCGGCGATCCGCACAACAATGACTTAATCGCAGATTGGCTCGCTACGGCCACAGCCGATGACGAATGCGACAATCATGTTACTGTAGAAAACGACTATGATCCAGCCAACATCATGGCAGCACCCAACGGCTGCCCGGATGTTGGAATGATTTGGGTGACCTTCACCGCTACCGATGATTGCGGCAACACTTCCACTTGCATGAAAGACATCGTCTTTAGAGACACAACCGACCCTGTCATCGACAACTGTCCAGGTGATCTACACCTTACTTGTAGCCAGCTGGACGATCCCTCGATCATAAACCATTGGTTGGATGAGTTTAGTTCAAGCGACAGCTGCGGATCTACAAGGAACAGCAATGACTTCGATCCAAGCTCCATCACGGATGTTTGCGCTGGTGAAGTAACGGTACAATTCACCGCGATCGATGATTGTAATCGTTCCGTTTCCTGTCATGCAAAGATTGTATATGGTGACTTCGATCCACCAGTCGGCACCTGTCCTCCAGGTGATGAACACCTGACCTATCAGGGAGATGTTCCTTGTCCGGATCAGGTGCTTGCAGAGGTTCAGGATGCCTACTCAGATGACTGTGGTGAGGTGCATGTTGAGCTAGTCCACGATAGCGGTGAAGCTGTATGTGAAGGCGGTCATTTCGAGCGCATCTATACCTTCTCTGTGATGGATGACTGTGGCAATCAGATCGATCCTTTCTGTCAGGTTCGCTATGCCGGCACCTGTCAAAACTACTGTACTTACACCCAGGGCTTCTGGGGCAATGCAAACGGCAAGATCGGTACTCCTCCAATGAGTACGGCCGAGCTCCTGGACCTGCTGATCTCTCCTCTTAATCCTATCACGGTAGGGGAAGTTTCAGGCAATTCCATCACTGTCGAAACCGCTGATTGTGTGCTTACCTTGCTGCCGGGAGGTGGTTCCCCCAAGCCATTGAAGAATGGAAACTGGACCGCCAATGATGGCAACGATTGCTCGGTAGGAGGCAATGCATTCAACTCAGGCAGACTGCGCAATAATCTTGCTTCTAACTTGATTGCCTTAATGCTCAATGTCCGTTACAATGATTGGTATACCGGAGGGGACCTATCAAGTCTGGAGCTGGCGAATGCAGGAATCGATTTTCCACAGGAGCTCTACGACGAATTACCGGCTTCACCTACGATTCAGGATCTTATCGACCTCGCCAATAATTACCTATCCGGTAATGGTGACTACCCGAATGGCTTTGGTGGTACCATCGTGGCATCGATTACCGCCATCAATGAAGCCTTCCACGATTGTGTACAACCTAGCTGTGGCGAAGGATCTAAATCCGTGATCGTTGAGCAGTCCGAACTCGATCCGGATGAGTTCAAGGAGAACGGTATTGATCTACTCGTGTTCCCTACTTCAACTTCAGGTTTCACCAATTTGGAATTCCGAATCCCGGAAGCGGAGGATGTACAAGTGTTCCTCTATGATGCGGCAGGAAGAGTGGTTCAAGAGATCAATCATGAAGCCAATATCGGCACCAACCGATTGACGCTGGATCTCCACCAACATCCCGCCGGTGTCTATCTAATTACGGTAAATTGGGGCTACGAGGCCTACCCGGCCAGAATCGTTAAGTTCTAATCCCTTTCACCAAATCGCAAGGCATCAGCCTTGCACGATTAGTCGCCATACTGCAAAGTATGGCGACTTTTTTTGTTGGGGTGATGATGATTGGAGCGCTTGTGCAAGGTACAAGGATTGTGTATGTCCGTAAAAGCCAACCTTCTCGAGAAGTCTTGCTGTATCTAAATGGAATGCGCTAGATGATGACTCTTGCGTCATGAAGCAGATTATCCTTACCTTTGTGCCTTTATTTTCGCAGTCCTCTTCTCCAAAAGAAATATCAAGAATGTTACGATTTACCGGATGGCTTAGCCTGCTAATAATTGTGCTTTGCTTGTTTGCCTGCAAGAAAAGTTCGATTGATATTGACAGGATGTTGTTGGAAGATCTGCATGATTGGAATATCAAGTTGGAAGAGGTCATTGTAACTGACTTTTTTCCACCGCCCGTAGCTGCAAGAATATACAGCTATCCAAATATAGCAAGCTACGAGTTATTACAAAGCACAAGCGACCAGTTCTCTCCTTTAGGGGGGCAAATTCGGGACTTTGAAATTGAACTTCCAAAGGAAGAAGAAGAAAAGGTTTTAAAACTTGCGTCTATTTTCGCATTCCACAAAACGGCCAGACAATTAGTCTTCTCCGGATATCTGTTGGACGACTTTGCACTTGAATACGAGAAGGAACTCAATGACTTGTTTGGTCCTGAAGTTGTGACCCGGGCCAGGAAGCATGGAGATAGCATTGCTGAAAAAGTGGTTGCCTGGGCGAAGAAGGACAAGTATGATGAGTCAAGAGGATACAGCAAACATACGCTGTCAAAGGAGCCGGGATCATGGATTCCCACTCCCCCAGATTATCAGGATGCACTGGAACCTTCTTGGATGAAGATCCGCCCCTTTGTGCTGGACTCGGCCAATCAGATGCAACCTGGTCCACCCCTGGAATTCAGTACAGATTCAGACAGTCCCTTCATGAAGGAGGTAAAGTATGTGTACGAAACAGCTTCCAGGATTGATAAAGAGCAAAATGAGATTGCGAAATTCTGGGACTGCAACCCCATAGTGATAAAGCATCATGGTCATGCCTCCTTTGCAGAGAAAAAACTAACACCTGGCGGCCATTGGATGAGTATCGCGAGAACAATCTGCAAGATGCGGCAAAGTTCTTTAATGGAAACAGCTGAGGTTTATGCTCTGCTGGGTATAGGTCTTCATGATAGTTTCATCAGTTGTTGGGAAGAAAAGTATCGATCAGACCTAATTCGCCCAGTGTCGGTGATCAACCAGTACATCGACCCGGACTGGCTGCCTATACTCTATACGCCGAACTTCCCGGAACATACATCCGGACACAGCGTCATTAGCAGTTGTGCGGCTACTATTCTTAGTGAAAAGCTAGGAGACAATATTGCCTTTGTAGATTCTACGGAAACTCCTTATGGAATGCCGCCAAGATCGTTTACCTCTTTTCAGCAAGCTGCGGATGAAGCAGCTATTAGTCGCTTATATGGAGGAATACATTTCCGGCAAGCTATCGAAGAGGGCCAAACTCAGGGCAAGAAAGTAGGTGAGTTGGTCTTGAAGAAAGTGAGAACCAGATAAGCTTACCTCCGCCTGAAGACATCCACCTTATCATTGTTGTTTCCCACAACAATTATCGGTTTCGTCTGCTTGTTCGAATTGAACAAAAGGATTGATCTACCATCCTTACGCGTTTGGTATCCGGTTTTGGAAGGTCCAAGTGCTGTTAATTCTGCGTTCTCGTCACCCATCAAAACCAGACCGGTAAAAGCATCGAAACGACCAGTTTCTACTTCTGTCCCAAATTCGTTTCCGACAATCATATAATCCATATGCTTGTCGGCATTTAGATCAATAGGCAACATATCCTTGATTGGAGCTACCTGAGCTGCATTAGGCAGTGGTCTTAAGCTGAAAGACTTACCAGATTCGTTGACAAGTAAACAAGAAGCAAAGGTGTGGACTTCAAAAACGGTTGCTTCGGTCAGCTGTCCTGGCTCAAGGATATCATCAATTCCTGCCCTTGCATAATCTGAGTATCTGGCAAACTTTTTACGAACCATTGGTAGCTCTTCAAACAATTGATCCCTGGTATGTTTTGGGTAGGAAGCACCGTCCTCAAAATAGTAGGTAGAGATAAAGTCTGTGTTTCCATTCTTGTCAAAATCTCCTACGTATACTTTCGCTGGTCTGTCAGGACTTGCTTTGTAGAAAGAATTCAAGCCTCTATTCCCAATCAAATAGTCAAGGTCTCCATCATTGTCAAAATCCGATTCGACAATGCAGTTCCACCAACCGCTGCTCTTGTCCAGCCCCAATTTCTCCGTTGCAGAGACAAGGCCATCTTTCTGGCCTTCCAGCACGAGAATATTCATGCATTCTCCGACAACAATTAAGTCACTGTAGCCATCTCCATTATAATCCGTTGCCACCGCGTCAGTCACAAGTCCTATATGTCCTTCTTCAGGGAGCAGCTTACTGCTGCTGGTAAAGGAGCCTTCTTGATTAAGCAGTAGCTGGCTCTGTGGACTTACGGGATAGTGATTAGGCTTGATTCCCGCACCGACAAACAGATCCAAATCCCCGTCGCGATCAAAGTCGAAAGGAACAACGCATGAACCGCTGCTAGAAATATCTGGAAGTCTATCTGATGCCTTGGAAAAATTTCCTTTTCCATCATTCAAGTAAAGTCGATCTTGATAGATCGCATCTCCTTCTAATTTTGCTGCTCCACCGCTCACAACGTACAAGTCTAGATCTTTATCCTGATCAACATCAAAAAACACTGCTGACTGATCTTCATGTGATCGATCAGATTCAAGGACCGCAACTCCGTTTTTTCGAAAGCCTGAACTGTTTTGAAGGAATATTGCGCTTGTCTGCCCTTCTGCCCCTCCAATGAAGAGATCTTCAAGGCCATCTCCATTTACATCGCCACTTGCCATGCAGGGACCACGGTTTGAAAACATGTGCGGGAGCAATGGCTCTCTCTTAAAGTCAACAAATTCATTCTCAACATGAGTAAAATCAATACCAGCACCATTCTGATCCTTTGCTAGTGGCAAGTTCTCCGGCTTTTTAGAATTTCGTGGCTTTTTCGATTTGGCATCTGATTGCTTAATTGTGATCAGCTGGTTTATAGCCAGGTCATTCTGCTTTTGATAGGCTCCCCCTGGCCAGAAGACTTCGAGCTCTTCAATCTGATCACTTTCTCCCAATCCAAAATGAAGTATGCTGGAAACGGAAGAATAGTATCCGCGATTTGTTGATAATTCCTGTGTTTGCACTTGTCCTCCTGCTTTGATACAAACTCTAGCTCCCAAACCATCAACATTTTGCTTGTTTCCTTGTAGTTTGACTTTTACATAGTTTGCGGCTTTAAGCCTATTCTCCAGAATCATTGCAGGTTCGTCGAGATTATTCAAGACAAGATCGAGGTCTCCATCATTATCCAGATCAGCATAAGTTGCACCTTGAGAATGGCTTGGTATCGAGATGCCCCAGGCCTTAGTCTTGTCTTCAAATCTGATATCTCCCAAATTTCGATAGATATAATTTGCCCTTTTGGTAGAAGGCATCTTGGTGACCAGGTTCATTTTCGGCACATTTTGAAAGCCTCCAGCCTTTCTGACTTCCTCCTCCATGGTGTATTTGATGAAATCCATGTTTGTAATATCCCTCTTGAGCCCATTACTGATAAACAAGTCCTTGGATCCATCATTGTCAAAGTCTGCAAACAGAGGACTCCAGCTCCAATCAGTATTCGAAATACCCACAAGTCCGCTCACTTCAGAAAACAGCCCTGTTCCGTCATTTATTTGTAGCGTATTACGCATCACTTGATGATGTTCCCCATATCGCACCAGAATGTTGTGGTACTTATCGTACGGGTCTACTCCCTTAAGGGTTTTCTGTCGTTTGTTTCCAGGAGCCACCATGTCCAGTGTCAGCAAATCCAGGTGGCCATCGTTGTTTATGTCAGCAAGGTCAGAACCCATGGAGTTTCTACTAGTATGCCCAAAATGCTGGACAAGACGCTCATCGAAACCTCCCTTTCTATTATTGAGGTACAGAAGGTCTCGATCTACATAGTCGTTGGCAATATACAGATCGGGGTACCCATCATTATTTATGTCACCGGTGGCAAGGCTTAAGCCGTAATCATTGTTAAGTAGACCCAGGGATTTTGTTACGTCAATGTATTTACCACCATCATTTCGATAAAAGCGGTCACTCACAAAAGGAGAGTAAGGTTCATTACTGCTCACTTTACCACCTGAACCTATCTCAACGTTTTGCGCCCTATTAAAGTCTGTTCGGTGATTCAGAAGATACATATCCAGGTCACCATCAAGATCATAATCGAAAAAGCTTGCATGGCTCGAAAAGGAAGGGTCGGCAATACCAAACTCAGCAGCCTTGTCCGAAAAAGTGCCGTTTTTGTTGTTAATTAGCAGTACATTCTTTCTACCTTCAGGATTTGGAACAAAGGACCTGCATACATAAATGTCCAACCATCCATCCCCATTCACATCAGCCATAACAACTCCAGTACTAAAGCCCGTACTCATTATTCCCGCGGATTGAGAAACATTCCTGAATTTCATGTCTCCCAAGTTTAAGTATAATTGATCTGCTGTGAGATTGCCCGCAAAAAACAAATCAACAAGCCCGTCATTGTTTACATCACCTGCGGCGACACCAGCTCCATTATACAAGTACTCATATGACAGTATATTATAATTGTCATTTTCTTGTAATGTATTAACAAAATCGACACCACTCTGCTCCGGTCGGTGATGGACAAACTTTAAGTCCAGGCCAGAATTATGAGCACTTACATCTTTTTGGCTCGCAATCGATTCTTCGCTTTCCAATGCGCTATCCTGGGCAGTCTCATCACAGCTCAGCATAAAGAATAGACACAGCAAAGCCAAACAGCCGTGTGTTTCAAGTAATCTACAGGGTCTTGACATCATGATCTCTTAAGATTCTCAATTTAGTGATCTCAATTGACAGTTTTAGACAGGCATCAAAGTAAAGCAGTACAAAACTTGCGCGCGCATTGTTTTTTTAGAAAAATTCTCTCATTATTTGAAGTTTCGTCTTATCTTATGCGTGTATTCACTTCAGTTCGAAAATCCAACCATCAATTATACCATCCTCAAATTTCATCAGTGCAGGGTAGATTCTAAGTTCACATTGTGAGCTTGACTTAAATTTATCTCTATGTAAATTGGGCGCGTAAAATCCTTGTTATAATCAATATTTTATCACATTGTACATCACCAGTACTTATGAGAATATGAGCAGCATTATGTAATGCTCGTATCTGCTGGAAAAAAGGTGCATGCTATATTCCATAATCTTGACTGAATAAATTTTCTTAATCTAACTAAACAATCTAATGATGAAACGATTTTTGTTTTTCACAGCGATAATGTTCACAACATTATCCTACAATGCATGGGCGCAAGACAGCTCAGAAACTATAGTTGATGTAAAGACACTCAGCTATGAAGATGCTCGAGCAAATAAGCAAGTGGTGATAGAACTGCTAGAATCGAAAGTGAATGCTTCGATGACGGATGCGGAGCGTAACGCTATCAACCTGGAAATCTATAGAAGGGGCTATGGCCACCAGATAGATCAATGGGAACTCGATGCAATTAGAGTTCAAATCCAAACGCTCCGAAACAATTCAGTAACCAAGTAAGATTCGCTTCGTTGATGATACGTCAACGATAGCTTCTTCAAAAATCATGTAAATGATGAAACTCAAAACTTTTGCGTTTTCATGCATGCTGGGTTTGCTGCTTTTTACGCTGTCAAAGAGTAGCTACGCGCAATGCGTATTAACGATCGATCCAGATCTCACAATAACCTACAATGGCTGTGCCCCGGATGTGGGACTACCAGGTAGTCTTGTTGAGGTCACTAATGGGGTCAATGACAATTCTGCGCTCGCCTTGGAATTGTACTATGACACCACACAGGGCTTTGACCCCTATGCTGGTGAAGGAACTGTACTAACGGGCTATGAAACTGGTCCTTTCGTAGATGCATTTCCACCGAATCTAGGTTGCGACCCAGTTGTTTATTACATCAAAGCGGCTTGGATTAACTACGTCGGAACCGATTGCGAAGCAGAGGCACCTCTATCGGTAAGTTCCGAAATTGAATTTGTGATATTACCGGATCCAACCAACTTTGTGGTTGAAGTGCCTGGAGCAGACCCTTGTGTTGATGCGCCTTCACTGGATACCAGCTCTTGTCCGAGCGTTAGTGTCTCCGGTCCAATTGGCTTTGCCGCGGGTAATACTGGTATAGCCTGCTTTGATCTTACGTATACAGATCCTGGAGCAGCAACCTATCCTGCCGCCTGCTTGACACAGAGCTACTGCATGGGTTACACATGCTTAGGCGTGTGTCCGGCAGTTACCGATGTTACAGGTCCACTGGAGCTGTGTGAAGGTACAGACATTAACTTGTCAGCCACAATTGAGCCGGCAACTGCTGTTGAGAATCAGGACTACTTTCTTGAGTGGTTCTCAGATGGAACTGCAATTCCTGGAACTGCAGGCGTTGGACCAGATGGAGCTCTGGGTTCTGCAGATGATGTTGTAGCAACAGCTGTTACAATACCAGGCGATTTCACAACGGATCCTGGCTGCGGCTATGAAGAACGTCAATTGGCAGTGTCACTGTACTGCATTCAAAATGCTGAACTTCATTTGGCCATGGGCGATGTGCCATGTCCCTCAGGTTCAAGCCCAAACTGCATTTATCCCTACAGTGCCGTAGCCCCAACCTGTTTCGATCTTGATCTATCTGCACTTCCTGCTTGCGCACTTGCCACTGGATTCGATTACAATGTATCAGGGGTTTCGGGCATAGGAGCAAATGGCGATGACTACGGTCTCAGCTGGGCTTGTGAAGCCAACATTACGGTGAATTCGCCTTCAGGTGCTTTGGGTCCATTCTGTGGGACAGGAGTTGATCCTACAGGAACACTCTGTAGTACCAATCCGGGATGTAATGGTCCTGAAGGAACAGGAGGCTGGGGGAGCTCTGGGAGTGAATCCTTCCCCTTCCCATCTACTCAGCCAGCGTCTGGTGTTTGGCAGGTTTGTGTACAAGATGTATTCAATGATAATTCCGGTGCTCCAGAGGGAGAAGTTCAAGTGGTAGACCTTATAGTCGATTGGTATCTTCCGCCTGGATGTGATTTGAATAATGGGACAACATATGATGTTGCAGATGCCAATGGCGCTCCAACCCCAACAAGAACTTGTGCCAACCTTGTGAATGGAGTAGACTACACTGTGTCATTCGGTTGTACAGGAGAGGTAACAGCAGTTTGCCCTGATGGAGGAAGTGCTGAAGTCTTCTACTCTGCAGACGGATCGCCAGGATCCTATACTTCACCTACTCCGATCCTGAACTCACCTCCTGCTGACGGAGATCTGGTCTACTATGAAGTCTCTATTCCAGGTTGCGACGCATGTGCAGTGCAGGATGTATTGCCACTGTCTACTTGTCCGGTTCCATGCCCGGTTGTGACAAGTGCTACAGCTGCCACTGATGCCTGCGATGGCGAAACTATTACACTTACCGCTACAGTCGATATTGGCACCGAAAATTCCGAATACATACTGCAATGGTTCGAAAACGGTGTAGCTATTCCAGGAGCATTATCGGCTGGTCCGGATGGATTCCCAGGAACTGCAGATGACATTAGCGTACTAAGCTATGCCCACACAGCTGCTCATACAGGTAGCGATTGTGAGTTCAATGAAAATGCCTATACAGTGGAGCTATACTGCCTCTCGAATCCTGTACTGGATTTGCAGCCAAGTGACAGCCCCTGTCCATCTGGCACCTCTCCAAACTGTGTCTATCAATATGACCCAGGCCCAATCAATTTTAATCTAGATCTAACTGCATTGCCTCCTTGTGCTGTCTTGTTGGGATACGACTATGCTGGCTCTGGAACAACAGATGTTGGACTAAATGGAGATGTTTACGGTATTAGCTGGGCTTCGGAGATGGAATTAACGGTGACAGATATTCAGGGTACAAACACGTTCCCATCTGGAGGTCCAACTACAAATGCTGACTACGCTTTCAGTGGGAGCTTTACCTATCCGTTTGGAACTGGCCCTGCAGCTGCATTCAATTACCAATTGTGCTTCAACGATGTTTTCAATGATAGTGGTATCGATGGGGAGGTACAAACAGTTTACTTCGAGGTGTTCTACTACCTACCTCCTGGTTGCGATGCTAATACTAGCACAGTTACTACGGCAACAGGGAATTCTACCTTGACCACAGATCCTTCGCTGCTGAGAGTCTGTGACACTCCGGTTTCTGGAGTGGATTATACGATTCCCTTAGGATGTGACCCAACAGTGTCATTACTATGTACTGCATATCCAGGTGATCCATTGACGGATACAGGACCGGGATTAGCAGCTGGAGCTGCTGTACTCTACTCGACAGATGGAGGAGCCACCTACACCAGTACGGATCCCTATGCTGCTGTCAGCATTACAGCTACTGATTTCTCGGATCAATCAGATCTGATTGTAGAGTACATGATTGTACAACCTGGTTGTCCAGCATGTTCAGATGTTACCGGTAGTTTTGCCTTGATAAACTGTCCTGTCCCTTGTCCGGAAGTGACCAGTGCCACTGCCGCAGCAGATGCTTGTGATGGTGAAACTGTCACATTGACGGCAACCGTTGATACAGGAGCGGAAAATGTGGAATACATGCTACAGTGGTTTGAAAATGGTGTAGCGATTCCTGGAGCACTTTCAGG
>JAHDDV010000116.1:1747-3852 GCA_020629205.1 Chitinophagales bacterium | reverse complement strand
GGCTCTGGAACAACAGATGTTGGACTAAATGGAGATGTTTACGGTATTAGCTGGGCTTCGGAGATGGAATTAACGGTGACAGATATTCAGGGTACAAACACGTTCCCATCTGGAGGTCCAACTACAAATGCTGACTACGCTTTCAGTGGGAGCTTTACCTATCCGTTTGGAACTGGCCCTGCAGCTGCATTCAATTACCAATTGTGCTTCAACGATGTTTTCAATGATAGTGGTATCGATGGGGAGGTACAAACAGTTTACTTCGAGGTGTTCTACTACCTACCTCCTGGTTGCGACACAAACGCACCGACAGCAAGCATAGCAACAGGTAACTCTACGCTTTCTTCAGGACCTTCGGTCCTAAGACTGTGTGACACACCGGTACTAGGTGTTGATTATTCCGAGCCACTTGCCGGTTGTGACCCTGCTGTAACTTTGCTGTGTACAGCATATGCGGGCGACCCAATAAATGATAGTGGAGCTGGCTTAGCTGCCGGAGCTGCTGTCTTGTATTCTACTGATGGTGGAGCTACATACACAAGCCTGGACCCCTATGACGCAGTGAGTATTACTGCTACAGATTTCAGCGATCAGAGTGATTTGACTGTGGAATACGCCGTGGTGCAACCGGGTTGTCCGGCTTGTGCAGATGTTACCGGAACCTTTGATCTGGTATTCCCACTTGCTCCTTCAGCCACTACTGGTTCTTCAGTTTGTGTGAATGGCACAGCTTCAAACCTAACTGCAACATGTGACGTCTGTGCGGATGGCGGAACACCGACAGTAAACTGGTACGATGCTGCAACCGGCGGTACACTACAAGGAAGTGGAGACTCTTGGGCACCGACTGGAAATGCAGAAGAAGGGCCATTCAGCACAGCTACAGCTGGAACCTATACCTTCTATGCTGAATGCTCTTGTGGTGGCTGTCCAAGCCCACGAACAGCTGCAGTTGTAGATGTTTATTCTCAGCCAATTGTGACCCCACAAGCAGCCACTTGCGATACGGACTGCGTCGGTAGCTGGTCTGTTGACATAGATATCGACCTTGGAACGAATCCTGCTCCCGGAGGATATACCATCACCAATGGTACCGGCGGAACTGTAAGTCCTGCCACTATATCAGCGAGCGGAACAGTTTCAATTACTGGAATAGCAGCAGGAAGTGATGCCGCCATACGTGTGGCTCCAACTACATTCTTGCCTGATGATGCTAGCTTACTTTGTGAAATTTCGGTAGCTGTAACAGACCCTGCTTGCGCCATCTGCCCAACAACAATCGGCGACTTTAACGGAGCTGAAGATCAGTGTGATACAGGTATTGTACCTCCATCACTACCTGCTGACGCAGATATACTCGCGACACTAGATGATCCAAGTCTAGCAACAGTAGAATGGGTAGGACCGACAGAAGTAGTTGCAGGTGATGCTTGTACTGCGAAAGTGGAGACTTATACATTGAACATTCGTTGCTCAGAAGGTTGTGATCTTCTGAACCAGGCGACTTACACAGTAACAACTTATCCTGAGATTACCTACTCATTGGTATATCCAGACGATCCACTGCAATGTCGTGTTGAAATCATCATGAGCTGTCCTACATTTAATGTAGACTGGGCTTCTTCTGATGTTGCATTTGGTGACCTTACGGGTACCCAGGCTTCAGGCGCTATGACGGCAACTGCCACTGGATACATTTGGGATGCAGAAGCTGCATATGGTGGCGTTGCAGCAATTGGTACGATTGACTTTACAGTTACCAATCCAGCAGCAGTTGGTTTGGGCGCATGTAGTTCAGCTAATAATGGTCCATTTGATTACCTATGTTGTATTGCAAGTGCGGGTGAGCCTGATGTAAGTGGCTTCCTTGAGCTCTGTACTGGAGAAGATGTGTCTTCTGTATATGGATACGAAGTTGGTGTGATCAATCAGAGCGCCTTTACTTCGCCGCTTGAAGGATCAGTCTATGAGACTGGATTCCTTTTGGTGAATAACGCAACTGGCAACATCGATCAATGGCAAGCAGGATTGAGCAGCAACTGGTCACCACCTGTTGGTTGCTATACGATACATACTTACAACTACAACTTGTTTACTGGAATACC
>JAHDDV010000116.1:0-1647 GCA_020629205.1 Chitinophagales bacterium | reverse complement strand
GCTTATGATTGTGGTCTTGGTGCTGTTGATTACAACCTTGATCTACTCTCAGGTGGAACAGTTATCCAGAGCATCGTTGGTGGTGGTTCTGGAGCTCCAGTCGTATTCGACAATCTTGTTGGACTAGATCCTGGAGTTTATACTATTGAAATTTCTGACTTGTATGTTGGATGTGCTACTTCTATCAACTTCATCATTACAGAACCACCAGTATTGGAATGTACTCCGATTGTACAAGATGTTTCTTGTCCTCCGGGATCAGTACTTGCAAACGGTGACCCACTTCCAGATGGATCTATCTCACTTGCACTACAAGGTGGTGTTGGAGGAGCTTCTGCTACTTTGTATGATGCCGCCGGAGCACCATTGTCTACAGTTGCAGTCACAGCTGGTTACAATGCTGATCTGTTTACTGGCCTTGCTGCTGGCGACTACAGCATGGAGGTTGTAGATGCCAACGGTTGTTCTTGCCTACAAACTGTAACTGTATCTGAGCCACCACCATTCGAAGCACTAGGCGGCTCGGCCAATACAACAGAAGGATTTAGTGGAAACATACTCCCTGTTTACTACAATGAACACGAAATCTACCTTGGTGGTGGTACACCTCCTTACCAGTACGATTTCGATCGACTTGGATATGTAAGATGGGATACAGAGGCTTCGGATGATCCAACCTATAATGAGCAATTGATCATTCTTTATGCTGATGATGCTGAGTGGAGTGTGACTGTTACTGATGCAAATGGCTGTACGATGGATCCGGAGCTAAGCTTTGCCAACGATGACGGCAATATTTCAGGAACCGGATCTGTAACAGGTACTGGAACAGTGCTTGATATTGACAATGTAGTAATCACAGGCGAGACCTACGCAGCTCATACTGCAGGTTCTCAAGTAGGTGATGGTACCATTGATATCACAATGGCCGGCTGTGATGGCGGACCATATGTATACAACTGGTCTGGACCTGGAACTCCAGGAGTAGATTACTGTGTAAGCTGTGAAGATCAAGTAGGACTGGAGTCTGGACATTATGAAGTAACGGTTACTTGTGGTGGTCAAACAACTGAAGGATTCTACTGGGTACCACTAGACCGTCGTAGCGGAAGATTGAAGACAGGCGAACTTATCAGTTTGGATGCCTTCCCTAATCCAAGCAGCGACCGTACACAGATACAATACGAACTTCCTGAGGCTGGCGATGTAACATTGCAGGTCTTTGGAACTGATGGACGACTGATGATCGAAAGCTTTATCGGAGCTACTGATGCGAAGGTGAAGCAGACTTACGAGCTCAACACTGCTGATTACAGTGCGGGCGTTTACGAAATCCGCCTGACGGTGGGTTCAAATCAATCACAGAGCACTAGGCTCATGGTGACTGATTAGTGTCTTTTTAGACATGTTTGCTAAAAGAGGGGCTGCCGACTATGTCGGTGGCCTCTTTTTTTTGGGGGCACATCCATCATGGTGAAATCCCGATCGCTGGAGCGCGCGATAGACGGTGAAAACTAGCCGCGGGCGCAGCGGAACGAAGTGCCTGGATAGCGTAGTGAGTGCCAGCCTGTGGTGGCTCGACGATAGGAGAGACGCAACAGGCTGTGCAACGAGCAGCTAGCCGGGTGCTGAGTATTAGCGTAGCAC
>JAHDDV010000115.1 GCA_020629205.1 Chitinophagales bacterium | reverse complement strand
CTGTGGCAAAATAGCCCCGATGGAAGGGGAAATGCAGGTGCCAGGAAGCGGACTGAGAGTGCCGGTAGCGTGGGCTCGAAGCGCAGGCGGAGAGACCTCGCTACTGGATACTCGAAGCCGCTGCCTGGTGCCTGCATTGGAACGGACAGCGGGAAGGGTGCTGCCACGAGTCGAACTGCTGTGCTCCAAAAATTAAGGCTTTACTACTTCGTGAAGCAGGTGCAAAGCATGGTCTTCTTCTTTCAGTTGCGCCACCAAATTCTCCACATGCTTTTTTATGACCGTCCGAGCAGCATCATAATCTTTGCTAATCGATGGCGTGCCGTTCCATTCCTGCTTCTGGGCAGCCGGTTTGTCGGCAGGGACGGAACAATCGAATGTGACGACCTTGTGTGCCCTTTCAACATCCTCGGCAGATACCTTTTGCGGTTTCCAATCGGTAATATCGAAGCCATCTTTTGTAAGCCCTGCAACCGTTTCTTTGGTTAATGTGGCATCGGGCTTTGTGCCCCTAAAGACGGCATGATAAGGCATCTTTTCTGCTTTCGCCAATTTGTTGAAATAGGCGGCAGCGATTGGACTCCTTGCTGCACCATGAGTGCATACAAATAGGATCTCACTTGACTTCACTGTAGGCTTGCAAGCCATCAGGAGGCAGGTGAAAAGCATGAGAAGCAGGGTCTTGTTGATCATGACACAAATTGTTTGATTGCTTTAAAGGTAGCTTATTTTCTTTGGGGTGCAAGGAGCTAGGTGCAAGGATCAAAGTGCAAGGAGCTAGGTGCGGTTGTTTGCTCTGTACCCTCTCAATCTGAGAAATCCTGCATGTGATCGGAGGGCACACGCGGGCCATAGTGCCAATCCAGACAAAACGGAATCATCAATTTGATACTAATAATCGTACACTTCCCAACTTTCCTGCACTTAACAAGTTTAAGAGTCACCAGCAATAGCGGCTGCAATCTTCTTGAAGTCGGCATCCTTCATATTGTAGGACATTGGACGGTACTTGGCATATACTACCTTGCCGGTCAAGGCTTCTTGAATACACACGTGCTTGTCAGTGGAACTTTTCACGTAGGTCAAATAATAGAATGGCTCTGTGGTTGACAGGATTTTATCACTTAGCTCACTGGCGGTAATGAACTCATACTTGTAGGGATAGGACTTCATCATCTTCTTTTCTGTATGTCGTTTGCTTTCATCCCCACTTGTAGGCGAAAACTTCACCATTGCATAATCAATGATGTAGAGTGTCTCATTCTTCAACTTACGGATTTCTTTCTTGTCGAGAACTTCACCGAAAAACCACTTCTCTGTTTCCGCTTCCAGTAGATCATTGATCTGTTTCAGGTAGTTTTTCAGTAGACCCGGCTGCCAGTTCTTCAAGTCTCCTTTTCTGTACAGGTAGCCCATAGCATTGTCACTCTCTTCACCCACTACCTTGGCATAATCCACGTAGGTTGGATGCAATTCAATTCTTGCATAATGATGCTTCTTATTTTTGCTACCTTCCATCGGCATCCAAAGCTTCAAATAAATATGGGTGTTGTCATAGTTTATTCCCTCCGAATTGCCGCGCATAAAAGTGGTGTTGGTGTTCACCCCTCCCATTGAAAAAATCGACACATCAGCAGGAATATCCATTTTCAGAAAATCCGAATAGGATACCAGTTCCATAGGCGTAATGGTCCAAACATGCTTAAACGCCTCTTCTAATACTGCGGGGTCATCACCGGGTCGATGTACAAATATTGTCTTGGTGGCTTTCAATCTGCTGAGATCTTCCGGACTGAATTTGCCAGCTTTCAATTTTTCCAACTCCACTGACCCTACACCAACCTGCGCTACAGTCAAAGCACTGCAGCAGCAGCCAAGCACTAAGGCGAGAAAAAAATTTCTAATTGTGTCCATGATTTAGGTTTTAGATATTTGGATAAATGCTGTAGTTAAAATTTGCGTTTCATTAGTTTATGCGTACTGGTACAACTGTATGGCAAATCCAAGGATGCCAATAAACAAGCAGAGTGGCACAAAGATTTTTGAGTCTGCATCAGAAAATTTAGTCCCTTTGACTTTCTTGAACAAACCTACATAGTTGAAATCGCCGATGCCCCTAAGGCTAAAAATCGCTGGAATAAACCAATAGCCATATTGTATCCAATTGGGGAATTGAACATTGACTAATCCGGATCTTGCAAGGTATAGCAGCGCAAAGGCAGCCAATCCCAAAGCCACAATTAAGGTGGCAAATTTTGGAATTCTCAAAGTGCTGGCTTGTTTGCTTTTTGAGGGTATCACACTTTCTAAGCCCCAGGTTCCTCCGGCGAGCCAATAGAAGTGGAAGCTGGATAGCACAATAAAGACTATAGCGAGGATGATTGACAGAGTGGTGATAAACATGATTTGGGTTGGGTTAAACAATTTAGTTTAAAGTTAGCAAATGTGGGATGAAATGCCTAGTGCTTTGCAAAGGAAGTACGCAGCACTCGTGCTACGCAAACGAACTACGTAGTATTGTTAAGGAGCAAGGTGGGGCAACTCGACTTGGTTTGTGCGCGCTGGTTTCTGAGTTGATCGCGAGAATCTTGTCACGTCGCGCGACATTGATATGTAGCCGAACCTCGAGTGCGTGTTCTGATCACCGAATGCGCATTCTGATCCTTTTCGCTATTTTCGCGGCATGGGGAAGACGGGAAGTCAGGAAATAGTCATTGAGGGGGCACGGAGCCATAATCTAAAGAACATTTCTCTGCGCATACCGCATAAGCAATTGGTGGTAGTTACTGGCATTTCCGGCTCTGGGAAATCGAGTCTGGTCTTTGAGATCATCGCCAAGGAAGGACAGCGGAGATACTTTGAAACATTGCCATCTTTTGCCCGACAATACATGGGCAAACTGAAGCGACCAGAAGTAGATCGAATCGAGGGACTTGCTCCGGTAATTGCAATTGGACAGCGTCGGGCAGGTATGCACGCTCGATCTACGGTAGGTACCATGTCTGACATCTATTCGCTGCTGAGACTCTTGTTTGCGCGAATTGGAAAGTCGGATCGGGACATTGAGCTTAGTCGTGCTCTATTCTCTTTTAACTCTCCTGTGGGCAAATGTCAGCGCTGCAATGGCATTGGTAGAGAAGAACAGATCGCCCTGAATCGACTGATTGCCTATCCCGATAAGACGATCCGGGAGGGCGCGCTGGCGCCAACCTTACCGAATGGCTATATCATGTATTCGCAGGTGACCATTGATGTACTGAATCAGGTTTGTGAGGCCGAAGGATTTAGTGTGGATATGGTCTGGAATGAAATGAGTGCAGATCAACAGAAGGTGATTCTCTACGGTAGCAAGAAGATTGAAGTACCTTTTGGTAAGCACAGTTTGGAGTCACGGTTGAAGTGGAAAGGAATCAAAGCCAAACCACGAAAAGAAGGTCATTACAAAGGCATGATACCGATCATGTCGGATATTCTGCGCAGAGATCGAAATGCCAACATCCTTAAGTATGTTGAAGCCGTTTCTTGCCCTGATTGCAAGGGAGCACGATTAAACAGTGAAGCAAGAAGTGTGCATGTGCAAGGTAAATCCATCGCGGAGATTATTCAGTGGGAACTCAGTGAATTGAAGCACTGGATTCAGGCAAATGACTGGGACAGCATTGCACATGCAGTGGTATCCAAGATCACCGCACAGATCGACCTGATGGAAGATCTGGGGCTTGGGCATTTGACATTGGACCGTCCAGCCAAATCCCTTAGCTCCAGTGAGATTCAGCGTATTCGCCTGGCCAATCAGATACTGCTCCCATTGAGTGATGTGCTGTATGTCTTTGATGAGCCTTCGATTGGACTTCATCCCGAAGAAAACCAGCGACTCATCCATCACTTCAAAGGACTAGTAGAGAAAGGCAATACGGTGATCGTAGTGGAGCATGATCTGGACACCATTCGCAGTGCCGATCACATTATCGAGCTGGGACCTCAAGCTGGCATGAACGGAGGAGAACTGCTCTTCAATGGTTCTCTGGATTCCTTTCAGAGTGCTGAGAAATTGGCTAGGCTTAGTCCGACCTGGAGGGCGCTGCAAGTTGGAAATGCACTGCATAGCAAAGAGAAAATAGTGGAGGGGGACAGCATTCTCCTGCAAGGCTGTCACGAACGAAATCTGAAGAACATTGACATTCAGTTGCTACTAGGTGGACTGAATGTGGTCAGTGGAAAATCCGGTGCAGGGAAAAGCAGTTTGGTAAAGGGCACCTTGCTTCCGCTGCTTCAAAAACAGCTAGGTCTGCAGACAGATAGCTCGCCCAGGCTTCGTGCTCATCAAAATCTGGATCGGATCAAGCAGCTGATCTTTATCGACCACTCTCCTATCGGCAAGACACCTCGAAGCAATCCCGCGACCTACCTGGGATTGTCGGATCATATTCGAGATCTGTATGCCGGCCTGCCGGAAGCCAAGCAGCGGGGATTCACGAAGTCACGCTTTTCCTTCAATAACAAAGGGGGGAGATGTGAGCCCTGTCAAGGAGCGGGCAAGACGCAGATCGGCATGCATTTTCTAGGTAAAGTGGATCTACTCTGCGGCACTTGTCAGGGTGATCGATTTAATGCTGCTACACTAGAAGTACTTTACAATGGTCTGTCCATTGCTGATTGTTACAAGTTATCTATCAGTGAGGCCCTGGACTTCTTTTCTGATCAGAAAAAGCTGATACCGGGACTGCAAATCCTTCAGGATATCGGACTCGGCTATCTGACCTTGGGACAGTCCTCAACGACTCTTTCAGGGGGAGAAGCGCAACGCATCAAGATCGCGAATCAGCTACAAAAGAAGGACAAGGGGGAAACGATGTACATCATCATCGAGCCTTGCATTGGACTTCATCAAGACAATATTGACTCCTTGATGAAACTCTTTGACAGAATCAAAAAGAAGGGCAATACCATTGTCTGCATTGAGCAGGATGAGTCAATCATTGCGCGCAGTGATTGGCATATCGAGTTGGGGCCAGCAGGGGGCAAAGCTGGCGGGGAGATTGTTTTTCAGGGCCCACCCAAAGCTCTTAAACCGACAATAGCTCAAGGTGACAGAGATGCAAAGACCCCAGCAGTAGCATCCACCATGATTCATTTGCAAGGTGTACAGACTCATGGGCTCAAGAGCATTGATGTACGCATCCCAAAGCGACAGCTTACTGTAGTCACAGGTCGATCAGGCTCTGGGAAATCTTCTTTGGTTTATGATACGCTGTATGCAGAAGCCAATGCCCGTTTTACGGAATCGCTCTCTACCTACCATCGAAGTTTTGTACAGCAAAATAGTGAGGCAAAAATCGCTTCCTACTCCGGCCTCGGTCCAGCAATAGCCATCAAGCGAAAAGCAAGTCATGCTTCGAAGCGATCTACTGTAGGCACCTTATCGGGAATCTATGATTCCTTTCGACTGCTCTATTCTCGCATTGCTCAGGCCCGGGGCAAGTCCTATACAGCCCAGCACTTTTCTTTCAACCACCATCTGGGCGCTTGCCTGGAATGTGAAGGGCGCGGTAGTATACTGCAATGCGACCCAGAAGAAGTGATTATCGCACCAACGCATTCCCTTCTGGAAGGGGCTTGCTCCAAAAACAAAGCACTTTCCTACTATACCGATCCGGATGGTCAGTTTATAGCGACCCTGCTAGAAGCTGCCAAGCAGCATGGCTGGAATCTCGACCACTCTTGGTCATCGCTGGAGCGCGAGCTACAGCAGAAGATTCTATTTGGAACCGATGAGAAGAAATATCAGGTCAGCTGGCAATTCAAAACCAAAGCAAGGAAAGGCATTCAATCACTAGAAGCCAAGTGGCTGGGGCTCTGCAACTATATCAATGAGGAATATCAGCGCAAGCGGCATAACAAAAATATCAAAGCTCTCGAATCCTTGATGCATGAGGTGCCTTGTCCGACTTGTCAAGGAAGCCGATTGAAATCTCCATTACTCGATGTCCGTTTTCTGGGCAAATCTATTGATGAGCTCAGTAGTCTCAGTATCGGAGACTGTCTTCAATTGTTGCAGCAGGCTTCAACAGTTTCTGATCCACAGATTCAGGCGATTTGTGAGCTGGCTTTGCCGGCTGTGATCAGCCCCATGCAAACGCTTGTTGATTTGGGTTTGGATTATCTTCAGCTCAATCGCTCCGTCACTACACTTTCTGGTGGTGAAGCTCAGCGACTCAGTCTAGCCCGTCAACTCTCTGGTCATCTCTTCGGCGTGACTTATGTACTAGATGAACCCAGCATCGGGCTGGATCAAAAGCAGATCAAGGTCTTGTTAGGCATTTTGAAAACCATCACACAAAATGGCAACACAGTGGTTGTCGTGGAGCATGATCCCACTTTCATCAAAGAGGCAGACTACTTGATCGAATTAGGGCCGGGTGCTGGTAAGAACGGTGGTCAAGTGGTGTTTCAAGGAATGGTATCAGAAATTAATCAGGCTAAGCATAGTCTAAGCTATCGCCTATTACATGAAGAGAAAAGGATGCTTGCTAAATCGAAGACTAGCAAGGGCTCAGCATTCGGCATCAAGGCTGCTTTCGCCAATAACTTGAAGCGGATCGATGTGGCATTCCATTCTCAGCAGGTCATTGCGATCAAAGGGGTATCTGGTAGCGGTAAGTCCAGCTTGGTCAAGGAGGTCTTGTACGCTTCCTACATGAATTCAAGGCCGGTTTCATGCGAACAGATCTATGGCATGGAACAATTTGCAGAGGTCCTGATGGTGGATCAGGAGCTGCTGCGTCAAAGTCGATTGAGCACGCCCCTCTCCTACACTGGTTTGCTGGACAGTCTCAAAATCCTCTATGCAAAGACGGATACCGCAAAAGAGCTAGGGCTGAAGAAAGTTGATTTCTCATACCTCAGTAAAAAGGGAAAATGTCCAACCTGCAGTGGTCATGGGAAGTTGAAAGTCAGCATGGATTTTATGAGTGATATCTGGCTTGTCTGTCACGATTGCCATGGCGGTAGATATTCGAAGCTGCTGCTGGATTGCAAGATCAATCAACACTCGATCGCCGATGTGCTTTCCCTTACAGCTGATGAGGCCATTGACCTCTTTGCCAATGAACCGATCAGCGAGCAGCTTTCCATACTTAAGCAATTGGGTCTCGGCCATCTACTGCTCGGTCAATCAGCCACTACCCTTTCAGGCGGTGAAGCTCAACGGCTGAAACTGGCGAAGTCGCTGCTGCAAAAAAGCAAAGGACCAACTTTGTACCTCTTCGATGAGCCGAGCACTGGCCTTCACTATTTCGACATTCTCGATTTGATGCAGGTCTTCCGATCTCTGATCGAGCGGGGTGATACAGTCTTGTTTATCGAACACAATAGCAGCTTGATTGATTTTGCGGATCAGGTTGTTGCTTTGGGGCCGGGTAGTGGGCTTGAGGGTGGGTTTTTGATTGTTGATTGATTGTTTATCAATGTTGTCCGGGGAAAAATCGGAAGACGCAAGGCCGAAGACGCAAGACTCAAGACTCAAGGCCGAAGACGCAAAACGTACTACGCAGATCCTCCTCCTATTTCCAAATCTTCTTGATGTAATCCATGGCATTCTTGCTGGCAAGGCCTTCAATCACATCAGGCGAAATCTGACGTGACACCTCTTCCAAAATCGAAGGATAGCAAGTGGCATCTGTATGTTCCTTAAAATAAAATGGGATTCTTGATCGGTCGGGGTGATCACCTGTCGCGAAATAATCGGCACCAAAACAAATGGAGTCGACCGCGCCAAGTTCGATACCATGCTTTAGATGTTCGTAAAGGGCATTTGGGTCATCGGTGCCTACGAAGGCCCTCAGGAAATTTAGTCCAATGAGTCCTCCCCTTTTGACGATCTCTTTGGCGAGCTCGTCGGGAAGATTTCGCACATGCTCAAAAACCTCTCGGTAATTGGAGTGACTGGCAAGAATCGGTATATCCAAATTGTGCTTGGACAGGTAATCCAATATGTCGTGCGCGAGGGCATCGCTGGTATGTGAAAAATCGACGGCGATCTTTCTTCCATGCAAATATTGAAGCAGTTCTTTCCCGTCTTCTTTTAATCCTGCTTTGCTATTGTTTCCTCCACCAAATCTATTTTCCGGGTGGTGGGTAAAACCAATGTACAAGATGCGTTTTACATTACTTATGATTTGTTCTAATCGCTTAAAGCCTATATTCAAAGGCTCGTCTTCTTCGCAAAAACCGGAGGCATTTTCGATGGCTGCAAGCATTCCCACTTTGGGTGAAGTAGCCATTTCACTCAAAGAGTCAAGGCCGTCCACCAAGCTGCAATCATTGGGAAATCGCTTTAGCAAGGAGGCAAAAATTTCGCTTTGTTGAATGGCCTTCGCAGCACTACCCTCTCTGGTAGCTGTGTAAATCGCCATCACTTGCAGTTTCACATTGCCCTTCTTCAATGCTGGAAAGCTACAACCAATTCCCTCTTGATCGAAAGGGTCGGGAATGGCCATTCTTCGTAGATGAACCAGCAAATCGCAATGCAGGTCTATTATTGGGTAAGTCATGGATGTTCATGGATTTTAGGGGGCGGCTAAAAGAGAAACAGCAAGGGATTTCGCATCCCCTGCTGATGATGTATTTACGTTTTCCTTATTCACAATGACAATGATCGAAAACAGCTTCATTGAATTCCGACCACTTCATATCTTCTCCGTACTTCTCTATCACCGCCGGACAGTCTGCAAAAATTTTCTTGAATTCTTCCTTGTAGTTTTTCTTGTACAATCTAAATGCCACTCCACCGTCTATACTAATGTAATAGCTTTTGTCTTCACCCCCGGCGAGGGTCATGCCGCCCACGCCCATACTCATAGTCTCTTTGGCAAATGGATCATGGTAAATTTTGATTTTCGTTGCAAAGCCTGGATTTAGCAACTGCATCTGTAGAGTCATTTGCTTCTTCTTCACCTGCACTTCGCTTTGCTCAAAGAAACCATAGCCATCACGCATCTTTTCCTGATCCACATATTCGCTATTCCATTGGCGAGGATCATTCATGAAGTCCATGGCTTTGCCGAGTTTATCCAGACCACTTTGCGGCAAGTACATGTGTTTGATTTCCTCCGTCTTGTAAGTGACTTTCTTTCCATCCACCTCAAGTTTCAATTCTTCGATTAGCCCTTTCTTCCTATCAAAACTCTTTATTGGGCCCTCAACCGTTTTTCCATCAAGCAAAGTGAGGTAGGTCGTTTTCTTCTTAGAGATCACGTCAAAAGGCTTCAATAATTGTTGGGCCTCCGTCTGACAAGTAAAAAGAATTAGGCCGATTAGTGTAGTGAGCAGAAAATTGATTTTCATGTTCATTCGGTTTTAGATTTGGAGAAAGTCTTCTGGCTGTAAAGTACCAAAAATTTCAAGATTTGTATGATCTGCAAGCCAGCTTATAGCTCGCTGCGAATATGCACAGCAATCTTTAGCGCAAGTCTGAGGTCATTATAAATCTTCTCAGGCCTCGTCCGGCAAAAAGATAAGCTCATTCAAACTATCCACTACTTTGTTCCCAGGGCTAGTGCTGCGTAAACAAAGTTCGTGACGCCTTTGAGGAGCTTATCTTTTTGTCAGACGAGGCGAGAGGATGGTGCATAGCCGTAGCTACGCGACTGACGAACAACGAAGTAGGACAGCAATAGAAGCCCTTAAATAGCACCAGACTTCAGAATCTTCACTTGTTGTTCTGCCGTCTTCAAAAAGTAGATTCCGGCAGGGATATTTGACAAATCGATCGTCTGTTGTCCAGGCACCAGTTGACCTGAAAGAAGTAAGGCTCCAGCCTTGGAATAAATCTCAAATGGCTGCTTAGCAGTCAAGCTGCTTTCAATAGACAATTGATTGTCAACCGGATTTGGAAAAGCAGTAATGCTCTTGCTAGTGCTAGTTTCTATTCCTACAGAAGTAGCGCCACAAGCGAGCCCTCCAATGCCTGAGTAGTGAGCAAAAAACCTCCAGATTTCTGCTGAGGTATGAATGTCCATATTCCCAAAAGTTCCTGGCCAATCGTGCCCACCTCCTATCACTTTCAAATGTTCGACTGTAGCACAGAGATCTTCACCGAGCCATTGATGACGCTCCACAGTACTACCATCGGTAGTATCCAGATCGTCCAATTCTTCCACAAGTTCCGACGCCGTAGCTTCATTATTTGCAATCCAATAATCGTGCGTGTCATCAGCAGAAAGATAATACTGCACTCCCGCCCATTCAAGACCTTCATAAGGAGATATTGAATCCTCTGATCCAAGGATGGTCATGACACCTGTTCGACCAGTAGCTGCGCAATTGTCTAGTGCACCAGTACCCATTGTTCTGGCTACCGCAGCAATGGCGGCGATTTTATCATCAAGTCTGCAAGCCAATTCGTACGTAAATTCCCCTCCCAGCGAATAGCCGCATGCAAAAATTTTGTCAGCATCCACTTCATACGCTCCCGATATCACATCGATCATGGACGCTACAAAAGGTACGTCGTCGAAATCTGTCGGCTCTTTATGAATCCAGTTGGCTGAATTGCCATCGTTTGGGTCGCCGAAGGCTTGTGGATACACTATGAGAAAGTTTGCAGTATCTGCTATTTCGCCCATATTAGCTATGGCCACTTGAGAGTCGATATGGTCGTTTCCACCATGAAAGTTAAAAACCAGCGGGAAAGATACACTTCCATCATAGCTGTCTGGAATGTAAATCTTGTATTGTCGCTCCTCCCCTTCATGCATGATCGTTTGATCGAGCAGTTGTTGAGCGCTCAGAAAATTCGCCAGGAATATGAGCGGGAGTAATACAGTCGATACTTTAGGAATTTGCATGAGCTTTTCTTCTTTTTGTTGTTAGCTGTGTACGCAGCTGCTTGATTATTTTACCTACTTTTAGACAAAAATAACGCAAAAAGAAAAATGGCGAAATTTGATTTGCAAGATCCCACTGATCTGGATATCATGCGCGGGCAATTCAACATGTACAGCGCTGACGATTGGCAAGAATATATCGAACTTGCCGAAGAGCGTGCGATCGGCTACAAGAGCATCAATATGCTCAAGTCCGTACAGCGCAAGGCTGGCGTTGCAAAGTTTTTGAGTCCGAAAGTGATTGATTGGGCGCTGCGAGTGGTTGATCAGTTGGATGAGCCGGTTGCGGATGATGAGGATGCTGGGGTTTGATTCGTTTTCTCTTTTTTTGGAGCCCGGCAGATTCTGACGTGGCAAGTATCTACGGGCTGTCCGTTCCAATGCAAGCACTGCCCAGTGGCTTCGTATATCCGCTAGTGCCATCTCTCCTATCGTCGAGCTAGCACTAGCGGCATACTCAGTCCCCTGTTCAGCACTTGCATTTCCTCTTCCATCCCGGCTATTTTGGGAGCGGTCTTGGGGCGTGGGGAGAGATTTCTTTTCTGTTTCGTCCATACATCAAATCCTACACAACATCTACCTTGTAACATGATACTGTCATTTATAGTAGCATTCACATTGTCAAGCCCCGGTTGGAGTTTTGCGACAAATACGTTGGCATACTACTGGCTGTCAAGCCATGCTTGCTAGGCTTTGTAACGTGAAGCGCAGGTCCAGTCTTCAAATTTCTTCACACATAGCACACCTTGGTCCTCTGTCAAGCTACTGTGTATTTCAAACTCAAAATGCGTGGAATCTACATCGATGATTTCTCCGTATACGATCTTTTCGGCCCGCTTCTTTTAGCTTCAAACTGAATGACAATGGGCTTGTTACCTTTGTCGAGCTAACAATAGAACAGACAAATAATGTTGCTTGACCGCGGCCGCGGAGCGGTCAAATTATGATAGCCATGGGTGCAACCCATGGTCCATAGAAGCGGAGGTCAGGCGCGGCCCTTTGCGCATAAATGCGCTTTAACATAATCAATTACCCGATCCCTTCCCATTTTCACAGCTTTTGTGCACAAATTTATCGTGGACTGAGAATGAGCTTGGTCTAACTTCGCTTCAGACGAATCAAAAAGATGCAGGAAGGCAATCATACAACTGCCGATCTGCAGCTAAGACCTTTACGAAAACTCATTCAAAAATTGTTCATACTATGAATATCAACAAGTTAATTATGCTATGTCTTTGTGCGCTGTTTTTCTCTTCTTCCTGCGAAAAGGAAGATGAAATCGACCAGAATACTTCAGGGGAAGTGGTCGATACCGTGGACGTAAATGATACTGTGGAAGTGGTAGACACTTTGGGAACTGTAGACACTATTGGAGTGGTGGATACCATCGGAGTAGTAGATACAGTAACTGTGGACCACTCGGGAGCATTGCCGCTGCACTGTGGCTCTCATCCTGAGACTACCACGGGTGTACCTCACCACCAAATCGGTGTTGACATTGCGCCCGAAATCGAAGAGGCCCTGTTTGAGAGAGTCTATTCTCTTCCTGGTGTGGAGAATCAAGCTTCGGTGATTGCCAATTGGCGAGGATTGTGGTTAGCAGAAGATGTGACTATTGTACAAGCTCAGGCACTGATAAGTGGTCGAGAGTTTGGGCACATCCATGACGACGGTAGTTTACACATCTTTTTGGAACCATCTCGCGCCATAGAAGTTGTCGAAGCCTGCTGGGGTATCTCTCATCCATTTGCTGTGCAAGAACAAGATGGCTGGGAAGGTTTTGTGATGCTGTATACTCCACAGTCGATGGAGGAGCTTGATGTTACTTTTCAACTGATTGTGGATGCTTACAACTATGTAACTGGCCAGAATTTAGTGGCGGCTGATTATCATTAAAGGGTTTTAGGGATGGCTTGCCACGGGGGACAAGCCATTGATTGCCGGGGATATTATCCCCGGCAATCATCATTTTTAACCTACCAAAGGTGCCAGCGGATTTGATAAGGGTATCTCTCGTAGATGGCATTGTCCTCATTGATTGAATAGCCCGCTTTACCATTTTCCTTTGCTAATACTCCTAATTCATCAGCCATTTCAGTTTTGCCTAATTTTCTAAGGGCCTTTGACCGGTACACTTGTGCGTCGGCAAATTTGGGATAGATGGTGATTGCTTTCTCGAATGCCTTTTCAGCTTCTTCAAACTTGTTCTGTTCATACAGGCTGATGCCTAGATAAAAGCAATCCAAATGATGCACCCAATCGGCTCCTTTTTCCTTCTCTTGTCGGGCTAATTCACTGCGCAATAATTGTTCGGCTTCTTCGAATTCGTTGAGCTGAATCTTGCTGATGGCTATGTAAAAACTATAGGAATGATCCATCACGTAATTGTCTCCGTACCGGTCTATGCAATCCTCAAAGTCAAGGATAGCGTCCTTATAATCTTTCGCAAAAATGCAGGTCATAAAGGCTCTGTACTCTTGGTATTGATCTCGATCGTACTGCACAGCTTTATCCAAAAACGGTCGTCCTAATTCATACTTGCCTTGCTTATAAAGTGGCATCGCCTTTTGTTGCCATAGAGGTGCTATCGTAGGATCTTTCTCGAGTGCTGCATCCAGCACTTCTTGCCACTCAGTTGAAAAAATTCCTTCTGTGGCATAAACATCGTTGGCAAAGGCTTCTTCTATTATCGCCTCCTGATCTGCTACAGAACTGGTCTCCTGCTGGGCGACTTTTTGTGCCTTGACTTCCAGATCTCCTGGAGCACAAGCTAGTGTTAGTGTCAAAAGGAATAGCGCGGCGAATTGTTGCAAGGTTATTTTACCTGGAGAAACTCGACTCCTGCAAGAAACGTATCCATCCAGCGGCATAAGGAACACGTGCAAATACAGTAGTCTAAAGAAGGTTTTCATGATATGGACTTTCGTTTTTGGGATATTCACAAGGCGAATTTCAACTGGGCCGACAGCCTTTTCACCTTCTAAATATGAAAGTACTAGAAAACGATCAACTAATTATATAGTTAACAACTTTTAACCTAGGTGTGTATTTGGAGGATGCCTTGCCAGGCTTGTGTAGTCCTTCCATTGTTTCGAACTTCGAAGATGAACTCCAATAACCCTCACAACCTCATTCCATACATCTTCGCATCCAACTCCCTCCAGTTAGCAATATGCTTGGAAAGTTCTGCCCAGAACTCCTTCGAATGACTCAGTGGGCTGGCCGAGAGACCAGCCCATCGCAAGAAAGTCCCTATGAAAAAAGTAAAACAATAGGCTTGTTTTAGTCCAGAACAAGGGCATTGGGTAGAAAGTTCGTGAACTTTCTCTACGAGCTAGCATTTGATGCACATCGATATCGTTGGGAGTTGAAAGAGCTCCGCTAGGAGCGGAAATGATTGTGGGGCTGGCCGAGAGGCCAGACCATCACAAGCAAGCAACTATGAAAAAAGTAAAACTATAAGCTCGATTTGGGATTCTCTTGGGGCGGAAGTTTAGATTGTCTTGTGTTGCTTCGTACTGCTGCTTGTTTGGCTGAGGGCAACACGTTTGCTTTTTACTGTGTGCACGTGACCAGAGGTCACGCGCGGCGTTGTGGGGTGGGTG
>JAHDDV010000541.1 GCA_020629205.1 Chitinophagales bacterium | reverse complement strand
TCAACAATCAACAATCAACAATCAACCATGCACCAAAAAGCACTAGTATCTCAGCTCCAACAGAGTCATAGCTGAAGCATTGCCTTTATAGAGATTATAGTCAATAACCGTCACGTAGCCATCCATATTGACATCATTATTTAGGTATTCAAGGAGGGCGCTGCTATCGGCAAGGTATTCGTTGAAATCCAGAAAGCTATTGACACCATTGCTGTTGAAATCGCCGGCCTTTAGAGCGTAATAACCATTGCCAAGATCCTTCAGCTGTTGTTGGCCACCGATGACCAGCTGAGGCTCGCTGAAGTTGATTGCGCTATTATGCAAGTCAGCTCGGAGCGTGCTAAGGACATCCAGATGATTGCGAGATCGAAGGGCAATGTGATAACTGCCATCGGAGGCCAGGCCAGTAAATCTCAGCTGGGCATCGCCATTGATGGATTTCAGACTGCCATCGCTGTGCAACAAGGCAGCCTGTTGGTCCAGCACATTTTGTGTTGCATCCCATACTTCCACCAGTATCCAATCGATGACATCCTCGCCGAGCGTATTGATTGACTCAGAGCCACTGTAATTCCAAGGGGCTGTATTGAATGGTTGATCAGCAGGAAATAGATTGTTGCTCTGCAATTGCGCCGACATGCTGCCTGAGCCAGTGTACGGACCCTCCAGCAGACAGCTGGCCGAGAAGCTTAGGTCGTTTGCCTGTTGGACAAACTTTGACAGTAGCTTGATATATGCGGCCTGATAGGTGATCGACGGCTCCGTAACTTCCCAGCTGTTTTCAGGCCAACTGGTATTCCAATCCTTGTAGCTTTTTTGTGGAGGTTGATTCATGGGCGGGACAAGCGGAGGACCGGCGTAAGCGGCATCGGGACTAAAGTTTGCATTGCAACCGCCACTCAGAATACCCGGAGCAGGACCGTAGAGGGAAGTCAATGCATTGTCGTAATCCGTTTGATCGTTAAACCAACCGTGGTAGATTTCATTGACAGAGTTTTCGACCTCATGATTGTACATATTGCTCAGCATGCAAAGGCCCAGTGGATTGGCACCATGCAGGTAATGGATGTACTCTTCCGATGCTGCAGCATAGTTGCTGTCATTGGAGGGATCGATTTGGTAGTAGATCAGGTTTTGGAAGTTATTGCCATTGTTGCTTTTGACTCGATTGCTGCCCCAGAGATAGTGATTGTCTTGCAAGTAGGAACGATAAGCATCTGTCTGGGCAAGCCAGGGGACTAGCAGCTCAGGGCTGCCTGTGTTCGCAGAGTAAGCAAAGCTGTCTTTGATGTCGGATACAACCGAAGCAGTAGCATTTGGCAGTCCACAATAGTAGAGCAGGGCGTCCTGATAATTGTATTCGAAGGTAAACCAGTAGTCCCATTCCAAAGCATGGAATGATTGGTAATTGTTGTCAAAGTAGCTTCGAAAATCGGTGTCTCCTGTAGCAGCAAATAAGTAGGCAGCAGCTCCTGTCATTATCACGTCCTGATCATAGGTTCCCACTTCTGGATTGGCGCTGAAAAAACCAGCATTATTGTAGTACGAATATGCGGGGTTTGCTTCCAGCCATTGCCATGCTTCCAGTGCTGCGCTTAGCAATGTGGCTCCATAGGCTTGCATATTTGCATCGGCCTGATTGCTATAAACATTGGCAGCATGGGCAGCAAGGCTGCAGAAGACGCGAGTTGCGGAAGAACTTGCTTCTCCGTAGTAGCGTGGGGCTGAATCGGCTGATGGGGGACTGGCAGCTTCGTATTGAGGGACTGACACTTTGGTCAATACAGAGCCGTCTTCCAGTTGCATTTTCAGGAGCCAATCCAATTCCCATTTGACTTCATCCAATATATCCGGAACCCCATTGCCACTTTCCGGAATGTTGAAATCGTCTGTGAAGGCATCAGGGTTTTGTTCATAGGCAGCCAGCAACTGATGGACCGGGCCATAGGCGAAGCCAACATACTTGTTGAAATCGCCTGCATCGTGCCATCCGCCGGAGAGATCCTTCTCAGTGTTGCTGTTGCTGGTGTCGGTGGAAAGGCGACATTGAAGATCCTGGTTGTTGGCTATGTGGCATGCGGAATCTGTCCATGGACTTTCGGCCGCCGGACCAGCTTTGGGCATGCCGCACCTTTGGTAGAAAAACGCACGTACTGCTTGAACCAAGACGTCATGGTAGACAGATTCACCGATGCTAAAGCCATATGATCGAAGGTCATTTTCCACATCGTAGAGATAGTAATTACCAGGGGCGTCGAGTCCGGAGAAGTCGACCCACCAGACTTGATCGCCGCTTTGGG
>JAHDDV010000114.1 GCA_020629205.1 Chitinophagales bacterium | reverse complement strand
GACGGTCGCTGCGACGGCCCGATGCACCTGGGCTCCAATAAAAACTCATTGAAACTCAAGACTCAAGACGCAAATAGTAGACATTCAACTGCAGTCATTGGACAATTGTCTGTATGGGCAGTGTCTTGTGCCTGCCCTTGCGGCATGAAAATCGGACAATCAAAACTAGTAACTCAAGCCTTCTGACTACGCTGTCCATTATGCCATCGGTGAAACAGAATAATCATCAGTAGAGCAAGGAAAAAAGGCATGCAGGGAATCTTGTATCGCGCCAATGCACCAAAGTTGTAACTGGCGAATCCGGCGGCGAACCCGTAGGACATGCTGAAGAGAAAGCAGAATAGAAGAAAGGAATTACTAAGGATCATTTTGATGCTGCTGAAGAAGCCGCGACTAAGGATGGCGAGGATTGTGATCACTAAAACGCCGAGACTTTCAATGGCCGTGATTAATTGTACGGAGCTACTGACCTCTGTGAGATAGGGACGGAAGAAAGTGACATTGATGCCTGCAGGTACTTTTTTGAGTATGCCCCAAAGACTGAGATCCCATTCGCCGAGTGTATAAGAGGAGCCTCCGTATTGCTCTGCGATTACGCCGTGCCAACCTTGGAAATCATTGATTCGGCTGATGAAAAAGGCCAAAGCGATATCTCCGCTTCGATAGAGCTGATTGCCAAAAAAGTAGATGAGTAGGGCAAAACCAGCCAGGAGGCTGAATATGCAGAAGGTGATTAGTTTGGGTTCTTTCACCTTTCCGGCATGTGCGAAGAGGACCCAGCAAATAGCGGAAGGTAGAAAGGCTGCCATGATGAATCCCTTGATCACGCTGATCAGGTGGAAGCATAGGGGGACCAGTATCAGGGATAGAAGGAGTTTTTTCTTTTTGATAAACAGGAAATAGACGCCATAGGTTAGCCATCCGAGGCAGCCTATAGTGATGGTGTCTTTCATGACACCGGATCCCCAGAAGATCACGGAGGGTATGAATAGTACAGCGAAAGCAAGAGGATGCACTAAACTGGGATACTCTCTAAGGAAGACACGGTAGAGCGCCCAGAGCCCCGTGAAGGATAGTGCTCCGAAGAGGATTGTTGTGGCCAGAAAACTGCCCCCAGCAATGAAACTCAAAACTGCCGTGATGCGGCTGACATACAGTGCGTTTTCTCCACGGAAGCCCCGGATGTTTTCTGTGAATCGATCGGTGGCCATGTTGAATTCCATAGCTGGAGTCCAAAACAACTCCCAGCCCTGTGATATGCTTTGCAAAAAGGCCTCGCGGTAGACCATGGCATCACCCCAGTACATAAAGGTATCACCACTACGGTAGTAATAAAGGTAGATCAGACAAAAGAATATCGATCCCAGCATTTTGAGTGCCAGGGCTGGCACAAAGTAGTGTCTGCAAGCTTGTCCGGAATAGCGTACCTGAGCGAAGAAAAAGCCAAGGACCAAAAGCAGTGTGAAAATCAGCGTACTGATTATGATGTCGTAGAGTCCCATCATTGTTCGAAGGGAATCATATCATTTTCGAATAGTGTTTTGGAGGTACGGATGGCATCATTAAGGTCGCTCATTACGATTTCAATCTTTCGTTTAAGATTTTTGAGACCGACGTTGAGGTCGCTTAGCTCGCCTAGTGTATGTGCCACACGCATGGCATTCACAGAGCTCTCCGCTTCGGCATGTAGTTCCCAAAGATTGTCGATGGCAAATTTTGTATCTCGAAAGATGACCTCGTTTTCTTCAAATACCCGGTCAAGAGCGTCCTCCAGACGTTCTTTGGTGACTGGATCACGAGTCATCTGTATCTGTCCGTCCAGATCTAAGAACAAGTTGTCATTTTGTCTGATTAGACGGTGAAACTCTTGTTCGAGGTTGCGTATATGAGATTCGCTTTTGCCCCAAAGACTTAGCACGGATCTAAAATCTTGATCAGTCGCGGTTCGATTACGCATTTTGTCAGCCACCTTTTCTGTTTCCCTATAGCTTTCCTGAATGGCAATCTGAGTGTTCTCCTTGGCCGTGCGTACAATATCGGCTTGTTCGGCCCTATCAATGGCTCGATCTCCGATATCTTTGGGCTCTTTCTCTCCCCTACACATCATCATCCAGCAGATCAAGACAAAGAAGCACAAAACCAGTGCAGTGACAATTTTCGAAGGAATTACCCCCATATAGCAATGTAATTTGGCAGATTTAGCCTATTATTTACGTCATAATCTTAACGAATATCATGCCACTTACCAAGATAATGCACTTTTTTTTGAAAAAAAATCTGCCAGGGCTTTTAACTTAAACTATTGATTTTGATTGTTTTATAAATTTAGGACGAAGAGAGGCATGGAATCTTGTAGATTTTCTGTAGTGCCCTTGTGACAAATGTTCTGAGGCTGCGTCAAAAAACCGATTTTATGCCGGAAGGCTTCATCAAATGCGTATTCTGCTGGTTACAGGGACGCAGGAGTCGAAAGGCAAGAATTAAAAGGATTTATTAGTGCGGTAGAGATTGGTTATCTCTTTTTAAGCACCTGTCGAGTCGGCAGGTGCTTTTTCTTTGCCTACATACTGAATTGCTGTGCTTTCAATATGTAGGCATTTTCTATTTTTTAGAATGTATTGATCTTTTGATCGTAGAGGTCCTTGCTTTCAGCGATAGTCTGATTCAATTCTTCCATGATAGAGCCAACGCGATCTTCTATACTTTTCAAGCCTGAGCTGATTTCTGCAATTTGACCCAAACTGACTGCCACCTCAAGTGCCTTGATTACATCTTTTGCTTCGTCATGTAGGGCACGCAGCTTTTCGATGGCCAAACTTGTTTTCTGCAGTGTTTCGTCGTAGGATCCCCGAGTCTTGTTAAGGGCCGCCATCAACTCCCCTTTGGTCTTTTGATCGTTTAAGCTTTCGGTTTGCTTTTGCATAGCGTTGAACAGGTTGTTTGCATCCTCTTTGAGATTCTCATAATCCTTGTTCAGCTTCTTTACTTGATTGTCTACTTTTCCCCATTGCCCATATACCTTGGCAAATTCCTTGTCGACATCTTTAGCATTGGCCAGTGCATCTTGTATAGTCGAGAGTCGTTTGACACCATTTTCGACCCTGGCATCTGTCTTTTTCTTTTGCGATTCGAAGCTAGCGATGGAAGCTCGGAACTTGTCTTTGTATTTTGGTAACTTTTCCGGGCTCTTTTGCCGGCATGCACTGGTGATAAGTACAAAAAGTATCATAAGAAGGGCAAATTGCTGATTCGTTTTCATAGGCTGTTCTTAAAGATCATTTTTTAGAATTTCGAAAGCCTTTATGGAGACTTAGGCGATCCAAAAGTAATTAAATTGACTTAAAAAATAGGTTGGTCCGTACTTCAGCAGCACTTCATTACTAATGCCAAGACCCCATCATCTGTTCCCTAATTTTGTAACATACCTTGAATGTCATAGCAAATCAGCTTACCTTTGGCACACATCGATCAGATTGTACTATTGCCCAATAGGTTTTTTTCTGATCAAAATACCTACGTATATGCATGCTCGTTCTTCTCTTTACGCCTTGCTGTTTAGCTTGTCGCTATTGCTGTTTATGCAGCAAGATCTCTTTGCTCAGATTTCGGATATTCGAGGCAGCTCTACACAAGAAAAGTTGGCTTGCCTGAATGAGGAATGGAAAACCAAACAGTTGGAGCATCCTCTGCCCGAAATGGTGTTTAGCTCCCAAAAGGAGCTAATCCAGCATCATCTTCTACTGGTAGAGCAAAGCCTGCGAAAGGTAGAGGCGAAACACTTGACTGAGTCGCAGATTCAGTTGCGAGGTAAAGGACTTGATGTCTTGAAAGCCTATCGAGAGCGAGGTCTCTTTCCTGTGAATGACGGGTATGCATTTCGTATTCCATACTTTATTGATTCCCAAAACACAGCTTGTGCGGTTGGTTATATGATTCAGCATACCGGCTATGAGGCTTTGGCGGAACAGATTTCTGAGGAATGCAACAATGCCTACATTCGGGAGATGAATTTTCCGGCTCTGAGTCAATGGGCTGCCGATCATGGCTTCGAGGTAGATGAGTTGGCTTGGATCCAGCCCGGCTATGGGCCGGTTATCCAGCCGCAACCGGATGTACTCGATTTACCTCTTGGAGGGTCTGGAGAGGGAAATGTCTTTGATAACGATCGTTACTATTTCGACTGGAATTTTCCCTCAGATCCCACAGTAAATGTGGCTGAAGTTGGTGTTGCCAATCTGGATTTGGCACCCGGCAGTGGAGAAGTGTTCTTAGACCCGAATGGATCCTATAGCTATACGGCCTTTGATGGTTTTACCGTAGGGGCCGACTCCTTTGTTTATTCTGCATGTATTGAAGATGTGGAGGGATATTGCCCCACTGGGACTGTTTACATTGGACTTCATAGTTCGATGATCAAGGCTAATGTTGATGCAATAAGCTTGAATCCTGGAGAGACAGCCACGGTACAGATACTGATGAATGATCTTCTGCCAGTGGCAGGATCTGAACTTGTTGGTGTGTGGAAGCTGGTCGCGTTGTCAGGTGGTATTGCCGGAGAGGAGATTGAAATTGCAGGAGCGGTTTACTTAAGTCTATATGAGAACGGAAACTACGTAACTATTGCCAGTATGGACAGTGGTTTGATTACAGAGGAGATAGGGAGCTATGAATTGGAGGATGGAATGATCACGCTATCTGGATTCTCAGAGTCGCAGGAACAGCAATATGCAATAGTGGATGGGCAATTGGTTCTCTCGGACCTTTTTCCAGATGGATTCACGAGTATTTACGAAGCCTACGATGTAGCTGAAGATATGATTGTCGAACTACTGGGCACTTCCAGCGAAGCCACTTTATCGCTCTCTGAATCACATGAAATTATTGTCACAATGCAAGCGTGGGCAAATGAGGGAAGCACAGTTCCTTATCGAATTTGCCATCCACACCTGGGTTGCACGGTGAGTTCGCTGGAGCTCATGCTAGGAGAGGAAGTGGAAGGCTGCGTTGATCCAACCCTGATCAATCCAATGGCTATTTGTCCTTTGGTACTGGCGCCCGTTTGTGGTTGTGATGGCATCACCTATGACAATGACTGTTTGGCGATGAATCTGGGTGGGGTGACTGATTGGACGCCCGGCCCATGTGGAAGCACTGCGGGCTGCATCGATGAATCACAAATTGACTTGACGATTGCATGCATTGAGATTTATGACCCGGTTTGCGGCTGCGATGGAGTTACTTACGGTAACTTCTGCGAAGCGGAATTTTACGGTGGTGTAACGGATTACACACCGGGTGAATGCGGTGGCAATACAGACTGCATAGATGAAAGCATCATCAATTTCAATGTGCTTTGTCCTTCTGATTACGATCCTGTTTGCGGCTGCGATGGCATCACTTACACCAACGAGTGCCAGGCTATCAATTACAATGGTGTGACCTCCTACGAGCCTGGGGAATGTGGAGCTAATCCCGAATGTATCGACGAAACGATGATTGACCCCACTGTGCTTTGCCCACTAATCTATATGCCTGTTTGCGGATGCGATGGAGTCACCTACAGCAATGATTGTGAGGCTACATACTACGGAGGAGTGACTTCTTTTACCTCAGGCCCTTGTAGTACAACAGCTTGTGTTGATGAATCACTAATTGATCCTACGATGGGATGTGATGATCTGTACGATCCTGTCTGCGGATGCGATGGAATAACTTATGGCAATCCCTGTGAGGCTCAATACTACGGCGGGGTGACCGAATTTACTCCCGGAGAGTGTGGTAGTACAGGATGCATTGATGAGAGCGTTATAGATATCACCACCAATTGCCTGGAGATTTATGATCCGGTTTGTGGTTGTGATGGCGTGACCTATGGCAACGAATGTGAGGCATATTTCTTTAATGGGGTGATAGATTTTGTCCCTGGTGAGTGCAGTACCATCGGATGTGTCGATCCTACAATCATCAATCTTGATGTCATCTGCCCGGCGATCTTTATGCCTGTCTGCGGTTGTAATGGGGTCACCTACAGCAACGAATGCGAAGCGATCAATTATGGAGGAGTCACGTCCTTTGAGCCCGGCGAATGTGGTGTTGTGATTTGTGAAGATCCCACATTGATTGACCCAAATGCAAACTGCGATACAGAGTATGCTCCAGTTTGTGGTTGCGACGGTCTTGATTACTTGAATACCTGCCTGGCAACAAGCTACAGCGGTTTGACAAGTTGGACTGAAGGTACCTGCTCGGGGCAAGAGCCATATGCAACGGATGATATTATTTCGATCGACAATGGACTGGTGGTGACTATCGTTGTTTTGGTGAATGATCAGTATTATTCCGATGTAACAGTATCGATTATAGAGGGCCCCGCCAATGGAACCGTCACTATTGTGGGTGAAGATGATATCCAATACATTCCAAATGAAGGCTTTGCTGGAGAGGACATATTTGTTTATCAATGGTGCTATACTGATGTGGATTTTTGTCAGCAGGCAGTCGTAACGATCACGGTTGCGCCACCAGAGCTTAGTATCGAGCTAGCAGATGACGACGCAACCATCGAAGGTACAGAGCCGACTATCATTGATATTTTAGCCAATGATACCTGGAGCTCAGAGCCAGCCTTGGATCCCGAAGTAAGCATCAGTATGCAGCCTGATTCAGGAACAGCTACCATCACCGAGGATAACCAACTCCAATACATTGCTGAGCCTGGTTTTACTGGTGAGGTGACGATCGAATACACTTTGTGTCTGGGAACCGAATGTGAGTTTGCTACGCTGACTTTACAAGTAGATGCCGGCGGCGAGTTAAATGAGCTACTATCGGAAAATAGCTTCAGCGTTTACCCTAATCCAGCTGGAAGCTACATACAAGTGATCAATGAATCCGGACAGAGACTGAAGGCTATATCGCTGACAGATTTGACAGGAAGGGAATTGATCGTCAAGCAGCTTTCAGCTGTTGACGAAGCTAGCATCGATCTTAACTCAGTTGCTTCAGGTATGTATCTTCTACAGATTGAAACAGAGCAAGGTAGATTAACGAAGAAAGTACAAGTGATTAGATAAGCAGAATTAGAAACAGAATAGAAAGGGAGATGGTCCAATCAGGCCATCTCCCTTTTTTGTGTTTAAGGGATTGGGAATCAATAACTGTCTGATTTTGACGCCGCTAGAAATGATTTAGACTAGGCATTTTTTGACAACATCCTTGTTGGCTGGTGGAGAAAAATAACGAAGGATAAACCATTTCTAGCAAGTCAAAATGGACAGTCATTGATTCTCTATCCCTAAGCGAGTTTCATGCCAATAGCAGCAGAGATCATGTCCACAGCAGCTTCATTATTGCCACCTTGTGTAATGATGACATCGGCGTAGCGCTTTGAAGGCTCTACAAACTGGATATGCATCGGTTTCACCGTCCGTTCGTATCTCTCCAACACACTCTTTACATCTCTACCTCTTTCGAGTATATCACGGTGAATACAACGTATCAAACGATCGTCATCATCACAGTCGACATAGATCTTGAGATCCATTCTGTCGCGCAACTCCGGCTGTGAAAGCACCAAAATACCTTCCACAATGATTACTTTTTGAGGCTTGATCGGAACGGTCTCCTCGGCTCTCGTGCAAGTCAAATAGGAGTAGATCGGCATTTCAATCGATTGATCGGAACGCAATCTATCAATGTGTCCAGCCAGTAGCGAGAACTCAAGAGAATCTGGGTGATCGAAATTCAATTGATGCCTCTCTTCCATTGGCAATTCACTATTGTCCTTATAATAATTATCCTGTGGAATTACAGTGACCTGTGTCGCATCAAGGCGACCCATAATTTTTTTTACTACGGTCGTTTTTCCAGATCCCGTACCACCGGCTATTCCAATTATCATACTAGGCGTCTTTTGAAGGGATTAGTCTTGCCATTTGCGCAAGTCCATTCCCCAGTTAAGTTTTTCTCTGATGGTTTTATAAAAATTAGAGCCCTTAAGCCTGACTCGGTTTAGCTGCAAAGGAGCCTTGGTCACCGTCCAACGATACTTGTTGTTAATGGTTTCATATCGAGAGTCTAAAGTACAGAGAAAGTGTGTGTCCCGTCCTTCAATTTCAAAGGATAGTTTCGCTTCATCACTAATTACCAAGGGGCGAATATTGAGGTTGTGGGCTGCCACGGGTGTCAACACCAGACTCTGCGAAGAGGGCGCAATAATAGGTCCACCACAACTGAGTGAATATCCCGTAGATCCTGTTGGTGTAGCAATGATCAAACCATCGGCCCAATAGGTGTTGAGGTACACATCGTCAATGTAGGAGTGAATCAGTACCATAGAGGAAGAGTCCTTTTTCATGAAGGCCACTTCATTCAGCGCAAAGTTGTTGTTGCCAAAGCCTGGCATACTCGACCGCAGTTGCAACATTGTGCGCTGCTCAATGGTGTATGCACCCTCATCTATGAGCGACAGCATTTGAAGCGCCTTATCTTTGCTCACGCTAGTGAGAAAACCTAAACGACCAACATTAATCCCAAGCACCTTTGTTCCGTGCTGCATACCCAGCTGGGCACTTTTCAAAAGGGTGCCATCTCCTCCAATGCTAAAGAGGAAATCTATCTCGGCTGTAATACCATCTTCGAAGCGGTAAGTCCCGCAAAGAGGAACCCCTGTGGCCTTCTCCTTAATCGAGGCGTAATAGCTTTCATTGATGGAAACATCATCGCCACGTACTATCAATTGCTCGATAAAGCTCTGAACAAATTCAAGATCGCGATCCTTGAGGACGCGGCCGAAGATTGCTACTCTCATGAGGGAAAGATAAGGTTTATTTCGCTCTCTGAGCCCCTTTTTGACTTTCAGTGACAAGTTGGATCGCCACCACTGGGTGCCTATTTGCCAAGCTTCCTTAGGATAGCACTATTCACGGGTACTATCGTAATTCATCAGAAAGTGAACAAAAATACCAGATTCCCCCTCACGATTAACTGAGTACTCCAAAGTCCAGACAGAATCGTAAAAGGTGACAAAATCAAGCCCTAGGCCAGTACTGCTAATCCAGCGATTGGCGAGCGGACCGTTATCGGCATAGTAGTCATCCTGTACATAGGCTGCCTCTCCATAGGCTTTCAAATAGATCGAAAGGGGAATATTGGCCAACTTGCCTTTGATTGGTACAGGGTTCTTAATTTTTCGATAGAATATCTCCTGCCGAATGGAGCTGCGAAGCATCACAAATCGCTGTCCATCGATTACATAATATTCGTAACCGCGCAAATGATTGCCCCCATATCCCAGAGCCTTCTGATTAAAGTAAGGCTGTACCTCTGGCAAGGCCAGCTTGGCCTTAAAATTGGCCAAACCGAAAGTCTTTTTAGCGATGGGAATATAACGGCTGTAGTTGAAGGTAAAGGAAGTGAAGTTAAGGTCATTAAAAATGCCCAGACCATACTTTGCTACCGATATTCGGAGCAGGCTACCTCGCAGTGGATAGTTAACGATATCTCGGAAATCTCGTGCATACATAAACTTGGCGAAGAAATACTTTTGCGAGGTTTTCCCATCCAGAAAATAGTCCGGATTCATGGCTGCAATGGTATCGCCAATCTCATTCTGGAAGAAAGAGAATTCGCCCTTAGCTGTTCGGTGCAAATCCAGCCGGTTGTCTACATTCAAGGTGGCTGCCCATCGGCGCCGCACATAGCTGTCATGCTTGTAGAAGGCTAATTGATTGTCTATAGTGGTATAAGGAATATTCGTGTTGAGTACTCGCGCAATACCAGGTGTTATCGTCCACTGTTTTCGTTTTCCAAGGTTGGGAAACTTATAGCTAAAGTTGATGTTTTTGGTAAATCCAAACTGCACAGTTGCGGACAATACCTCATCACGCCCCCGCACATTGTATTGGTAGAATCGAAGTCCGTACTCGGTCCGTCGAAGGTCGTGGTCATAAGTAACCCACCACTCATTAAAATTGCGGTCTGAAAGCTCAAAGATTGGCAATAGAAAGGTGTACCAGCGCTCCACCACTTCCACCTCGATAATAAGCTCATCAGAACCCTCGTAGCGAGAGCTGCAACTTACCTCCTCAAAGAGATTACTGTTGTATATGCGATTTTGATTGGCCTGAAGACGATCCTCGATCTCTGAAACTCTTAAGGAGTCACCAACCTCCAGATCCATCTCACGAAGAATCACAAAGTCAACCGTCTTCTTGTTTCCACTCAGTTGAATGTCCTTGATCTGTACATACGACTCCCCAACTGCTTCATTGTTTGCGAAGCAGCTCATTCCAAGGAAGAAAAAGTAGGAAAAAAACACCAGACCGGTGGTTCTCAAATCCATGCTCATTATTTCGCGAAAATAAGCAATCTTGGAGGGAGGAAGTGGCAGACGGCTTTACGAGAACTGTTGCCAGCCTCATGATTCAGCGCTACAGGTCGAGATAGTGCAAAAAGGAGTCCAGACGTTCCTTGAGATCATCAAGGTATTCACTTTCCTGAAAGGCAGCCTTGATCTTGTAATCATAACGCTCGAAAGTGCTGATGATATCCTTCAGTTCAGTCTTGTTGATCTTCAAAGTGATCTCCAGCAGATTTCGATTTTCCCCTGTGCTGGAAACATACATGCTCAAAATATTGGCATTGTTGGATTCGACTATTTGAGAAATTTCGACCATGGAATAATCCTGAGCCATCACATGAAGGATGATGATTCCACCGGGATCGCGGACCGAACTGGCACTGGCAAAGTAATCCAGCAAACTATTGGATGTGATCAGGCCATCATAATTGCCCTCTTCATCGATAATTGGCATCACCGATAAACCACTTTCAGACATCTTCTTGATCACCTCATAGATATGCTCCGAAGAATGTACCGAAATCTTAGGCATCGAGAATGTAGCAGCACTCAAAGCTTGATCAGGATCGGCCATATCCAGCACATCGTATTCCGATACGATGCCGATTAATTTCTGCTTGTCTATTACAGGCAAGTGCTGAACAAAAAACTCTCCCATCCACTTGAGGGCCTTCATTCCAGTGTCCGTAACCTTTAGAGGTGGGACGGTATCATTTATCAGTTTACTCGCAATCATCCGGCTAACATTTCAGTCTCACTCTTCATACACATCAGAGCCATTTCACAATGATAATCTTTTTTCCTGTCTCCTATTAACACTTCGATTAGCTTATCGTTTGTTATAGATAGACGATTGTCCGCTCGTGGTCGGAATATTATTGTACACAAGCCAATTATTTAACATCTCCAGACCATCGCTTGTCAAGATCGATTCTGGATGAAACTGAAGTCCCAATAGCATCAACTCATCATGAGCTAAAGCCATCAGTTCGCCATCGTCCGTATAGGCAATACCTCGCAAATCCGTGGACTCCAAATCCTCAATCAACAAGGAGTGATAACGCATCACAGTCAAACGCTTGTCTAGTCCCGCAAAGACTGGATGGGCGGAAACAGTGATTTCGGAACTCATACCGTGCATCGGTCTTTTTGCCTTTACTAATCTCGCTCCAAAGAACTCTCCTATCGCTTGATGACCCAGACAAACACCCAGAATGGGCAATTGCCCGATTGCCGCTTCAAGCAAATCCATCATGACTCCTGCCTTAGCAGGTGTCTCAGGTCCTGGCGACAAGACCATACAGGAAGGCTTGAGGGCCAATAACGCTTGCACGCTAAGCTCGTCATTTCGAACAACACGACAGGCGATTCCCAATTGTTTGAAATAATCGGCAAGTATGTAGGTAAAGGAGTCGTAGTTGTCCAGCAACAATAACATTTGGTCAATTTCTATGCCTGAAACCAGTAAGAGGGTTCTCCTATTAAAGACAAAACGGATTTAAGAAGGTTAATCGTTGCTCCATCCTAAATCCGTTTTTCAATTCAGTCAGCATCACTGACCATTTCTATACTTTTGTCGATAGTCAGACCACCAAGGGTCATAGTTTCGCCGCTGAACCTGCTTGTTATAAATCGTTCTATCGGCTGGTTCAGCCTCATAGTACCGCTCTTCAATTCGCCTTGTGTTGCGTTTTGAGTCCTTGACCTTCTTCTTTGTTTTTTCTTTCTTCTTCTTGTCTTTTACCTTCTCGGGTTTTTGTTTCTTTGGTGCTTTATATTTGTCTCGTGTCCAGGTAGTCTGTGTATAATATCTAGGCTCCTCATAAGTACGCTTGCCCCGATCATAGACCCAATAGCCACTTCTTCTATCAGATTTATCGCTCCGTAGACTTACATCTGCGATAGTCTTCTCGCGCACTATAGTATTGGTTCCTTGCGATCGGTAATATTCTTCACGATACTGCTGATCAGCCTCCTTGGCTCCTTTTTTCGCTTCCCCAAGCAATCCTCCCAAGCCACTTTTGATCTCTGTGTAGTAGCGCTGAGCTGTTGCTCCAAAAGTATTCTTAAAGATCGGCATGATAGGCTCAACATAAGGATAGACTGCTGATCTATTCGTTACTTCAGGTGGAAAAACGCCTGCACGAGTACCGATGTTTACAGCTGTACTAAACAAGAACAACAATGCTCCAACCCATACCACTGAGCCGGCATACTTGTTTACAAAGCCCAATCCGGTCTTGTCCATCACTCCACCCAGGCCATCGCCTACTGCCTTGAGTCCGAAGAAGCTTCCGATCAACACAACCAAAAAGGAGCCAATAGGGCCGATATAGGAACCTTCCCATCCTAGCCCTCTATGCATGAAGTCGGAGACAAGAGGACCAAGACGCAATGCTAGCACGATCCCTATTAGAAGTTTGAAAATGGACATCGAACCACCAACCAGGCCAGAGCTAGTGCCCTTATACACGCCGTAGACGAGGGTGGCTAGAAATAATAAATCGAGTGCCATGATGGATAATTTAAGTGGACAGCAACTGCTTCACAATACCTGAGATGACTTTGCCATCTGCCTTACCGGCTAGTTGCTTTGATGCTGTTCCCATCACCTTGCCCATGTCGGCCATAGATGATGCGCCCAGTTGTTGAATTATGTCTTTTACTGTTGTTGTTATCTCTTCTTCGCTCATCTGCGCAGGAAGAAAACGCTCCAATACCGCCAATTCCTTCTCCTCCGTTTCAGCCAGATCAGGACGATCCTGATCCCGGTACAGTTGGGCTGACTCCCTACGTTGCTTTGCCAATTTCGACAGTATCTTCAGCTCTTGGTCTTCCGTCATCGATTCACCAGCGCCTTTAGATGTCTTTGCCAGCAATATCGCCGATTTTATAGCCCGAAGACCATTCAATACATCGGCATCCTTTGCGCGCATCGCTGTCTTGATTTCATCGTTTATCTTTTGCTCTAAACTCATCTTAGTTTGTAATTTCTACTTTAGATTATTGAATGAGCTATTTCATAAACTTCCGATCGTATTAACTCCAATAGTAGCAATTAGGCACTGTCTAAATGTGTCATGTTTAGCCCCAATTATTCCTTTTATCTGGACAAAATAGGCGCTTTGCTATCTACAGACTAATACAAACGAAAATCATGCCAAAAGTCAATTTGTCCTTGGCGTAAATAAAATAGCTTGAATTATTTTTGATTTTTTGGCGATTCCGGCCACTAATTGAACCAACGCGGACGATGATCAGAGATAAATGCCGTCGGAGACAGATTGTATTCCGAACTACCATAACCTGTGGAACCCAGCTCCTTGTAAAGCTGATCCCGAAGCTCAAAATGCAAGTGCGCATTATGGCGTCCATTAGCCGTACCAATGGCTCCAATATTATCTCCTCGTCTCACCTGATCTCCCTTTCGTACAAACATGGTGTCCAAATGTGCATACAGGCTTTCCAGTATAATCGGTCTATCCTTCGTCCCAATATTGTGCGCGATCCGCACTACATTACCCCAATTGCCACCATTATTTCGCGACTCATAAACCACGCCATTCGCTACTGCATATACCGGATCTCCTAAGTCAGAATTCCCGGCACTGATTCCATTCCAATCCTCCCCCTGATGACCAGACTGCAAAAAACCCTGCGCAATATAGTAACCTGTACCGTCTGGCTTCCCAACCGGAAAGTCAAATCCATCCGTCACCGCAGCATTCAATATCCAATCTCCTACGCTTGTACCATTAGGAGCGGGCGGACGTTCGAAGCGGCGCTCATACCTCGGCTCATACTTTGCAGAAGGCGGAGTCCGGCCCTCATCTTCCTCTTCCCACATACGATCAGGCACATATCTTGGCGCTCTCTCCCCATAGCTGGCATAGCCATTACGCACCCGATTCTTTTCCCACAACATATAGAAGTAGACAAAAACAATCAGGGCAATGATAACTTTTACTTCCAGCTTATTCATGCTCAAATATTAGCAGCCCAAGGCTCGCTTTAGATTTGTGACTCAAAATCAGGTAGATGTAACCCTATATTCCGGTCTTAGACAAAGTGAATTTAGCTAATTTACCCCAATTTCCACACTTCATCAATATTGAACAGCCAGGCAATCAAAGAGCAGACACAACGATATGGGATATTTTCTAATGTATTGTATACTATGAGGCAACATCAGCACAAGCAGAATAGTTCAGTAGCTGCCTTTGAATGACAGTGGAGGCATGATTTTTTGGCAGCGCAGCAGATCCACACGTGGCAGCACC
>JAHDDV010000540.1 GCA_020629205.1 Chitinophagales bacterium | reverse complement strand
TGCGAACTTCGTTTGCGTAGCACTAGCTAGCGTGGTGAGTGCCGTGCCGCAGTAGCTCGCAGCGCAGCGGAGAGATGCTGCGGTACGAGCAACGAACAGCTAGATGGGTGCCGAATATTAATGGAGCACGTGTAGGTCGCTGCGACGGGACAATACTGCTGGGCTCCAAAAAATAATTATGCACAATTTGATCCGCTTCAAGGTTGTACTTTTAGAAGAGATGGGCTCCGTCAGCCAAAGGACATTGGGCAATGTGAAAAGGCAGGAAACAAAAGAATATTGATATCTTAGCGCAGGTGTTGGAAGGCCTCCTGGCGGGGCAATGACACACAATAGATAACCTAGTCGACAAGTATAGCAGATGAAAAGATGCCTTTTTTTAGTAGTGATGACTGCCTTTTTTGCCCATTGGATGGCCTGTACAGAAGCGGTGATTGATGACGGAAACTCCGACCCAATTCCTGAGGTGGTAAAATACGATCCAGACGTGAAGGCAATCATGGTGACCCATTGTGAGGGCTGCCATAGTGATGAGCCAGCTGCCCCGGGAGGCTTCCCATTGACGACATATGCTCATGTGAAAAACTGGACAGAGAATGAGAACCTCGTTGATCGGGTGAATGATCTTGCTGCGCCGATGCCACCGGGTGGATTGATGCCAGAGAATGAACGATTGACCATTGATCAGTGGATTGCAGATGGCTATTTGGAAAACTAGCCTTTATGCGTTGTTATAGTAGCAAAATGAAACAAGAGAGATGACAATTAAATATCTATGGGTACTGTGGGCACTTTGCTGTCTCGCGGTCCTGGAAGTGAAGGCGCAGGATGATCTTTTGGGAGAGCTGGAAGGAGAGGCGGAAGAACTCGTCTTTGAATATCCTGCCTTTAAGGCGATGAAAATTGCGAATCTGCAGTCAACAAAGGTGGCCGCAAAGGGAGACACTTATATGTATGTATCGCATCGATTTGGATCTGTGAAAGATGGCTTTGATACCTTTTTTGGTCTGGACAATGCGAATACCAAAATTCAGATGGTTTATGGACTTCTGGAAGGCTTACAAATCGGCTTGAGTCGGGAATCCTGGCGTAAAACCTATGGCGCGCATACCAAGGCAGTATTGACCAGGCAGGGGCAGAAATTTCCTTTGCACATGACCTATTATGGCACGGTTAACTTGAATACAGATGTAGATAAAGATCGTTATGAGGGTTTTAAGTATGCAGATCGTCTTAGTTATGCTCACCAGTTGCTTGTAGCACGTAGAGTGAACAATAACCTTTCTGTGGAACTTGCTCCGACTTTTGTTCGTCAGAATTTGGTTTGGGAGCCAGGACAGGAACACAATCAGTTTGCATTGGGACTTGGCGGTCGTTATAAGATCAGTAAGCGATCTTCGATCAATATTGATTATGTATGGAATTTCAGCCGCGTGGAGGATTCTGTGTATAAGAATCCACTGTCGATTGGTATGGATATCGAAACCGGAGGGCATGTTTTCCAGCTTCTCTTTGCCAATGCGCAGTCTACGAATGAGCCAGGTTTCATCTCCAATGCCGAAGGTGATTGGGCAGATGGGATTGTGTTTTTCGGATTCAATATTGTACGTGTATTTTAACAATAACAAGACTGGAGAAAGCGCAATCGCTTGCTCCAGTCTTGCTAAGCATATTGCTTTTGTAGCACTAGAATCGCTGCATTACAGTATTTGAAGCCATCACCGGGGTAAATGCTTCCCATGCTTCCTCCTTTCCTTTCTTGACAGATAGATACACCACTGCGTAGATTTCATCCATTTCCTTTCTCATCGTATTGGCGTTCATTACCGGCCGAGTCGTTGGACGTTTTGGTGCCACTTTTTTTGCCGGTCTGATAGCGGCAACCTTTGCCATCTTGGTCTTCTTTGGGACCGGGTCACTGGCCTTATCTTCGTCAAGCTTTTTTGTCGGTATCTTGAAGCCTATCGTAACCGGCAGCGATTTTGTGGCTGCCGCCTTCGCCCCTTTGATTTCTTCTAGTTGATCCAGATCGTAGTGATAAGTGTAGAGCACTTCATCCTTTCCGCCTTCTTGCGAATCCTTGGCGTAAAGTGTGATGATGGCTTGTACTTCGTCTGCTTTCGTCGTGACCAGCCATTTAAATTCCTTAGTATCTATCTTCACATTGAATGTTAGTGCTACCTTTGAGAAGACAGGGCCCTTGGCGATCTTCATCTTGGGGCTTGTAATCGATGCCATAATATTTGTTTTAATTAATGATGAGTGCGGCGGCTAAAGATACTTAGTTTTTCTTAAGAAGATAATATTCTAGTGTTTAGTGTCTGGT
>JAHDDV010000113.1:11045-14731 GCA_020629205.1 Chitinophagales bacterium | reverse complement strand
CAGTGATCCAGGTATGTGGGTTTGTACCGGTAAGCTCATTGCCTGAGATGTCTACGTTTTCCCCTCCAATTCGCTTGACAAAATCTTCGAAACGGTGATGATTGTAGGTGTAGCTATTCCACCAATGTAGTTTGGATAGGCTTGTTTGCTGGCCTCGCCCAATTAGGTCGGTACTTAGACTGATTTCCATGCCTTTGTTGTTGGTTTGTCCGGCATTGTAGAACAGGACGGTACCATCTTCAGCTACCTGACTTACGATGGCATCCTGAAGACGAAGATAGTAGGCGGCAAAATCGAGATAGACTCGATCTTTAAGCAGTCGCGTCTTCGTTCCGATTTCGAAGTTGAATCCTTGTTCCGCTTCTAGCTCTGTGTTGACGGTTCCTTCGCTGGTTCGAATTTCATCGAGGGTGGGTGGAGAAAAACCATGACTAATGCTCGCATAGACCTGCCCGCTGGATCCGATGTGTTGTGCCAGTGCTATTCTTGGGGACAGAACAGGATCGAATGTTCTCTTCAGGTTTGAAGTCATGTCCAGGTAGTCGATACGGTCGATCTCCAGATTCATCGAGTTTAGACTTAGGCCCAGGCTCAGGCTCAGTCGATTATCCTTCTTTTGCGGTTGAATCAATTGAACTTGCCCGAAGAAACTTTGCGTGTAGATTTTGATGTCGTCCCGAAAGTTGAGGCTGTCCTTTGTTCCAAGTACATTTCCATAATTGCCAGCATCAGACCATCCCTGTTGTATTTCCGCTCCAAAGTTTAGCTTATAGGCTCTTTTCGAATTTATGGTTTCCTGATCAGCTCCCGCGAGCGAATGGTAGTTTGCTATGAAGCGACCACCTAATTCGGAAGCTTGCTCGGTCTTGTAATTTGTGATAAATGGGTTTTCCAGTTCAGTGAGACTGGTATATCCAGTTGTATTGAAGCTCCAGTGATCATTTAGGTAGTAGTTCCAACCAAGACCCGTAAAGAGGTTTTGCTGGTCAATGGAGGCGTTTTGGTCCACAGAGCCCGCAGCGAAGGCATTGCCGGGTCGGGCTTGCCTTGGATCTTCCGCATATTGCTCAGCGTTTAGACCGCCCGGAATCTGGTATTGCAAGTCTGAGTACATGCTAAAGAGGCTAATACTGGATTTTGCAGCAGCGTACAGGCGGGCGTTTAGTTGCAGTACTTCACGATCCGTGCTACTGTGTTTTCTATAGCCTTCACCTTCCTGATGATTATAGGAGAGGCTCAATCCACCCTTTCTAAAGCCAAGGTCTGCCCCTAGTCCATATTTGAGCAGTCCAAAATCACCCAGGACGGTTTCTGCTCGGAAATTGCTCTGATTGGCTTCAAATGATTTTGCCTGAAGATGCAGGACCCCTCCTGTACCAGCTCCATATAGACTGGAGGCGGGGCCTCGAATCACTTCAGCTCTTGACACAATTGCCGGGTCGATCAGATTTAGGAATGTGCTGCCATCGACTCCTGTGAAGGCCAGATCATTGAGGTAGACCTTCACGTTTCGCACACCGAAGGGAGATCGCAAGCTACTTCCTCGTATAGAGATGCGGTAGCTGGCGGGGGCTCTTCGTTCCATTCGAACACCCGGGATTGAATTGAGCGCGTGTGTCAGCTCTTGATTGCTTCCTTTGTCGATCGTAGCTGCATTAATGACGCCAATCGCAGCAGCCACTTCTGAAATGGCCTCGTTTTGTCTAAAGGCAGTGACGGTGAGTTCCTCAAGGTTTACTTTGTTGGGTTGTAGTAGGAAGATGCTGCCTTCACGTCGGGTCACTTCTGCAAAGCTTAGCCTTTGAGTCTCATAGCCTGGTGCCATGATCAAGAGTTGTTTTTCGCCCGCTCTCGGTCGAATTTCCCAATAGCCATTAGAAGCACAAGTAGTCCTGGAACTGAAGGCGTCCGGCTCACCGGACACGACGCCATAAAGGCTGACGTTTTCGATAGGGAGGCCAGTGCCTTGATCGAAGACATAGCCGTTAAGATTTTGAGCGAGAAGCTCTGCAGTGGAAAACAGCAGAGTCAAAACGATAGCGATCCGGATACACATATTGGACTAGTTTTGCGCGAAGATAGGAGAATTGAGAAGGTGGCCTAAATGTTTTTTGTGTTAAGCTTTATCGCTTATTTGTTTTGTCGTAGAGGTCTTGTCATTTTTGTGTTTTGTTTATCAATGTAAAGTCAACAAAATATGCCCGCAAAGGTTATAATCGGTGCTCAGTGGGGAGACGAAGGAAAAGGTAAGATCACTGACATGCTTTCTGCAGATGCGGACATGGTGGTGCGCTTTCAGGGTGGAAATAATGCCGGGCATACGGTGATTGTTGATGGCAAGGTCTTCAAGTTTCACTTGATTCCTTCAGGAGTAATCTATGACAAGCCTTGCCTGATCGCCAGTGGTGTTGTTCTGGATCCTAAGGTGCTCTTGAAAGAAATAGCAGTATTGAGAGAGAACGAGCTGGAAGCAAAGCTCCAGATCGACCCTCATACCAACATCATTATGCCCTGGCATCAACAGCTAGATGCTGCTAAGGAGCAGGGTTTGGGGGATAGGAAGATCGGTACAACCAAGAAAGGAATTGGGCCTTGTTATGCAGAGCGAATCACACGGACAGGTATTCGGTTCATGGATCTGCTGGATAGCCATCTGTTTCGTCAAAAGCTGGAAAGCAATTATGCCTCTTCTGCGCTTATACTCAAGGGCGTTTATGGACAAGAACCATTGCAGAGCCAAGATCAAATCTATGCGGATTACATGGCTATGGCGGAGCAATTACGTCACTGTTTGGCAGATGTGGGTGGCTTGGTCAATGCAGCTATTGCTGAAGGTAAAAATGTAATTTTTGAAGGTGCACAAGGCACCTTTCTGGACATCAGCTATGGAACTTACCCTTTTGTAACTTCTTCGCACACTATCTCTGGTGGTGTCTTTGTAAATGTTGGCATTCCTCCGCAGCCATTGGATAGCATAGGAATCGTAAAAGCTTATACGACGAGAGTGGGTTCCGGTCCTTTCTTGACTGAGCTCCACAGCGAAATTGGAGAGCATATTAGAACGGTAGGCAAAGAGTTTGGCACGACCACAGGTCGGGCAAGACGAGTGGGCTGGCTGGATTTGGTGATGTTGAAGTATGCTCATCGTTTGAATGGTTTTACGCAATTGGCGATTACCAAGCTCGATGTCTTATCAGGTATGGAAAAAATTAAGGTAGCGGTGGATTATCTTTTGGATGGAGTATCGGTGAGTTTTCCGCTTAGCCTATCGGACCTGGAACGATGTGAGGCTGTTTATGAGGAGTTTGAGGGCTTTGAAATTGATTCGAGTATGCGGACTTGGGAGGAATTGCCTTTGGCTGCTCGCAAGTACTTGCGATTTATTGATGAGTATCTAGGTACTAATAGCACGATGATTTCTGTCGGGCCTGGGCGTAAGGAGACTATTTTGCTTCCTGAGCACTAGGGTATAGTGGTTCATGGCAATTTTCCACCCCTTCCGATCTGCGCTTCGACTCCGCTTAGGAACCGATGGGTTGATTAATTATATGGTTCTTTTTTTGTTTTTCATGGCCAGGGCGATTGAAGAAAGTTCTTGAACTTTCTCTACTTTACGGCTCTTGGCCAGGGCGTTTGAAGAAAGTTCGTGAACTTTCTCTACGTAATTGCTTTTGGTTAGGGTGTTT
>JAHDDV010000113.1:0-10945 GCA_020629205.1 Chitinophagales bacterium | reverse complement strand
GTTTGAAGAAAGTTCGTGAACTTTCTCTACGTAATTGCTTTTGGTTAGGGTGTTTGAAATAAGTTCGTGAACTTTCTTTAAGATGTGGTCTTAGAATCTGATTCCGGCTTTGACGGAAAGTCTGTGAATGGTTCGCTCTTCGAGGATATGGGAGCCCGACCATGGGTCTTGATAGCTGAATGAAATGGGTGCCCGAAAGTAACCAACGGCAAGCATCCAACTAAAATTGTAAGTTGATCCCAGGTGAGCTGCAATTTCCGGATTGAAGTACCAGCCCCCTTGCTGTTCAACTTCCAGATTCTCATCGACTTCGCTGATGGGGATTCCATATCCACTATTGATTCCCAGGACAAAAGGGGATTGCAGGGAAGGCTGATAGCGAAGGGCTGCATAAACCGGAAGCAGCTCGATATCTTGAAATCCTGCATATTGGACACCCAGGCCGAACCCTAGCTTCTGCGAAAACTGGTAGCCATTGACCAGTCCAATTCCTATGCCGTTCGACTGATCTCCTGTTTGTCCGATCAAACTACCGATATGGAATTCGCAGAGATATCCTTTCTGTTTGACGAATCTTTCACGTTCTCTGCTGTTTCGTGCCTTGGGGTTGAGGGAAGGCTCCTTGACTATCTTATCCACTTCGGAGGACTTGTATACAAGAACGGAGCCTCCTTGAATCATGATCTTGACTTCCAAATCATTTGATTCGACCAATTCACCTCTAATAGTGGAACCGTCTTTGAGATAAACTACGTCCTCCTTGTCCTGGGCAGTGGCTTGAGAAGTCGGCAAGAGGAAAAATGTAAGTGTCAATAGTAGCAGAAAAGCGAAAGTTTTCATGGTTTTTGTGGCTTTGTCCTAAATCTAAGAATTATCTTGTAAGGCAACGGAAAATATCTTGACTCCGTTTTGCGAGTATACAATTCTAAAAACGAATACTCCCTAAAATGAAAAACTCGAATCTGATTTTTGCAATGCTAGCGCTCTTAGTATTAATGAGCAGCAGTTGCATGAAGGATAAGTGCAAGAGAACCGTCACCTATTCCACTTTTGACCCGGTCTATCTATCTTACGATGAAGCGCGCAGTTCCGTTGCCGTGGAGGAGGCTAGAAATCTTGAAGAAACAGGTAAGCTGTACTTTACCGGAGATTTTATTTTGATCAACGAATATCTGGAAGGCGTGCATATCATCGACAATAGTGACCCCTCAAATCCTTCAACGGTCGCCTTCCTAAAGATTCCTGGAAATGTTGATGTTGCCATGAAGGGCAGCCGATTGTTTGCAGACAGTGGTCCTGACCTTTTGACTTTTGATTTCTCGAATCCGATAAATCCTGTGCTGATTGATCGCCAGGAAAATGCCCTGCCATATCCTCATTTTATGCAGGTATGGGCAGATCAGTCGCAAGGAGTCGTAATAGCGATCAACGAGACCGTGCACGAGGATGTCGTGGAATATGACTGTGGCACTTCGGCCCCAGTGCCTAACGTTGGCGGAGGTTTTGGTGGCGGAATTGCTTTCGATAACCAGTTTAATGACATGGCAGCAGCTGAATCTGCGCCAAGTCAGAGTGGTGGTGGAAGTATGGCCAGGTTTACTGTGGCACAAGATTACCTGTATGTGGTGAGCAATACTTCACTCTTGCCTTTCAATGTATCTTCTGGTGTTCCTAGTGAAGAATATAGCCAACAGATTGGCTGGGGTATTGAGACCATCTTCCCATTCAAGGATAAATTGTTTATTGGTTCAACAACTGGGATGTTGATCTATGATATTAGCAATGGTGGTCAGCCTGTTGAGCTGGGGCGCTTTGATCATGTGAACTCTTGTGATCCGGTGGTAGCGAACGAGGATTATGCATTTGTAACATTACGTTCTGAGAATGTTTGTCGTGGTGTTGATCGTCTCGATTTGCTCGATATCAATGATTTGATGAATCCTGAACTCTTGCTTTCCTGTGATATGAGTAGTCCAAAGGGACTTGGCTTGGATGGCGATCATCTTTTTGTCTGTGATGATGGCATTAAAGTATATGACATCTCCGATCCTTTGCAGCTTTGTGAAAGTCAGATTGTAAAGACTGGTGATGATGGAAGTTTTGATCTGATTCCGAGAGATGGCCTTTTGATGGTCGTTGGGGAAGATGGCTTTTACCAGTATGACTATACAAATATTGACGATATCAGATTGCTTAGTGTGATCAATGTCAATCGTCAGTAGACTGGTCTTATAATTTAATAGGAGGAACGCCCAATCCAATTGGATTGGGCGTTTTTTTATGCCCTGCTGCCACGTGCATATACCGGTGATGAATAGTCCTGATCGCAGCGGTAAGGCGTGGTGCAGCAGCCGTGGCGACTGCCAGCAAGCTGGTGGCTCGACGTTAGGAGAGACATCAGATGCTGAGCAGGAGCAGGCTGATGTGCCGCGACTTTTTAGCGTAGAGCAGGCGATCCATTGGAGCGAGCTATTCTGCTGTACTCCAAAAACTGATTACTGAGTGATACTGATGCTGACTACTGATTACTGATTACTGCGGGCTCAGAACTTTGTGCCGGGGGCACTAGCCATTGGAATTGCCCTTAAAAGTTATCTTTGCGGGAAGAAACTGCGACTATGACGATTAGAATTCTCATCACCGGCGGTACTTTTGACAAAGAGTATGACATGATGACGGGTAAGTTGTATTTTAAGGATACGCACTTGCCGGAGATTTTTGAGATAGGGAGGTGTAATCTTGATATAAAGATTCGCAACCTAATGATGATTGACAGTTTGGAGATGACCGATTCTGATCGGGAGCTGATTTTGCACAATGTGCGAGAAGCGGAGGAAGACAATATCATCATCACTCATGGGACCGACACGATGGCACAAACGGGGCAATTGCTTGCCGATGCGAATCTGGAAAAGGTGATTGTATTGACAGGTGCAATGATTCCCTACAAGTTTGGAGCCTCGGATGCTTTCTTTAATTTGGGGAGCTCATTGGCTTTTGTGCAGTGTCTTCCTGTTGGGGTTTATATCTCCATGCATGGACGATATTTCCCAGCTTACAATGTAGAAAAAAACCGCGATACAGGCTTTTTTGAGGCACGGTCGTGAATAATAAAACAAGAGTTATGAATATGAAGATGTTGAATTTACCCCTGTTGTTGTGCCTTGTAATGGTATTGCTATTCGCTTGTCAGAGTAGTCCGGAAGGAAAGAAAGTGGAAGCGAAAAAGGCGGAGCCGGTAAAAAAGACCGTGGCAGAAGATGCCGGCGTTTATAAGTTAGACACGCAAACTAGTACGGTGCTATGGGAAGGAGCTAAGCCGGGTACTAACCACAAGGGAAGTGTGCGCGTTAGTGATGGTAATCTGGACATAAAGGACGGCGAATTGCTTGGCGGAAAGTTCTACATAGACATGAACAGCATTAGCAATCAGGATATCGCTGCTGAGGGAATGCGTAAGAAGTTGGAGGGGCATTTGAAGTCCGCTGATTTCTTTGATGTGGCTAAATATCCGACCGCTAAATTTGAGATCACAAAGGTGGAGAAGATCAATGGCAAATCCGAAGGGCGTTCAGGTTCCACGCACAATATTACTGGAAACTTTACGATGAAAGATGCCACCAAGAGCATCACTTTTGGTGCTCGAATTCTCATTGCTGGCAATATGCTTAAGGCGAAGAGTGAGCGTTTTACGATCGATCGCACGGATTGGAATGTTCGATATGGATCTGGTAAGTTTTTTGACAATCTCAAGGACAAAGCTATCGATGATGAGATTGGTTTGACCATTAGTTTGAAAGCAAAGAAGTAAGCTGCGATCTTAAAATCTGAGCATTGTATGGAGTGGTTTGAGTCCTGGTTTGATTCGCCCTATTATCATCTGTTGTATCAGCATCGGGATGAAGAAGAGGCAGCATTGTTTTTGAGTAGATTGTCTGCTTTTCTATCTATCCCTAAGACGGGTCATTTATTGGATTTGGCTTGTGGAAAAGGAAGACATGCCCGCTATTTGAATGGGCTGGGTTATGAGGTGACGGGATTGGATTTGTCTGGGAACAGCATCGAAGAAGCCAGTAAATCGGCTAATGATCGCCTGCATTTTGCCCAACAAGATATGCGTGATCCACTCTCTCCTGGAAAGTATGATGCGGTCCTGAATCTATTTACCAGTTTTGGCTATTTTTCTGATCTCGGTGATAATCGCCGGGTGCTGCGGAACGTATATGAATCCTTAAAGCCAGATGGTCTATTGGTGATTGATTTTATGAATGCCGAAAAGGTGGTCGCTAATCTGGTGAAGCAAGAGCGCAAGGAACTTGGAGGGGTGATTTTCCATATAAGCCGTCGTGTGGAGGATGGTCTAATTGTGAAGACCATCGATTTTGAAGATGGCGGGCAATCCTATCATTTTGAGGAGCGTGTGCAGGCAATTTATCTGAAAGATTTTGAAGAGATGTTGCTTGATGCGGGCTTTGAACTGAAGCAGAGTTTTGGGAATTATCATTTGGAGCCATTTGTCGCCGCTGAGGCGGATCGTTTGATCTTGCTTTGTTCAAAGCCTTAAATAGTCAAAGAGAGAAAGAATGACACTAATAAAATCAATATCCGGTATTCGTGGAACGATTGGCGGAAAGGCCGGGGAAAATCTAACTCCGGTTGATATGGTACTGTTTGCTAGTGCCTATGGAACCTGGCTGAAGGCACGTGAGGTTCCTGCGAGAGTTGTGGTAGGGCGCGATGGGCGTATCTCCGGTGAGATGGTTAGCCAATTGGTTTGTCGAAGTTTGCAGGCTTTAGGTATTGAAGTGATCGATCTTGGCTTAAGTACTACCCCTACCGTGGAGATGGCTGTAGTGGATGAAGCGGCCGGGGGAGGGATTGTGATTACAGCCAGCCATAATCCTATTGAATGGAATGCCCTAAAACTGCTCAATGAAAAGGGGGAGTTCTTAGATGGTGTCGAGGGGGCAAAGGTGCTTAATTATGCCGAGCAGGGAGCATTTGACTTTGTGCCCGTACAAGAATTGGGTGCTTATGTATTGCGAGAAGGAAGCATTGAAAAGCATGTGCAGCATATCCTGAATTTAGAGCTGGTAGATGTTGAAGCGATCCGGAAGCGGGATTTCAGAGTCGTGGTTGATTGTATCAACTCGACGGGTGCATTGGCTATCCCTGTTTTGTTGGACGCTCTTGGCGTGCAGCAGTATACTCTGCTGAATGCAGATGATTTGGGCAACTTTGCGCATAAGCCAGAGCCCTTGCCGGAAAATCTGGAAGGGATTTCGAAGGCCATCAAAGAGCAAGGTGCCGATGTGGGTATCGTAGTCGATCCGGATGTTGATCGTCTGGCATTGGTCTGTGAGGATGGCAGTATGTTTGGAGAGGAATATACCCTGGTGGCAATGGCTGATTTTGTTTTGGCGAAGCAGCCGGGAAATACGGTGTCGAACTTGTCATCAAGCAGAGCCTTACGCGATGTGACGGAGGCAAAAGGGCAGCAGCATTTTGCCTCGGCAGTAGGTGAAGTGAACGTGGTGAAAAAGATGAAATCCGAGTCTGCTGTGATTGGAGGAGAAGGAAATGGCGGGGTAATCTATCCCGGTTTGCATTATGGCCGGGATGCCCTGGTTGGCATTGCATTCTTTCTGAGTCATTTGGCTCAGACCGGTAAGACTTGCAAAGAATTGAGAGCTAGCTATCCAGACTATTATATCTCCAAGAACAAGATTCAGCTTACACCAAGTATTGATGTTGATGGGCTTCTGGCAGCTTTGCAAGCGCATTATGCGGAATATCCGCACAGCATGATCGATGGGCTGAAGGTGGACTTTCCGGAAGAGTGGATTCACATTCGCAAATCCAATACGGAGCCGATTATTCGAATTTACTGTGAGGCGGCTTCCAAAGAGCAGGGGCAAGCACTATTTGAAAAGGTAGAGACGGTGGTGAAGTCAATCTTATCTCAGTCCTGATTGAGCTCTTGATCCCTTAGGAGATAGATCAACCGTGATATATAATACCCAGGATTGTGTTTCGGAGTAATACATCGAGTTTTTCTTGCTCAGCCAGGGGGAATACGGCATTTACCAGGGTCGTTTCATCTGTACCTGTGTTGATGAGCAGTATGTATTTTACATATTGACCTCCCTTTTCCATTTGGGTGCATTTGGTGACAAATCCCTCGATACCGTTCATCAGGACTTCGCGTTGTAAACGTACGCCTAAGCCTCGGGACTTGAGTAGATTGGGTTCCATAGTCGCTTTGCTGGTTGCAAAGTCAGCTGGAATTTTGGCAAAGGAAATGCTTGCAGCCATCTCAGGCCACTGAAAACCTGTATAGCAATCCGTGGCCGTAAAGTCCTCGGGCGGCACAATCGACATGTGATATCCATCGACATACTCGTAGAATTCGGTATGTCGGCTTTCAATGTGCAAAGGCGTGAGCTGCGCAAAGGCCGTCAGGCAGATAGTCATCAAAAATCCTGTCCAAAACTTCTTCATAACCCGGATTGATAAATTTCCAGTTGATTCATGTACGCTTCGATCTCTTGAGCTTCCAGGTAGATTTCTGCCTTGAAGGCCTTGTAATCTTCCGATGCTTGAGAATCGAGATGCACGTAATTTACAAAATCTAAACATTGCCAAGCAAGTCCTCGTTCGATGCTAAGGCGATCTACCTGCTTCTCGAAGGCAGATTTAGATTTTTTTGTGAGATAATCCAGTGCTCTTCCCAGTAGTCCGGCCCTACCTCTGCTTTCATAATCTACAATATGCGCCAATTCGTGCCCGAAGACACCTACCTGAGCATTGAATGGAACATCTTCCAAATAGATGCCTTCAAAGTCCTTTCGTTTATTGATGTAGATGCGGTAGGCTCTGTCTTTTCGCTTTAGAGCTGTCCATCCTTTCGGCCGACAAGCCATTGTAGTATTGAAGTTGGTGTACTTAAACTCAATGTCTACATCCATCAGATCGGGATAATGTTGCAGCGCAAGTAGGGCCACCAATTCATAACCTTTGGTGAGTTTGATATTGGGCGGGCAGGCGGCAATCATCGAATCTAGCTTGGGAAGATAATCTTCTTTTTGATACTGCTTCACCACCTTCGAGTGCTGATCCATTGGTTCCTGGCTAGGCAGCGGTAGCACAAAGAGGCAGCAAATTAAGCCGAGGCTATAGAGCAGTAGCAAGATCTTCATGGCCTAAGATAGGGGAGAACCCTCTTCTTTCTTGAAGTGATTGTATACCATCTTGTCCATAAATCCCGGAGCCCAGCGATTTAGCAGCACGGTGAGCTTTCCCTGACTGGTCAGGACAGTGCTTCTCTTGGCCTTTTTGATGGATTGGATGATTTCATCTGCTACTTCTTCCGCAGTCATCATCTTCTCCTCCTTTTTTGGGGATTGGCCTTGCTTCTTGCCATCAGCCGTCAAAGCAGCTTCGCGAATTTCACTAGCCGTGAAGCCGGGGCAAACCAACAGAATATCGATCGGATCTTTGTAGTGTTCTGTACGCAGTGCTTCTAAAAAACCGTGCATGGCAAATTTCGAAGCAGAGTAACCAGTACGTCCCGGAAGACCTCTGTAGCCAGCTACCGAAGAAATACCGACAAGAGCTCCTTCACTTTTGAGCAAGGGCTCCAAGGCATACTTAGAACAATAAACGGTGCCCCAAAAGTTGACATCCATCACATTCTTTAGTACCTGAAGGTCAAGGTCCTTAAACATAGCTCTCATCGAGATTCCGGCATTATTCACCAGTACATCGATACGGCCAAACTCCGCCATAGCACTATCCACCAATCGCTTGCAATCGCTTTCAATGCTCACGTCGGTTGGGCAAATCAGAACCTCTACCCCTTTGCTCTTGAGCTTGCTGGCGATCTTGGCAAGCTTCTCTTCTCGTCGAGCAGCCAGTACCACCTTTGCATTTTCCTTTGCACAAGCTTTTGCCAATGCTTTTCCAATGCCTGATGAGGCACCAGTGATGACTACAACCTTGTCTTTAAGGTCCTTCATGAATTCTGTTTTTAGTATTTATCATTAGTCCGTCAAGGCTTGCGTCTCCGCTAGAAGCCGCTCTCGATTTACAGGAACAACACCCACCTGCTCGCATACAATTGCGGCGGCGATATTGGCTAGTTCTGCTGAAGCTATTATATCCAGCTCCAGAGCCAAACAAAGAGCAGCAATACTCACTACGGTATCGCCAGCACCACAAACGTCTACTACATTTTTCTGGAAGGCCGGGATCTGCTCGTGATACCTCGGACTGCCCACAAATATACCCTTATCCGATAGAGTGAGGAAGGTGCTATGGTGATTTAACTTCTCCCGAAGTTGCTTATCGCAAGCCAGCAAATCCGATTCTTTATTTGGGTCGATTTCCATGCCAAGGGCTTTGCTCGCCTCTTTCAGATTTGGCTTAAAGATGGTGCAGCCTTTATACTGCCAAAATTGCTCGAATTTTGGATCGACGACTGTAGGTATGCTGAGTTGCTTACAGGTAAAGAGGGTTTTCTGGATCACCGTCGGTGTTAGCACCCCTTTATTGTAATCCTGAAATATCAGCACATCCGGATCGATCTCATACAAGGCCTCTGTGATGGTACTCACAAAGTTCGTTTCTGTAGCCTCTGACAAGGGATGACGTACTTCCTGATCAAAGCGAAGCATTTGCTGGTTATTACTGAAAATCCGACTCTTGATGGTTGTTTTACGATCCTGATCTGCCAGGACATATTGCGAACTGATTTCATTGCTATGCAGGAGGCTTCGCAGCTGCGCTGCTCTGTCATGACTACCAATGACGCTTAGCAGGTGGGGAGTAGCTCCCATTTCTTTGAGGTTCATGGCCACATTTCCCGCGCCTCCTAGGCGAAATTCCTCCTTCTCCACATCCACAATCGGAATGGGGGCTTCTGGAGATATTCGATTGGCATGGCCATGGATGTAATGGTCGATCATGATATCGCCTATCACGACCACTTTCAAATCAAAAAAGGCATTAAATATATCTTGCACAATCCTACTTTTGCTGAGCAATTTTGTGGCAAATTTAGGCCAGCCACAATGGGTAAAATTAGACTTTTTTGATGGCTAAAAAAAAGCCACCTGCTCCAGCGGAACAGATGGCGTATTTTTCATTCTTCGAAAAAGCCTAGGCTACAGCTACAGGCTGCAATTTTCCAAGGCTCACTTTGATGCGTTCAGCAGCTTCAATCAGTCTCTCATCTGCAGCAGCATAGGAAATTCTAAAGCACTTGTCATTGCCAAATGCGCTCCCGGTCACGACCGCAACATTGGCATCTTCAAGCAAGTACATGCAAAGGTCATCGACATTCTTGATCTGTGTATCTCCATCCGAACTACCAAAGAATGCACTGGCATCAGGGAATACATAAAATGCTCCCTCCGGCACGTTCAGCTTCAAGCCAGGAATCTTCCCGAGAAGCTCAAGTACCAGGTTTCTTCTACGCAGAAAAGCCTCCCTCATTTCATAGGTACGCTTCAGATTATCGCCCAAAGCTTCAATCGCTGCCATTTGAGCGATGACACAAGTTCCGGAGGTGATTTGCCCTTGCATCTTGGTACAAGCCTTAGCAATGGCTGTAGGCGCACCGATGTATCCAAGACGCCAACCGGTCATGGCAAATCCTTTAGACAATCCATTAACCGTAACCACTCGATCAGCCAGACAATCAAATTGTCCTATGGATTGATGTCCCCCGATAAAATTGATATGCTCATAGATTTCATCCGCAACAACATAAATGCCTTCTCGCGAACCGATCACTTCTGCAAGCCCCTGCAATTCTTCTTTGCTGTAGACCGCTCCCGTTGGATTACAAGGAGAAGAAAACAAGAAGATCTTGGTCTTATCGGTAATGGCTGCCTCCAGCATATCGGGAGTTACCTTAAAATCTCTTTCTATGCCGGCATGTAGCTCAATCAGTTTTCCTTCTGCCAATTGCACCTGAGCAGCATAGCTTACCCAAAAAGGACTGGCCACAATTACTTCATCTCCCGGATCGATCAATGCGTTGATTACATTGGCCAAAGACTGCTTCGCACCCGTAGAGACGACAATCTGATCCGCCGAATAATCCAATCCATTATCACGCATAAATTTATTGGAGATGGCTTTTCGAAGATCAGCCAAACCATTCACAGGTGTATATTTATTGTGACCTGCATCGATGGCAGCTTTGGCAGCTTCCCGGATATGGTGAGGTGTCTCAAAATCAGGTTCTCCCAGGCTCAACGCGATGACATCTTTCCCTTCAGCAATCAAGCTGCGACTCATAGCGGCCATTTTAAGGGTGGCCGACTCAGCCAGGTTATTTAGTCTGTTAGAAATCTTGATCATTTTTTTCTGTTTATTGGCAAAGATAAATAATTGCAAGAATACTGCTACATGCAGATTCCCGCTTGCGGGTTCAAATACTGTGCTAGTTATTTTGGAAGCTAAATTTGACCCTGTTTTAACAAGCACCTCAAAATTTCTGTCGCTCATTAGACAGCATACCTATAGAATGGAAGGAGATGACTAAATAGTCACATTAAGGCACCAAGAATATCCTATTTATGCCGTATATTTAAACAAGTTGAGCAGCCTATCAAGGATTGGTAAGTGCTTTACTTAGGTTACAACCTGGAGGTATTCTGCCCCACTAGGAAAACCAAAGGATTAATGAATTGTGTGTGTAAAAGGGGAAATTCTCGTTAGAGAGTTTCCCCTTTTCGTTTTGCGCATAGACTATTGCGGATAATTTTTTTGGAGCGCTAAATGATTGGCACGCAGCAGCTGATGACCGGCTATCCATTACAATGGAGGCACACATCGCTGCTTCCTGCATCCACTAGCAGGGTCTCTCCTGTCGTCGAGCCCCTGCCAGTGGCGCAGTCAGGGCGCTCTGAGCACCTCCATTTTCATTTCTATCCGG
>JAHDDV010000539.1 GCA_020629205.1 Chitinophagales bacterium | reverse complement strand
AGCAATATTACTGTAAATTTGTGGGAACCTCAAGTACAATTCCAGCATGAGTAAAGAGACTGAAGTCGCTAAGGCACTGCTAGAGCAGTTTTATGATGTGCAAGGAGAACTGAAGCATCTGGCAGGCTATGATAATCAAAACTTCAAAGTAACTAGCCCCAATGGCAAGTGCTATATCTTGAAAGTTTATTTCGATGACTTTGATGCCGAGGTATTGGCCTGTGAAAATACTCTGCTAGATAACCTGCGGCTTCATCCACAAAATCATCTCTTTCCAGAGTTAATCCACAGCAAGACAAATCAAGCCATGGTCATTGCTTCTTTGAATGATCGTCCTATCGCGGTGCGCCTGCTTTCCTTTCTGGAGGGCTCCTTTCTAGCGGATACGCAGCCGGGAGAGCCACTGCTCAATGATTTTGGAAAAGTGATTGGCAGCCTGGACAAACGCCTGGCCAATCTAAAGCTACCGGCACTAGAGGCTCGTACATGGATCTGGGATCATCTGCATTTTGAAATGCTGAGTCCTTTTGTGGAGAGTTTGACAGAGGCAAAAGATCGTAGGACTGTAAAGTACTTCCTTCAGCAATTTCAGCAATTTGTACGTCCACTAATTCCACAACTTAGCAAAGGCATCGTGCATGGCGATCCCAATGACCACAATGTGCTGGCCAGCAGGAAGCAGATCACCGGCTTGATCGACTTTGGGGATATTGTCCATACTGCTTATGCCGTGGAGCTTGGCGTCACGCTGGCCTATTTGATGATGCGTGAAGATGAAAAGGAAGAATTCTTGCCCTTGGCCCAACACTTTATTGGCAGCTATCAGAAAGAAAACCCGCTGAACGAAGTCGACTATGAAGTACTTTATTACTTCATCGCTGCCAGAGCTTGCACCAGTTTGACGCTCGGCTACTACAATTATCAAAAGCATCCTGAAAACAAATACTACCTACTTCATGCAAAACCTGCAGGAGTCTTCTTGCAGAAGTGGCTTTCGATCAGCCCGATTGCCGCTGCAAGTGCATTCAAACGAGCCGCAAGTTTCAATCCGACTGTTGCCCCCTCCTACACGAAAGCTACCCGTGAACGAGCCAAGCACATCAGCAAGGCTCAGTCGCTTAGCTACACGGAGCCGATACAGATGGAGCGCGCCGCCTTCCAATACATGTACGATGTACATGGCCATACCTATCTGGATGCGTACAACAATATCAAACAAATTGGTCATTGCCATCCGGCATTGGTTGAAGCTGCTTGCCGACAGATTCACAAGTTGAACACCAATACGCGCTACCTATATGATTCGCTGGCCGAATATGCCGCCAAGATCAGTGACAAGATGCCTGCCGGATTGGACAAGGTCTTCTTTGTCAATTCAGGCAGTGCGGCCAGTGATCTCGCCATCCGAATGGCTCGTGCCGCCACTGGCCATAGAGATGTAGTTGTACTGGAACATGGATATCATGGAAATACTCAATTAGGAATCGATATCAGTCATTACAAGCATTCCGGCAAGGGTGGTCAGGGAGCAAAAGACTGGGTACACAGCCTTCCCCTACCATCGACTTACCGCGGCAAACATGCTGGATCGGATGAGCCGGCAAAGGCATACCTGCAAGAGTTGGAACTGCTGCTCGAAGACAGCTCAAACGGCATGGCAGCCTTCATCTGTGAGCCGATTGTCGGTTGTGGTGGTCAGGTGCCGCTTTGCGATGGCTTCTTGCCTAAAGCTTATCAAATGATTCGCCATCAGGGCGGTCTCTGTATCTCCGATGAAGTGCAGACTGGCTTTGGACGGGTCGGCAAGCACTTCTGGGGATTTGAGCTGTACGATGTGGTTCCTGACATTGTGGTACTAGGTAAACCCATGGGCAATGGACATCCGATTGGCGCGGTTGTAACGAGTCAGGAAATTGCGGCTGGTTTTGAAAATGGCATGGAGTTCTTTAGCTCCTTCGGCGGCAATCCGGTCTCTTGCGAGATTGGCAAAGCTGTCTTGCAGGTCATCGATTCGGAGGGACTTCAAGCCAATAGTCTTGCCGTAGGAAACTACTTCAAACAGCAGCTATCAGAGCTACAACAAAAACATTCCATGATCGCCGACATTCGTGGCGAGGGATTATTCCTTGGCATCGAGTTTGGCCCATTGGACAAGCCGGCCACCACGCTCACCAGAAGGCTGCTCGATGAATTGAGAGGTCATCGTATTTTGAGTGACAATGATGGTCCTTACTACAATGTCATCAAAATCAAACCACCGCTGTGTTTCAACCATGCCAATGTGGATCAGTATGTTGGGATTTTGGATTTGCTGTTAGGGGAGCTGGAGTGACGGATGCGGGAG
>JAHDDV010000538.1 GCA_020629205.1 Chitinophagales bacterium | reverse complement strand
AGGTCGGAACCGGACTCGAACCGGTGTACCTGGTTTTGCAGACCAGTGCCTAGCCGCTCGGCCATCCGACCCTTTGCGGACGCCAAAGATAGTAATAAAATTCTAAGCACTATAGTTCCCCGATACTTTTTTCTAGCTCTACATAAGTACGGGCTACCTCGCCGCCTACAGGAGGGGCCAACTTCGAAACACGAAGCCGAATATGAGCTATACCGGTGATCTCAGCCAATATATGATCCATGATCCTGCCGGCTACATGCTCGATCAAATGGGCATTGATGGCCATCTCCTCCTTGCATATCTCGTACAATTGCTCATAATTGACGGTGGCAGAGAGATCATCTTCCTCCACAGCCTCCCGCAAATCCTCCGGACGGACATAGATATCGACCAAATACCAGCCGCCTAAGACTTGCTCTTCTCTGTAGTAGCCATGGTGCGCATAGATGCGAATTCCTTCTACTGCTATAGTGCTTTTCATAGTCTTTGCTTTTTGGGGCTAAGATACACTATTGGGGGATTGTTGGCCTTTTGAGGCTTCTTCTTTAACCACAAAAGGGCACGAAGTTCTTACACAAAAGAACACATAAGATACAGCCAATGAGCAGCAATCAATCCTTGCTTTTGCTTATTGATGGATTGAGGGCTTTCGCATTAGTTAAAATCCAAGTAAATTTGGAGGGATTGCGCCTATGCCCCTAAATCCAGACCCTACATGTCTAAACCTGCTTTTTGCTTATGCTGCTTACTAGCACTCCTGCCCGCCTTGCTCTGTGCACAGTGCAGCCTGGATGGGATCAGCATCAGCACCAGCGACTTTATGAGCTGCGACTCTCCTGCAAATATTACCTTCTCCGCCCAACTCGATCTCAACTCCTCCCCTACGGAGTATAGTTACAACTGGCAGTTTTCTGATGGCGCGAGCTCCGCATTGGAGGAACCGACAGTTGTCTTTGTGGAGCCGGAAGTCTATATAGCTAGCCTCACAGTTACCGATTTGGTGAATGGATGCTCGGTCAGTGATACTTATCAATTTGAACTCACCAGTATTCAGGTCATCGAAGAAACCATCCGGGTTTGTGCCAGCGAATCCTATCAGTTGCCAAGTGGGGTGTATGTGATCGGAGCTGGCGTATACAATTATCAGGATGTGGATGAAGATGGCTGTCCGAGAATTACCATCACCACCTTGCAAGTCGTCCCGGATTACGATCTTGAAATAGAGGTATTGACCTGTGATCCTTTTGTGGTGATTGAAGGCACCGAAGTGAATGTGGGTCGGAAGTATATCTCCTACAATCAAACCGCAGAAGGCTGCGATAGTGTGCGTACCTACTATGTTGATTCCGATGATGCAGAGGTGGTGTTTGATGATCCTGTGGTCCCCAATGCTTTCTCTCCTAATGGCGACGGTCTTAATGATACATTCCGGCCGATCCTACAACTGAAACCAGGCAGTCAGCTGCTCGATTATCAATTTGAAGTCTTCGATCGATGGGGCAAACAATTATACCATACAAGCTATCCGCAAGGAGCATGGGAGGGCGTGTACAAAGGGGAATTCTGCCAAATGGACCACTACACCTGGCAGATACTGATGAAGGTATCTGAGTGCAACAAAACCAGAGATATCAAATTGGGAGGTGCCGTCTTCCTGCTTCGTTAGATCGAAGCCGTATATGGCTCAATCCCTCCAACGAACCCCGATCACTTGAGCAAAACCCTCTGCCCCAGTCCCCTCCATCTCGATATGCGCATTCGGCAATTCGATCAATGAAGACAGCTCGTACACATTTTCATAGCCATAGCCGTAAAGGGTGATAAAAGTGGGAATATTCAGGGCCAAACCCCCATCAGACTTAGCTTGCTGCTCTTGCGCTTCCCTGTTGGTGATCAAAAGTGGTGGGGGACCTTTGCCCATCATAGCCATCGCTGCTTCAGTCTCCTTCGGCAGCTTCGAATTGTCAAAATTATTGTTGCAATAAATCAGAATTCTGGTGTTCTTATTCGGTATTAGCTGAGCTAGTTTTTCGGCAGAAAATTCCGAAAATTCAAGATGTTTGGCTCCTTTGAGATGTATGACTTCATAGGATTTGGCAGACCGTGTATCCAAGATGATGGTATTGGGCTCCTTCGACATGGCCATAAACTCTTCGTATGTCACTAGACGATCTGGACGTATGGCCTCCACTTCTTGCACCAATTTAGCAAATGCGGGAAAGTCTATGGGAGCTGTCTCGTATGCTGATTGCGCATTGATTTGGCTGCAAGCTAGCATTAGTGCTAAGAGGAAAATTAGGTTTTTCATAGGAGGCTTTCTTCTGTTGATTGTTGATTGTGTATTGT
>JAHDDV010000112.1:3798-14901 GCA_020629205.1 Chitinophagales bacterium | reverse complement strand
AGATAATACATGACCGGCACGACTACCAATGTAAGGAACGTCGCGAAGGCCAATCCGAAGATGACGGTCCAGGACATGGCGCCCCAGAAGCTGGCATTGTCTCCACCAAAGTAGATGTTGGGGTCGAAATTGGCTAGTAGGCCGTAGAAGTCGATATTGAATCCGGTGGCTAGCGGGATCAATCCCAGAATCGTAGTGATGGCGGTCAACAATACCGGGCGAAGTCTCGTGCTTCCGCCTTCCACTACAGAATCGATGACCTCTTGCTTGTTTAGTCGGCGGTCGGTCAGATTGAGTTGCTTCTTTTTTCTTTGGCGCACGAGATTGGTGTAGTCGATCAATACGATGGCATTGTTGACCACTACTCCTGCGAGGGAGATGATACCGATACCGGTTAGGATGATGACGAAGTCCATCTTGAAGACTGTGTAACCGAGGAATACACCGATGGTGCTGAAGGCTACCGACAAAAGAATGATGAAAGGCGTGGCCACGGAATTGAACTGGGTCACCAGGATTAGGAAGATGAGGAAAACGGCAATGAGCATCGCTTTCATCAGGAAGGCCGAAGACTCTTGCTGCTCCTCCTGCTCTCCTGTAAACTTCACCTGAAAGCCTTCTGGCAGATCATAGGACTGCATCAATTGACCATAGTCTTTGATGATCTCGGTGGCATTGTAGCCGTCCAAAACATTGGAGTATAGATTGATGACGCGATTAAGATCGAGGCGCTTTACTGCGCCATAAGTGGAGCTGTATTCTACGTCGGCAACCGCGGATACAGGCACCTGTACAATCTGTCCATTGCTTTGATTTCTGAAGGTTACTTTTTGATTGAGTACGGAGTTGAGATCATAGCGATCCTCTTCTTTGAAACGCAATTGGATTGGGTACTCATCTTCGCCTTCTTTGTATTTAGAAATCTCTTTACCGAATACCGCTGTACGGATATCACTTGCGATGCGCCCCATCGACAAGCCATAGCGACGGGACTTTTCCCGGTCTATGTTTAGCATAAGCTCGGGCTTGCCGAGATCCAAATCCATCTTTAGTCCCTCTACACCCGGCACACCGGATTCTTCAAGGAAGGTCTTGATATTTTGTGATTCGGCGATTAGCTCTTCGAAATTTTCTGCACTGATTTCGACATTAATCGGCGGTCCGGTAGGTGGGCCATTGACCTCCTTTTCGATCGCCAGGGTAACGCCGGGATAACCTCTGATCTCGCTACGAACTTCCTCCATCAGCTTAGTGGTCGAGTTGCCTTTTCGGTATTGAAACTCTTCGAAGAAGACGGTGACCCTTGCCTTGTTGGGTGTGGCTCCCTGACTTGGGCCCTCATTCGGATCGCTGGTCCCTTCCCCTACTTGTGTGAGGATAGACTCCACCATATAATCGTAGGGCTGTAGCAATTCCATGATCCTGCCTTCTACATCACGCGCTAGCTGATTGGTCTTTTGGATATCGGTGCCAACCGGATATTCGAGATAGACATTGAAGTAGTTGGGATCTTGCTCGGCGAAAAGGGTGAATCGGATATCGGAATTGGTGTACATGACAATCGATCCGATCAGCGTAGCAAAGGTACCGATGAGCACGAGATAAGGCATTGGGCCTTTCAATACAATCCTCATGAACTTTTCGTAGAGCCGCTCCAGAATCGGTAATACCGTATTTCTGAACACCACCGAAATGGGGTCCAGAATATACACATTGAGGATGATCAAAGCCGCGATGATAGCGAAGAAGGAGCCCCAAAAGGTGTAAGTTGAGATATAGGAAAATGCGGAGAGTATGGCGAAGAGCAATACAATGCTCCAGATTTTTATGTGATTTGTTTTTGTCTCCACTTCTCTGGTCATGAAGATGGAGGTGAGTACTGGATTGATAATCAGTGCGACGAATAGAGAACAGAAGAGCACGATGATCAATGTCATAGGTAGGTAGCGCATGAACTCACCCATGATGTCATTCCAGAATAGCAGCGGTAGGAATGCGGCTAATGTGGTGAATGTAGAAGTGATGATCGGCCAGGCTACCTCACCAGCACCTTCCTTGGCGGCCTTCTTGGGCGGGTAGCCCTCCTCCACCATGAGCCGGTATATGTTTTCGACGACTACGATTCCATTATCGACCAGCATTCCCAGTGCAAGAATTAAGGAAAAGAGCACCATCATATTTAGCGTGGTCCCGTAGAACCCTAGCAACATAAAACCCATGAGCATGGACATAGGAATGGCTACACCCACAAAAATAGCGTTGCGCAAACCCAGGAAAAAGAGCAGAACCAGTACCACGAGGATGACCCCGCTGATGATGCTATTCTCCAGATTCTCCACCATCATTCTGGTGATCTTGGAGGTGTCATTTACAATTTTGATGGATAGACCTTCTGGTAGATTTGCTTCCTCTTTCTTTACTATGGCTTTGATCTTGTCCGAGGCATTGATGAGGTTTTCTCCGCTACGTTTTACTACATCGAGTATGACCATAGGCACACCTGACTCCCGGGCATAGCTGATGCGATCTGCGTAGTCGAATTTTACGGAGGCTACATCCTTCAGGTAAACGATGCTTTGCTTTTCATTTTTGATGATGACATCTGCTATCTCCTGTACATTCTGGAACTCCCCTACTATGCGGATGTTTCTGCGGACATTGCCTGCAAGAATATCACCACCGGACATAGTTAGGTTTTCTGCACCGATCGCATTCTCAATATCGAACATGCTAATCTCCCTTGCCTCCAGTTGCTGGACATCGACTTCGATGACCACTTCTTTGTCTTGCACTCCACGGATGTCTACCCTATTGATCTCGGGCAGCTTTTCAATTAGATCTTGATAGTGTTCCGCCTCTCTCTTCAGGTCATCCATCTTGTTGGAGCCGGCAATGTTGATGCTCATGATGGGTAGCTCACTGAAGTTGAAGTCAAAGACATCTGGCTCTGTAGGCAGATCTTTTGGCAGATCCTGCTTGGCTTTGTCGACGGCATCCTTCACTTCGTCCATCGCTTCTTCTATGGGCACCTTTAGATCAAACTCAACCACAATCGTGCTAAAGTCCTGAATGGAAGTCGACTCCAGTTTCTTGACACCGGAGATGGCATTGATTTCATTTTCGATTGGGCGTGTCACCAGATTTTCGATATCCAGCGGTGAGTTGCCCGGATATGCGGTTCCCACGAATACTGTAGGAATACGGATCTCCGGAAAGTTTTCCCTCGGCATGGTGAGGTAGGTACCCAGACCAATCATGAATATCAGGAAGATCAGTACAAAGACTGAAGTCGAGTTATTCACGGCTGCGGAAGTCAGTGCAAACTCCCTAATGACCGATTTATTCTTTACTTCTTCTGACATTGATGGTGCTTAGTCTTGGTTATCTGTTTGGTCTTGTATGTTGGCGACGATTTCCAGCTCGGTGCCTGACTTGAGGGCGCGCTGGCCTTCGGTAATGAGTAGCTCTTCCCCGGTCAGTCCTTCGGTGATGACGACCTCAGCAGCAGTAGCTGAACCTCTCTTGACGTAAACTTTCTTTGCCAGTGATCTGCCTTCGACTTCGTCTGCTACATAGAGGTAATCCCCTTCTAAGTCCTGCATGATGGCATTGGTTGGCACCACCACGGCCCCTTCAATTTCACTTTCTTTTGCGCGAATGTTGGCCATAAGATTTGGCAGCAGTTTTTTGTCGCGATTATTGACCGCGATTTCTATTCTGAAGGTTCTGTTGGCGGGATTAATGGTGGCGCCCATACCGGATATTTTGGCTTCTCGCTCGATGCCTAGCGAAGGAAACTCCAGTAGCACCTTATCCCCTTCTTTAATGGTGCCCAGATAGGTCTCTGCTACATCTGCAATTACCTGTACATTGGTTTGATCGATGATCTTGGCGATCGGCATTCCCGGTGAAGCTAACTCCCCTTGCTTACTATATAACACATCTACGACCCCAGTTACTGGTGAATAGACAGCGTACTTAGATGTTTGAGTTGCCAATGTGGAGAGCTTGGTTTCGAGTGATTCCACATCATTCTTGGCTTTGAGGAATTCCATCTCGGAACCGATCTTTTGCTCCCAGAGCTTTTGTCTGCGCTGGAAAACATCCTTTGCAAGATTAAGTGCAAGTTGTAGTTCTTCTTCATTCTTTTCCATGATCTCGGAATCCAGCTTTGCGACAATTTGCCCTTTGCGAACCCGGTCTCCCTCTTTGATATTGAGCCAGGTGATGTTACCAGACATTTGAGCGGTGGCATTGAAATTGCCTTTGGATTCTACTACGCCTTGAAGCTCGACGGTCTTTTCAAAAGTCTTGGCTTCCAGTTGCTGCACTGAAACCAAAGCAGTTTTCTTTTTGCTGCCTTCGATCACGAATTCGGGATCATAACTTTTGATCTTGGTCTCAAGCTGCTTGATCTCAGCTTTCAATTGCTGAATCGCTCTTTGTTTCTGCCGAAGCTCCAGCTTCATCGCGTTAGGATCTGTAGTTGTAGCAGACTCAGCATCTCCGCTACAGGAGACGATGAGCGTCGACAAGATCAGCGATGCTATGATGATTAAATTGCGGTACATATTTGACTAGGTATTTTTTCAATTTAGAGATTTCCAAGCGCACGTTCCAGACTTGATCGGGCCACGATCAGGTCGTAGAGCGACTTCACATACTGACCTTGCGTTTGATACAATTGCGCTTCGGCACTGCTGACTTCCAAACTCGAGCCCATTCCCTCCTTGTATTTGATGGTGGAGACATTGTAAATCTTTTCAGCAAGTTCCAGACTTGCCTTTTGGGTATTGACCTGTTCAGTCGCATTCTGATAATCTATTCTTGCTTGAGCTAGCTCTAATGCAATCGATTGCTCCAACTGTCTTTTGTTATTTCTGAACTTGATCATTTCAATCTCTCGCTGCTGTATTTGCGAGCGTTTTTGAAAGCCATCAAAAATCGGAACAGACAAGCGTAGGCCTACCAGTGAGAAGGGCAACCATTTGTCTTCAAAGAGATCGAATTTATCAGATTGAAAGGAGGTAGCAAGAGACCCAAAGGCAGCCAAGGAAGGTAAATATTGTTTCTTGATCGACTTTACTTCCAGCTCCTTGAGATCCATCTGCATATCCAGAAGATCCAGTTCGATTCGCTGCTTAGGTGCGATATCCGGATCAACATTTTCTACGGCCAGGCCCACAAAGGTTTCCAAACTATCTGTCAGAAGAATTGGGTCCTCCACTGGATAACCCATATGGAACTTGAGCAGCGAAGTGGACATTTCTATCTGCCGCTCGGCGGAACCCGCCTGGCTAGCGAGGTTTGAAAGAGACAAGGTCAGTCGGTCCACTTCAATTTCTTCGACAAAGCCATTCTCATAGAGCTGTGTTGTTTCGTAAAGTAAGCGATCCACATTCTGAATGTTCTGGTCGATCAAGATGGCGTTGGCCTGAGAGATGAGTACCAGAAAATAGGCTTTGGTGACATTGTCCTTGATATCAATCACGGATGATCGAATCTGCTTTTCGGCTAGCTCAACGTACAGTTCAGCCGCTTCAATACCCACAAGATAGGAACCATCGAAGATGAGTTGGTTGACATCCAGAGATGCATTAAGATTGTTCTTGGTACCAAAGACCACTTCTTGTAATTCTGGCTCTTGTTCGACCATTGAAGTATCCGGCGGACCAAATGCCGTAGGATCGAGTAGGGTTGCCTGTTGCTTTAGGAAGTGCTGAAAGTTTACTGTACCCGATACCTGTGGCAGTCCAACCGCCCTTACTTCTTTCACACGGGCTTTGGCGCTGGCAACTTCCATCTTTGCATTGTCCATGCTCGGATGATTCTTGGAGGCGTAAATAATCGCCTCTTGTAAAGTGAAAGATTCTATGCTTGCATCTTGCTGGGCAACTGTGACCTGCCACAGTGACAAACAAAAGAGAATAGCTGTTATCCTATACATTTCCACTACGTTTAGTGCCGAAACTACTCTTGGCCCTTTTCAAATATTTTTCCATGTAGATCTTACCGTCTTCTGTGCAAATTCCACTGAAGTGATATCGAAGAAATTCCCAATAAACTTTTACGAGATCATAATCTGCTTGCGGGAATGCCTGCTCCGTGATCAGCAAATGAGATTGATTGATGTAAAAGTTGGTGATCAGTGCGGCATCCAAATCGGCTCGATACATACCTTGCCGTTTCCCATTCTCGATGTTCTGCTTGATCTTTGAGTAGACATAGTTCATTCGATGTTGCTCAATTCTCGCCCAAGATTTGCGATAGTACTTTTGCAGATCATATACCATGCTAGGATTGAGGCCTGTGAGATGCTGGCTCACATACCGACCGTACTCCACCATTTCCTCAACGGCATTTTCATGCTCATTCGAGATTTGATCACAGGTCTTGCATTCCTCTGCAAGAAAAAAGTCGATCACCTTGGCGACCAAATCTTCCTTATTGCTAACGTAGTTGTATATCGTCTTCTTCGACATTCCCAGAGATCTGGAAAGGTCTTCCATAGTGACAGAGCGGACTCCGTATTTTGTAAACAAGTCTGTAGCCTGTGCTACTATGGGTATTAGATTCAGCATAATCTATTTTTGTTCTTGGTAGAACACGGAAACTTTGCAAAAGTTCATAGTTTCCATGGTTTCTGCAAATTTAGCGTACCAGCATGTCGCATTTAGGCAAACAATTTGAGCATGGGGCATAAAAAAAGGCCGTGCTCAATGAGCACGGCCTTAACCTATTAATAAAACCTTTCAGATTTCTATTTCTTCTGGTTGACGAATCGACCTTTCTTGCTCTGGGTCAATGTCTCGCCATTCGCAGGTCCTACGCGCATCATTGCACATCTGAATCCAACCCAGTTTGCAGCCTGGTCTTCATCCATGTAGCGACGTACGCTAGGAGAGAGGTAATAAGCACGATCGTTCCATGATCCACCTTTTACTACTCGTGACTTATCATTTACCAAAGTCACATTGTCATCGTATTCCACTTGCGATCTGTCATCACCATCGCGGTAATCAACTACGTTGCTTTGCTGGTAGTTGTAACGGTCGCCAATTTCATCGGCTTCGTACTCACGATACTTAAGACGACCCAAACTATCCTTTGGAGCAGCTTTACCTTCTTCATCCAATTCAAGTGTGGTAAAGACGTTTCCTCTAAATGGATTAAAGTCTTCTACATCAGAGCTCGACATTGGACGATAAACATCCAGACACCACTCACTCACATTTCCAGCCATGTTGTACAGGCCAAAGTCATTTGGCATGTAGGTTTTCACTGGCGCTGTGATTTCTGCATTATCGTTCAAGGCTCCGGCCACACCCATGTTGTCACCACGTCCTCTCTTGAAGTTTGCTAGCATCGCGCCCTGGTACTTACCTCTACGCTGAGAACGCACTGTATAACCATCCCATGGATAGATTCGCTTTTCCATGTAACGTTCTTCATCCTTTGTAGGCTGCGTACCCATCTGCGCTAGAGCGGCATATTCCCACTCTGCTTCTGTAGGTAGGCGATAATCCGGAAGCATGATTCCATCGTCGAATCTCACTCTACGAGTTTCTTCTCCGTTTGGATCGTAGTTCTTCATACCCTTCTTGACGACTCCTTCATACTGTCCGGCCAAATAAGCCTCGCTGTTGAAGTTGTCTTCTCCCTGCTGATTTGGATCCAATTCAAGGATGCCTTCATCAACCAGCATTTTTTCGTTTACCCGGTCAGATCTCCATCGACAGTATTCATTGGCCTGCAACCAGGTTACGCCAACAACAGGATAGTCGTTGAAAGATGGGTGACGGAAGTAGTATTTTACATAAGGCTCATTGTAAGCCAACTCTTCCCGCCAAACCAAAGTATCTGGTTGAGCTTTTCTGACGACCTCTGGATAGGTTTCACCAAAAACTCTTTTCAACCAGTAGGTATACTCTCGATAGTTGATATTTGTAACTTCGTTTTCATCCATGTAGAAGGATGATACGGTCACCCGTCGTGGTACATTGTCATATTCGTACATGACATCTTGCTGTGCAGCTCCCATAACGAAGGTACCGCCTTCCACAAAGGTCAAACCTGGACCTGTCTTTTGCCCCTGGTCTTTGGCTTTGTAGAAACCACCCCATTCAGGGTCGTTATAACTCCAGCCTGTAGCAGAAGAACCCTCCTTCTTTTTACAGGAGAGCAGTCCCGCGCATAGCATAAAAACTGCTAGGTAGCTGGCTAATCTTAGTGTTGTTTTCATCCTTTAATGTCCGATTTTATTAAGGCCAAACAAAAATATTGTTTTTCATTGAAAATCAAAGTCAAACAATATGCATAGTGCTTTATAACCAAGGTGATGGCGAAAACGCCTTCGACATCACTACAAGATAAGATCAGGGTCGGAATATCTCCGGACACTGCAGCGAATTTCTAAGTTTCTGTCGTGCAGCAGCATGTCTGGTCTTACCAAAGTCAATAGAAACGGTGAATTCATGTGCTTGCGTCTCCGATTTTAGCGATGATATATTAAAATCACTGCTGTATGCAAGCCTAAAAACGCCCACTCTTGCTCCAAGTAACATGATGAGTGCGTCTCCGTTTCCAAATGCATGACGGTACCATGCACCGCCAAAAAGAACCCCCTTTCCAAAGTAGGAACCAAGGTTTAACTGTGAAAATCGCTCTTGGTTTACCCACATTGCATTCGGTGCAACATAGAACGGCGATTTATCCAATTTATTGTCCCCAAAGTAAAATACATTCCCCATATGTAAGGAGCTGCGCACCTTGAGTTTATTATCCGGATCTTCGAATCCCGCGAAGGAAACATCCGGTGAGTTTATGTGTTTTACCGAGCCACCGATATAGAAGGTCTGAGAGAAAGCCATTAGGCCGACTCCAATATCCAACATGATCTTGCTGGTCTCCAACAATGGCGCTTCGGCAGTAGTCAGCGAAGCATCCGGTCCTGCCAGTGGATCTATCTGATCCAGAAAAATCAATTTATCCTGTGCGATTCCCTTTTGGATCATGCCAATCTGAGCCCCCGCCTTGATCCCAAAATTTCGTGTAACTGGCAACTGATAAGCGTACAATGCATTGACAATATTTGTATTGTAAATACCGTCCCCAGCTCTGTCTGCCAGCATTGTTACTCCAAACGAACTACGGTAGTCAGGAAAGTGCTGATCATAGGACAAGACCATTGTCTGATAGGCATTGCCCAGATTTGGCCACTGATTTCGATAACCAGCTATCACCCTGGGATGAGCGGAAAAGCCAATCATCGCCGGATTCAGATAGTTGGGTACATGGTAGAATTGACTGAACTCCACTTCCTGTGCCTCTATGCCGGGTGAAAGCAACAACATGGCAAGAAGAGCCATTAAGAATGTTCTGAATATCTTACTCATGATGCACAACATATTGACTGTCTATGCCTTTTCTGCAAAAACGAGTCCCAATTTTTTAAGCGAAAAACAGTGCAAGATAGATTTTTCATGGCTTTTTTTGCAGTTCTTGCATCCTTTCAGGCTTTATTCTCGTCTTTCCCCCAGAAGCCACTAAGCTTTATCATACCAACGACAAAAAATCTGCTTATTTGAGGATATAATTACCTACCGAATAAGGGGCCTCCCTTTCCAACGAATAATATTTTGAAAAATTTCCCTTTGGGGTTAAATAAGCTGGTATGTCTGACTTTCTAAGCAGACTGTTGTTTTTTGCTATTGCCGTACTGATTCCGTTCTCTGTGAACGCTCAAGAAGACTTGATGCGTGATATCAATCTCCAATGGGAGCAGGATCTACAAGTGATTAAGTACAACGGTCAAACATTCGAGATCTTTGCCTTTCCCGAGGCCAGCGTTGATCTACGCGACAACGATCTTCCTGTTTTCGCCACAAGGATAAAACTACCCTCCTTTGTCTCCTATGAGGTCGATATTGTTGAGCCTCATTACATCGATTGCCCTGTTGGCTATCGGCCTAAAAGTGCTGACTTGATCAAGAACCGCATTATCGTCGAACAAGATCATAGTCACGAACGGGGTGACAGCTATGCCGAACTGCGATTTTGCCCAATTGTGAACAGCAATGCAGGTCTTCGAGCTCTAAAATCCTTCAAGATCAGGATCAGACCTGGGGCTAGTCTTCAGAAGGCAACAGCCAGAACAAATTACACTAGTAACTCCGTTCTGAACCAAGGAGCGTTTTTCAAGTTTGCTACATCAGAAACTGGTGTCTACCGACTTGACAAGGCCTTCTTTGATGAACTAGGACTGGAAGGATCAATAAACTGCAGCAATATCCGAATTTATGGGAATGGAGGAGGAATGCTGCCGCAAAGCAACGAGATAGAAAGAGCAGATGACTTGCTCGAAAATCCCATCTCCGTTGTCGACCAAAACGGCAACAACCAGTTTGAGGAAGGCGATTATGTGCTCTTCTATGGAGAAGGTCCCAATGATTGGGTGTACAATGAAAATCAAGACTTGTTCGAACACTTTACCAATTTGTACGATAGCAAGAACTACTACTTTCTCAATGTTGACATCGGAGCCGGAAAACGAATTGGCTCGGCACAGCAGCTTAGCGCAGCCCCCGACAATATCGTTGACAGTTACACCCATCGACAATTTCACGAAACCGAAATCAAGAACCCTTTGAAGTCAGGGAGATATTGGCTGGGAGAGGAGTTTAGTGCCGTGACCTCACAGGACTTCAACTTTCAAATCCCCGATATTGTCTCTACGGAGAAGGCAAAACTGGGCTACAATCTGGCTGGGAAAAGCAAAACAAGTGGAAGTCAATTTCAGGTCTATGCAAATGGGAGCTTGATCAGCACTGTTCCTTTCGGAGCAGTGACCGGGACTTCGGAAGAATCCGAATACTGCAAGACCAACAGCAATGTGGTAGAGTTTGCAAGCACTTCGACCAATACCAATATCAACCTGCAATTCAGCAAATCCAATCCGGATGCAAAAGGCTGGCTCGACTATCTCAATTTGAATACCAGGAGAAGTCTGAAGCTCAATGAACCACAAATGATGTTCAGAGATCAATACTCTGTGGGAACTGGTGCAGTGAGCCGATTCGACATTAGTCACAATGGATCAATCAC
>JAHDDV010000112.1:0-3698 GCA_020629205.1 Chitinophagales bacterium | reverse complement strand
AGTATCGAGCAGGTCTACAACGAATTCTCCAGCGGACGACAAGATGTTTCGGCTGTGAGAGATATGGCAAAGATGTTCTATGATCGCGCGACCAACAATGGTCAAAATCCCTTTAAGTATCTGCAATTGGTTGGAGATGCTTCCTACGATTACAAAAGCATAAAAGAAAGCCCTGAATCCAATACAAACTTTATCCCCACCTACCAGAGCAGAAGTTCCTATAATGGTCACGATACCTATTGCACCGATGACTACTTCGGTTTGCTCGATGCCTCTGAGGGACAAACGATTGACAACAACACCTCCAAATTAGACATTGCTGTAGGACGTTTACCCGTAACAACATTAGCTCAGGCAAATGCAGTGGTAGACAAGTTGATACACTACAAGTCGGAAGCATCGCGTGGGGATTGGCTTAACAATATGACATTTATTGCAGATGATCCCGACAGTGGATTGCAGAACACCCATTTCAATGATGCAGAACACCATACCCACCTCATAGACAGTACGCAGCAGCAGTATAATATTGATAAGATTTACCTCGACGCATTTGAACAGGTGAACACTTCTGGGGAGAGCCGCTATCCAACAGTTACTGAAGCTATTTCCCGCAAGATTTTCTCGGGCACAGCCATCGTAAATTATGCAGGTCACGGAGGACCAAATAGCTGGACTCAGGAGCGTATCCTCGACATCCCTACCATACTCAGCTGGGAGAACTTAGACAAGTTGCCCTTGTTTATTACTGCCACCTGCAGTTTCAGTAGATACGACGATCCTGCCCTTACATCGGGAGGAGAAGAGCTACTACTCAACCCCAATGGCGGTTGCTTCGGGATCGTGACTACCGTTAGATTGGTCTATGCTTATTCGAATAAAACACTCAACAATCAATTCCTGCAAGCCATGTATAATACCGAAAGCGGGCAGTATCCTACGGTCGGTGAGGCTATGCGTGTAGGAAAAAACAATTCCGTAGGTGCGAATGCAAACAACAATCGAAAATTCATTCTACTGGGGGATCCGGCTATCACCATGAATTTCCCAAAACACAAGATTAGGACGCTCAGCATTAATGGTGCATCATTGGAACAGCCAGATACACTCCGCGCTCTTCAACGCGTAACTGTAGTCGGGCAGGTGGAAGATAATGCTGGAAACTTATTGACGGATTTTAATGGAACGGTCTATCCTACTGTTTTTGACCGCAAGCTGAGGCTATCCACTTTGGGCAACGACTATCCTAGCCAAATTGCCGAATTTGATCTTCAGAAAAATGCCATCTTCAAAGGAGCAGCCAGTGTCAATAACGGTAGCTTTGAGTTCTCTTTCGTTGTCCCAAAAGACATCTCATTTCAGGTAGGAGATGGACGAATTAGCTATTACGCTAAGACGGACAACATGGACGATGCAAGTGGTTATACTAACGCCCTCAAAGTAGGAGGAATAGACCCGAATTTTGAACCCGACGAGCAAGGCCCTGAGATTGACATCTACCTCAATGATAGAAATTTTGTCTTCGGAGGACTGAGTAATGATGAACCGCTGCTCATCGTAGACCTCTTCGACGAAAACGGAATCAACACCGTGGGGACAGGAATCGGCCATGATATCGCCAGTATCCTGAATGAAAACAGTCAAAGCAAAACCATTCTCAACGACTATTATCAAGCCGAACTCGATAATTACCAGCAAGGATCAATCGAGTTTCCCATGAGCAAACTCGATCCAGGTAGGCATAGTCTGGAAGTGAGCGCCTGGGATGTGTACAACAATTCAGGAAAAGCACTAACAGAGTTTCTGGTTGCCGAATCGGCAGATCTGGCTTTGGAACATGTTTTGAATTACCCAAATCCATTTACCGACCAAACCGCTTTTTGGTTTGAACACAATTATCCCGGTCAGCCGCTCAATGTGCAAATTCAAATCTACACGCTGTCTGGAAAGGTCATCAAGACCATAAATCGCGAAATAATGTCTAAAGGAACTAGAATCAGCGACATTACATGGGATGGGAAAGACGAATATGGGAACAAAATCGGCCGCGGTGTGTACATTTACAAACTGAATGTGCAAGCAGGCGATAATCAATCCGTAAATAAGCTAGAAAAGCTGGTTATCCTAAAATAAATCCTATTTGATACGTTATATAGACAGTTATTCAGAGAATACTTACTTTTGAATCTTAAATTCTTTGCCTGAATCGTCTGAAACAGGAGAAAGACACCCAATACAATAAAATATGAGAACTGCTTTTTTAAAATTTTGCTTCGCTGTTTGTCTATGTCTGGCCTTTGGTGCTAGTGACAGCTCTGCACAGGTTATAGTCGATCAACTCAATGGGCAATATGGCGAGCGCGTAAACACGGTTTATACCTCCATCCCCTTCCTACGTATCAACCCAGACGCAAGATCGGGTGGTATGGGAGATGTCGGCCTGGCCACCTCCCCAGATGCCGCTTCCATGTACTGGAATGCCTCAAAATTCGCCTTCATCGAAGACGAAATGGGTATGTCCCTGACTTACACTCCCTGGCTTTCGGAATTGGTCAACGATATCTATATCGCTTACCTCACTGGATACAAAAAGTTTGACGACGTCTCTACATTGGGAATGAGCCTTCGCTACTTCTCACTTGGAGATATACAGTTTACCGATATCAATGCCGAGCCGGCGGGACAATTCTCACCGAGAGAACTCGCTTTCGATGTCGGATACGCCAGAAGACTGGGAGACAAGTTCTCCATGGGTCTTACCTTGAAATACGCCTACTCTAACCTTGCAAAAGGTCAAACCAATACCACAGGCGATGTGATCAAGCCAGCAACATCTGCAGCAGGTGACATCTCTTTCTTCTACACCGACGACCTCTTGATCGGTACAAGTGATGCACAACTTTCGATTGGTGGAGCCATCTCCAACATCGGAAACAAGGTATCCTACACCGAAGACGAACAACGAGATTTTATTCCAATCAATCTTGGTGTTGGTGCAGCGCTTGAATTGAACTTTGACGAGTACAACAGCATCATGATCGCTGCTGATATTAATAAACTGCTCGTTCCCACGCCAGCACCGGAAGATACTACCGATGCCAATTGGGTGAATCCAAGAGATAAAGCAGTAATCAGCGGTATGTTCGGCTCTTTCACCGATGCGCCAGGAGGCGGTAAGGAGGAGCTGCAAGAATTGATGTACTCTTTCGGACTAGAGTACTGGTACAATAAGCAATTCGCTGTACGAGTGGGACATTACAATGAGCACAAGTACAAAGGCAACAGAAAGTACATGACCGTAGGACTTGGTTTGAAGTACAATATCTTCGGATTGAACTTCTCCTATATCATCCCTACTACCCAGAACCGAGGTACCAGTCCATTGGACAATACGCTGCGATTCTCTCTATTGTTTGACTTCAATAGTGTGGAAAAAGACAGCTAAGCGAAGCCTCAAAAACACAATTGTAAAAGCTCGAATCATTCCTTTGATTCGGGCTTTTGTTTTTTATTCTATTTGGAGCACAGCAGTTTTCGGGCGTGGCACTGGATCACTGGCTATCCATTACAATGCTGGCACTCTCCAGCGGCTTCGCTGCTGTGCTGCATCTGTCTCTCCTATCGTCGAGCCAGCTCCAGCACAGCGACTCAGGCGCTGTATAGCACCAGCATTTCCATTTCTATCCAGGCTATGCATC
>JAHDDV010000111.1 GCA_020629205.1 Chitinophagales bacterium | reverse complement strand
GGCTCCTAAAAAAGGTCAGGTTAATTTTGTGTATTGTGTATTGTGTATTGTGTATGTTGTTTTTGTGTTATAAGTAATCAACAATCAACTAGCCAGATCACTGGCGGAATAAAAAAGGGAGCTACACGCAAATGCAGCTCCCTCTTCTTTAAATTATGTAGCAATGATTTATTGCTTCATCAGTCTCGTGGTATAATCCAGATCATCGCTGAGTACCCGCACAAAATAGGCGCCGGCAGGGTAGGAGAAGATTCTGGCAAGTCCCGTGTAGGTCTCGTCGTATTTGACGAGGTAGCCTTCGTGGATTTGTTTACCCTCGGCATTGTAGATGTACATATCGATAAATGGACCCGGGTCCGAAATGCCTCGTACATTGATTCGGAATTCTCCTTCTGTTGGATTAGGGAATACCTCGACTAGTTGACCAGCTGTGAGTGATTGCACACTGACATTATCGGCAATCAAAGTGATGTCACCTTCCGTGGAGCATCCAAGGGCATCGGTGATGACAATATCAAAAGTGCCGATTCCCAGACCTTCGAAGCTTCCACTGCTTTGGAAGTTGGCCCCACCGTTAATACTGTATTGGTAAGGGGCATTTCCGCCTGAGGCTGTAATGTCAATAGTTGCATCTCCTGAATCTGTGGACGATGCATTGGTGCCTTCGGCGAGGAAGGTGATTCCACATTCCGGTACGAAGGCAGCACCTTCGTAATAGCAGTCTTCTCCGCCGTCAATTACCACTTCGTAGTTGCCTGATCCCAGACCTTCAAATATATTGCTGCTTTGGAAGTCATCACCTCCATTGATGCTATAGCTATAAGGTCCGACCCCGTTTTGTGCCGTTACGATGAGTGTTCCATCATTGGCTCCTTCGGAAGTCTCAGGAGTAACTGCATAATCTGCGCTCAAAAGGCATCCAGCTTCGAGGCAGAATTCTGTGCTCTCTGATGAGCCAAACTCACCACCTTCGGCAACAGTAGCTCCATCCGGTCCAATCACTTCATAGTTTCCATTTCCTGTTAGGAAACCGCAACAAATACCATCACCATAGCTATCGTAGATGGTGAAGGTGTAGCAGCCATTTGGGTTGACACAGATTTCTTGTACGATCTCTTGCTCAGAACCATCTGCATAGGGTCCGCCAGAGGCCATTTCCGTTCCGTTTTCATTGACAAGATCCCATGTGATTTCAGAGCCATAGAAGTCTGTTCTTAGTTCGAGGACCACCAAGGCAGCATTGGCAATGTAATCAAAAGAGCGCTCAAAGCTATCGTTTGATTCGTCTTCATCTGACTCTCCATTTGGATTTGATGTTACAGCTGTGATTTCATTGAGGCCATCTTGAAAGCCCGATACAGTGATTGTTTTTGTGGTTGATTCACCTGCGGGCAAACTCCCCAGCCAGGATTCACTTTGCAGCGTGCTATTGACAGAAATTAGAATGTTGGCACTGGTGATGGTTTCTGCGCCAAAATTGGTCAACTCAATTTCCAGATCCATTGTTGCCGGTCCACAGCCATCCACGATGCCGCCAATACCAGTGACTCCAATATCGTAGCGGCCTAGTGTAGTCACCACAGATCTCAGGGTGTCATTTAGTAGATTGGCATCTCCTTCGAGAGCGGTGTAGATTACGAATTCGTGATCGCCTTGCTCAGACAAGTCCAACAATGCGCCGAAGGTATGTTCGATAGATTGTCCTGGCTGAATGATAGATGGCACGTTTTCAACTATCGGTGCTGCACCATCTAGACTGAATGCAATATCGAAGTTGTTTTGGGCTTGAAGGCCGGCATTCTCGACTCGTACTTTGAGTTGTTGTGGGCCATCGAAGAGTCCTGATTCAGCAGGTTCAAGTACAGCCGTAGGGGTGACATCCACTGTGTCGCGGGTCATTTCAAATGCCACGATCCTGGTACCCCAACTATTTTGACCTTGATATTCTCCTGTATACCAGAACGTCCGGTCATTTTCCGGATCGATACTCATATGGGCGTAATCACCGACTCTATCGAATGGAGTGTTTCCGCCTCCTGCTTTTATCTCATACTCCTCTACGGTCATTTCACCAAGTGGGTCGCTTGCTCGTCGACCAGTGAATCTCAGACCCAGATAATCATCTGGCCCAACGACTGCATAGGCCAAGCCGATATTGCCAGCTCCATCCATAGCCATAGACCCCATGAACCTGTTGACCCCATCATCGGGAGCAAAAGTTCCTTCTTGATACACGCTCCAGTCGCCAAATCCTTCTTTTCGCATTTCGATCCATCGAATTCCGGCAACATTGTCTCCTGTGGCATCTACCACAAAATTGAGCACCATTGATTCGTGGGTGCCAAAATTACGGTAGTGACTTTGGTGCATAATGATAGCAGGAAGTCCATCAACGCCAGAGCCGTTAGGTTGTGGCAAACAAGCGAAGCTAAAGCCACCGCCGAAAGAGCAAGGATCAGAATCAAAATCTGCTACAGGGACTTCGGTCAGCGTTAGATTTGTATTGTTTTCATTTTCCCAATCAATTTCTGCACTATAGACATCGATTTGATCTTGATTCCCTTGCCAGGCATCATCGTGTAATCTAAGGAACATTGGCCCGGTTGTGTTTGGAGGGGCTATAGTACCAGACCAATCTACCGGTGTTGCCACAAAGAAACCAGGTGTGCCCGGCAATCCGGGAACGGTCAATCTTTGTATCGTTGGATTGGCATCGCCGTCCATTAGTGCTTCCAGATCGATGAAGTAACAAGCCAAAGGTCCCTGCTCATTTGTGGTGATGCACAGTGCGTCATCCCAAATCGTGTATTTTGGATAATCCGGGAAATTGGGTGTTCCAAATTGGTATACTTCATACTCTCCAAGTGGATCTTCATCTTCCGAAATGGCGATAAAAAGTGTGTTCGGTTGAGGCCCTCCCGGATCGGCAAATTCCGTCAAAATCCATCGATCGCGTGACTGGTCATAGAGTACAATTGGATCTCCAGATCCCTGGAGGCCGAAAGAAGTCCAGAGAGAATTGCCAGAGAATGTAGAACCATAAGTATCTCCATCATCTTTATGGAATGCTCGGATTCTCGTAGCGTTGACCATTTGTACATAGTGGTTCTTTCCGATGTCGCCACTTGGATCTGGTGGAACCGGTCCATTGCTTCCTTGTGTCAAACCAGTGATATTGATCAATGGCTCAATTGCAGTCGCTGGCTGCCTTGTTCCTGTTTGAGGATTCTTAGGTCCTTTTATTGATTTTTGCCAAACAGGGTCCGGACCCTGAGGCATGGCCCCAGGCTGTGGGTCTTGTGGAAGCCCACGTCCGGCAAAGTTTTGCACGATCTTTCGTTTCTTTTTGTCTTTCTTTAGCTTGGTGTAATCGGTATTGGCGATGTCAAGTCGGTCACTGATTCTTTCTGTTTTGCCGAGCTTGACAGCATGCGTGACTTCCACCGTAAACTCAGGCGTGGAAACTGTCTGAGCTGTGGTATCAGGAGCCATCCAGACAAGGAGGGCAAGTGAAAACACTAAAAAGATAATTCTCATAGTTGTATTTTGGAGATGTTGTTCTGTTACTGGGATTATTCGACTGCAGTTACTTTTTGTACCAAAGTATTTGAAGACAAGGCTGCAATCAGTTTGTTGATATCGTGGTTTCTGTAGTCAAAGCTGTAAATCCATTGATTTTCCGTCCTACTGGATTGGGACTGTTTTTTCAGCTTATAGGATCTGAATGTTCTTTCTAAAGCAGCTGGATCAGCATCCTTTTTCAGCAAGACGTTCAGTCTGGACTTTTGGGAGACTTCCCCAGAATCCTGACTGGTATTGGATTTTGCTTCCTTGCCAGTCTTCTTCTTGGAAGTCTTATTGGATGTTTGTCCGTCAGATGGTCCCTCGATCTTTTTTGTACTCGGGTCTACACGGGGCTTTTGCTGCTGCTGTTCCTGTGGGGCTTGAGGAAATTCATCCAGCAAAGCACAGCTTTGCTGTTGTGCAAAGATAGTCATCATGCATGCCATCAATACCAGGGCAAATTGATTCATAAAGCGAGTTTTGTAATTCTTATGTCAAAAACGTAAGCCTGAAGATCATAAAAAAAAGGGGGCGATAAGTGTAATTTGATCCTAAAAGCTGGTATTTAACTTAATAAAGACAATAATTCTTGCCATCTCCATTGCTGGTCTTTTGCTAACCCTAGGCCTCTCTTGATATAAAGCTCCTAAAACGCCGCATTTGGCGATAGATTCTAGCAAAACTCAGTTGCGAATTCTGCTTTCATTGCTTTATTTTTGGTACAATCCCAAAATCGAGTCGATTATTCGGTCTTATGAATCCTTTATCTATGAATGTTATTGATCTAGTTTTGGTAGAAACGACAATGGAGCTAGTACCGTTGTGTGTTAAATGGGAAATGGAAGCGGAAAATCGAGCCTTCATTTGTCCCTCAGAAGAATCGCATCACAGAGCTTTTATTGAATCTTCTAACAAGGAACACTGGACACTAATGCACGAAAGTCGCCCGGTCGGATTTGTATTGCTGGATGGTCTTGACGACAGTGATCAAAGAGTTGAGTTGAAACGAATTGTGGTGGCTGAAAAGGGGAGGGGCTTTGGAAAAGCGGCTATGCAATGGGTACAGAATCGAGCTAAAGAGCAACTGAATGCCAAGGTCTTGTGGTTAGATGTATTTGAAGATAATAGCAGGGCAAGGTATCTTTATGAAAAACAGGGTTTTATGCTTAAAGAGAAGAGGGCCTGTACTGTTGAGAATGTCTGCGGAGAGAAGGAATTGTTGATTCTCGAACTTCCGTTAAATTGATAAGAAGATGGCTAAAGTCGTAGGAATCGGTGCTGGGGCAGGAATGATACTGAAGACATTGCAGCGTTTGGATGCTGGCATCAATTGTGCTGCGATTGGTACAAATGCCAAAGCACTTGAGGACTGTGGGCTTATCAATAGTCTTTTGATAGGGGAAGATCGTTTGCAGGGCCTAGGTGCCAGAGGAGATATGGAAAAGGGAGGTATGGCGGTACGCTCCTCTGCCGCTGCGATTGTCGAGATGATTGATGCGGTTGATGATCTTCTGATCCTTGTTGCTTGCCTCGGTGGAGGTACTGGATCTGCTGGTATTATTGAAGTGACAAAGTTGGCGCTAAAGCGAAATAAGAGGGTTCTGTGTGTTATGAGCTTTCCTTTTTCATTTGAGGGCCCTCAGAGAGCCAATAATGCCCGAATGGTCGTTGCTGAGTTGAAGCAATTGAGCAATATCTTTGTCTTCGCCAATGATCGAATTAGTGCACAATTTGGACATTTGTCTTTGCATGGTGCACTTGCAGAGGCAAAGCGGCAACTGGCGACTTTTGCAAAAGATCTAATTGACATCCATGCTGCGGCCAAGGCCCGACCCGCAGATGCTCAACGTTTTCAATCCTATATGAAAAAGCCTGGTTTGTGCTATGCTTCTAGTGATCTGCTCCTAAACGAGGAAGATTATGTCGAAGCGGCGAGTCGAATTCTTGACTCAGAGCAATTCCCAAAATCAGGACTAAAAGGTGCCAAACATGCCATGATTAAGGTTTCTGTTGGCCCAGGTGGCATCTCCCATGCAGATATCACAAACCTCTGGACAGGTCTTACCGAGAACATGGGCCATGAGGAACTCCTGATAGGGGTAAGCCTAAATGCACGGCCAAAGTCCAGATCGCTCACCATCTGCGCAGGAGGGTACAACAATGGCATCACTGCCTAATTTTCATTTTCTTTAAGTTGGCAAGTCGCCAAACGATTGTAAATTTGCAGTCAAACTAACCTTTGCCATATGATCCTCTCTGAAGTAGTCTTTGCACCTAGCTTTTCCATAGAACATTTTTTGACTCTTGGAATGCTGATTCTTTTGCAGGCAGTATTGGGCTTTGATAATCTACTCTACATCTCGCTGGAATCCAAGAGTGCGCCGGAAGATCAGCGCACCATGGTGCGAAAAGTGGGCATAGGACTGGCAATTGTACTTCGGATCATCTTGCTATTTGTACTGGTAAGTGTGATCGACTACTTTCAACATCCGGTTTGGACACCGCATAACTCTGTTTTTGGTGGTTCCTTTAACATCCATAGTATTATCGTCCTTTTGGGAGGCATATTTATCATCTACACAGCAATCAAGGAAATATGGCATATGATTTCCCTCGAAGAACACGAAGATGCTCAGGGAAAGGGAACGAAGTCTGTGGCACAGGTTATCACTATGATTGTGATCATGAATCTGGTTTTCTCCTTCGATTCATTGCTAAGTGCAATGGCCCTGACTAAAGAGTTTTGGGTAATGGCGACCGCTATTATCATCGGTGGTATACTGATGATCGTCTTGGCTGACAAGATTTCAGATTTTCTTGCTAAGAACAGAATGTATGAAGTCCTTGGTTTGTTTATTCTTTTGCTAGTGGGGATTATGTTGGTCACAGAAGGAGGGCATTTAGCCCATCTTGAATTCTTTGGCTATCATATTGAAGCTATGAGTAAGGCTACATTCTACTTTGTATTAACTATCTTGGTCATCACCGACCTTGTGCAAGGTAGGTATCAAAAGAAGCTACTAGCGCAGAAAGAGGCGCAGCACCATCACTAAACTGAAATAGATATGCTCAACAACAAGCTAAGATCAGGCATTGTAGTTTCCTTATCCCTGTTGTTAGCTTGCATATGTCAATTACAAGGACAAGTTGCCTTTGAGTATATTGGTACCCCAGACTCTACTGCCGATCGATCCATCAATTGTTTTTCTGACAATGGCGCATGGTTTGCCTACAGCATGCCTGATTCTGCCGCCTTCTACAATGGTTTTTCCGGTCCCTTCATCATGACTCAAGAGAATGGAAAGTGGATTAGTCCTGCGCTTTCTCGCTTTGACATGTTGGATGAAGAGGGAGATCCTATCTTCGATTGGGCACATAGCAAGAGAAAGGCTTTTTCCCGTTTGAGTTATTTAAGACAGACATTTCAGGATAAGGATATGCTCATTACAATGGGCCTTAGCTTTCTGGATGAGCATTCTGCCTGTATTAGGGTCAGCGTTCAGAATAATGGTGATGAATATCTTAAGTTTCGACCACATTGGTCAGGTAGCCTTGATCTTCCAGGTACTCGCTTCTCAATAAATGCCGCTGGACTGGAGATTCACTCCAGCAAATCAAATGCTGCTGGTTTGATCAGCTTGCCTGACAAGGGGAACTTTCAGATTAGAGCCCAAACCCGATCTTACGAAATTGATTATGGTTATAGCATCATCCAGCCAAAGCAGTCCATTGACTTTTTTATCTGTCACAGCTTTAGCTTCGAATTGCCTGCCAACGAACTCCTGAATAAGAATCGCACAATCGTATCACAGGGATTCAACCATTTCCTGGCTGAGCGAGAGAAGGAGAAGATGATTGCCCACAATGTCCTATGGAATGAAATGCCCGAAGAATGGAAGACAGCAAACAATAAGCATCTACTAATGCGCTCGCTGGCTACTTTGCAAAACAACTGGCGCGTAGCAGCAGGGGAGCTGAAGCATGAAGGGCTTTTCCCATCCTATCATCGGATTTGGTTTAATGGCTTTTGGGCCTGGGATACTTGGAAACATGCAGCAATGATGGCACCGAGTCATCAGGACCTAGCTAAAAATCATATTCGCGCCATGTTCGACTATCAGTCTGCCAATGGATTTGTAGCCGATTGTGTCTTTCGAGATACGCTGGATGAAAAGCACAATTGGAGGAATACCAAGCCCCCTCTTGCAGCCTGGGCCGTTTGGAAGTGCTTTGAGGCAGACGGTGACATAGCTTTTCTAAAAGAACTCTATCCAAAGTTAAAGGCCTATCATGAATGGTGGTATAAGGAAAGAGATGTGGACAAGGATGGACTATGTGAGTATGGCTCCACAGATGGGACCTTGCTTGCAGCTCGATGGGAAAGCGGCATGGACAATGCAGTGCGATTTGACAAAGCAAACATGGTGCAATCCGGCCCAAATGCATGGTCTATGGATCAAGAAAGTGTAGACCTTAATGCATTTCTTTTTGCAGAAAAGCAGTTCTTGATCAAGATTTGCAAGGAACTCGGTCATGAATTTGATAGACTGGAGCTAATTGTACAATCAGAGGAGCTGGGCAAGAGGATTCGAAAACAATTTTGGGACCCACAAACCAGCTGGTTCTATGATACCGATTTGGAAGGAAACTTGATAAGGGATGCGCAAGGTTCCGAAGCCTGGATCAGCCTCTGGGCTGGATTGGCAACGATGAGTCAGGCGAGTCAAATGCTCTCTACCTTGACCAACCCTCGCAAGTTTTATACCCGTATGCCTTTTCCTACCTTAAGCGCAGATCACGAGAAGTTTGATCCGACGGAAGGCTATTGGAGAGGCCCTGTATGGATCGATCAGGCTTACTTTGCCGTGGCTGGCTTGCGAAGCTATGGCTTCAATAAAGAAGCCGATCAAGCTACAGAAAAAATCCTCCAATGCCTTAGCGAAACCAAGAAAGGCACCAGTCTCCATGAAAACTATCATCCAAAGACTGGAAAGGGACTCAATGCAGAGCACTTTTCCTGGACAGCCGCGCATGTGCTAGGATTACTCACCCGCAGACTTGATTGCCAAGTGCTGGAAGCCCAATGACTGAGTAGTAAATACAACTCCATACCGAACGGGAAGCTACCTAGTTTGTTTGAAAAAGTGATCGAGAAACAGAGCAAGGCTTCTGGTCTTTAGGGATTGGGAATCAATAACTGTCTGATTTTGCCGCCGCTAGAAATGATTTAGACAAGGCATTTTTTGACAGCATCCTTGATGGCTGGTGGAGAAAAATAACGATGGATAAATCATTTCCAGCAAGTCAAAATGGACTTTATTGATTCTCTATCCCTTAGGTATGAATTTTGATCTTGTCTCGACCATTTGAAGTAGAATATCGATTCAGATTCTCTTCAAAGCACTAGCAATTTTCGACTCCTACATGGCTACCTTTACTGCAATACATGTTAGAAATGCTGACCTGGAATCACTAGTCAAATCAGTGATGCGGCTGGCTGCGATAAAAGATCGGCGCTTTGGAGCTTATCCTGAAGATTATTGCTCTAGCTTTCTGTCTGATGAACACGCTGTTCCCAATTACCTGCTGATCAGAGAGTCGGAAGATGGATGGATCACCATCCGCCACAATAGCTTTCGTAAAATGGAGTCATGGGCCAAGACCTGGTCCAGGGATTATGTCTGTGAGGTATTGGTAACCACTGCACAAACCACGGCCGACTCTTATTACTTTGCTTATTATGAAGACGGAAAGCAACTGCGGCTGATTGATACCTGCTACAGTACAGACTGTGAAATGGTTAATCGAGGTGAGCCTTTCGATTTTGAGGGGCCGGAGCCCGGTCAAGTGCATGTCTGGGATGATGAAGAGTGCTACCTCTTTGACTTGGACAGCATTGACCATTATTGCAAACGCTTTGGTCTGACCTTGCAATTTGATCCTACTGATCATGACTGGATCATTTTGAAGGGTGCACAAGACTGTCCAACCATTCACCAGCTGGTGCAACTGCGCCTCAAACAGGGCTCTAAGCGCCGTCCCTGGTGGAAATTCTGGAAGTAACCAGCTCCTATACTAAAACTCCCATTTTTATTTCGGAACTTATCCCAGACAAGTGATGTTTAATACACATTGCTCAAATAAATAAAGTTAAAGCCTATGGAAATTTGGGATTTGTACACGAGAGACAGAACGCTAACCGGAGAAACACACCAACGTGGATTACCCATGCCAGATGACCGATATCATCTTGTTGTTCACCTTTGGATTTTCAATTGCCAGGGTGAGATGTTGATTCAGAAACGAGGCGCTCATCTCAAGTCAAAACCAGGCATATGGTCCATGACTGGCGGTAGTGCGGTAAAGGGAGAGCATAGCGAACTAGCGATGATGCGGGAAGCAGAAGAAGAGATTGGATTGACCTTTCGGGAGGATACAGAACGATGGGTCTTGCGTTCTTATATCAGTGGACCCTCCATCGTGGATGTCTGGGCAGCAGTCTTGCCCACAGGATACTACGACGCCGATGCATTCGAAATAAGCGATGAGGTTGATGCAGTCAAATGGGTTTCGCAAAGACAATTCAAAGAAATGCTGCAAACGGAAGAAACCGGAAGGTTTGGAGAGGAGTACCTCCAAGGTTTGTTTGAAAACAAAAGAATCCTTGAACTTGCGCTTAGGGTATGATAAGAACTGTAATATTCACTTTCTTCTCGTTTTTCTTTTTGTCTTGTCAAAGCCGACAGCAAGAGCCTGTGTCGGAACAAACTAGTTCATTGGTGAAGAGCCATCACAATCATGATAACTTAGCTGTTATCGACCCAAAGGGCATGGATCTGGAATCCAGAATTGGTCTTCCCAAATCCTTTGAGCGGATACCGGTGGCAAAAGCAAGCTTTGGGCAGTACCTAAGAAAGCTTCCCCTAAAGAAAGCCGGAGAACAGGTTCGCTATTATGATGGGAAAAAGAAAGTCTCTGATGGAATCTACATGGCCGTCCTGGACCAAAAGATCGGTAGGAGAGACCTTCATCAATGCGCCGACGCAGCCATGCGATTGCGAGCGGATTATCTGCGCGCAAATGGAAGAGAAGCGGAAATCAGCTTCCATCTCACCAATGGATTTGAGATGGACTATGCCAGCTGGGCAGCAGGAAACCGCCTCAAGGTAAATGGAAACAAAGTTTCCTGGGATCTTCGAGCCGACTCTTCAGTAACCGACAAAAGCTACTGGAGCTATCTGGAATCGCTATGGACCTATGCAGGCACACTTTCGCTTTCGAAAGAGATGAAAGCCAGAGCCTTGGCCGACATGCAAATAGGTGATCTCTTTGTGCAGGGAGGATCTCCCGGGCATGCGGTGATAGTATTGGATATGGCCATTAACAAAGTAAGTGGCGAAAAGCTATATTTGCTGGGCCAAAGCTATATGCCCGCACAGGAAATGCAGGTTCTAATCAACCCCAATGATCATCATTTGAGTCCTTGGTACTCTTTGAAGCATTCTGATACCCTGAAAACTCCAGAGTGGGATTTTGTAGCTGGTGATCTTAAGACCTGGTAACAGGCAGATCAACTTAAACAAAGCCCATGACAGATCAACTCGGATCTCCAGCCAAACGTCTCTACGCCTACTTCATCGATCTATTGCCGATCAGCACGGCTGTGTTTTGCTTCTACTATTTCTTCATGGGTTTTGATGAGATTACCTTCCAGCATATGAACAATCCCATGACAGAGGCATACAAAAAGCCATTTCAGGAAATGGAAGCGCAGATCCGCAATATCTCCCTGATCTTATGGGTGCTTTATGGCCTGGTCATGGATGCTTCACCGCTTCAAGGTACCCTCGGTAAACATTGGATGGGTCTCAAGGTAACCGACGATGATGGAAATCGAATCTCACTTGGTAGATCCGCCATTCGAAACGGCCTCAAGATCATCTCCATCATGGCTCTTTTCCTCGGGGTGCTATGGATATTCTTCAATCCCGAAAGAAAGGCCTGGCATGACGGAATGGCCAAGACGCTGCTGCTCAAACGCGACAAAGAGAAGGTCTGATAAGATTTGATTAAATTGAGGCATTAATAGCTGCCTTTATGATCACCTTGCTCGGCTTTCTTGCCTTTACACTTTTTGTGCTCCTCTATACCTCCTGGAAACTCAGGAAGGACAAAATCGAAACTCCAGACGACTATTTCCTCGGTGGTAGAAGCCTTAGCGGTGTTGTCATCGCTGGTTCGCTCTTGCTCACCAATATATCCACAGAGCACTTGATCGGAATGAATGGCTCGGCCTATAAAAATGGCTCAATGATCATCGCATGGGAAGTTACCTCTGCCGTTGCACTGGTCATTGCTGCCATGTACTTCGTGCCTCGATACCTCAAAATGGGCCTGACCACCATCCCTGAGTTTCTCGAAAAACGTTTTGATGGACTCACACGAACACTCATTGCAGCATTGCTAATCATCTCCTTTGTATGCACGCTATTACCAATCGTACTCTACACGGGTGCCCTCAATATCGAAAGCCTCTTTGATGTCTCTCATAGACTCGACATTAGCGAAGTGCAGGCGCTTTGGCTAACCGTCATTGTAATCGGACTTTTGGGCTCTATCTATGCCGTCTTTGGTGGCTTGAGAATGATCGCTCATACCGATACACTGAATGGCTATGGTCTTCTACTCTTTGGCATCGCCGTGCCCCTGATTGCCCTGGCAGATATTGGAGCTGGTAATCCTATTGCCGGACTAATGGAGGTGTTTAACAACAGCCCCGAGAAATTTAATGTGATTAGTCTGGAACCCTCCATCGGCCCTGGCTCACGTGATGCCATATTGCCCTTTAATGTGCTCTTCACCGGTTTGATCATCAATCAGGTCTACTTCTGGACTATGCACCAATCGATCATCCAAAGGGCTCTCGGCGCTTCCAGCCTCAAGGAAGCACAAAAGGGATTACTCTATACCGGTATTCTCAAAATATTAGTACCACTCATCGTGGTGCTGCCGGGCTTGATTGGCTTCTATTATTTCAACACGGGATACTACGAAAATCAAGACCTGGTTTATCCAATGCTGGTCAAGAAAGTATTGCCACTATGGATGACCGGCTTCTTTGCCGCCGTGCTCATTGGGGCTGTATTTTCCACTTTCAATAGTGTCTTGAATAGTGCTGCTACCATCTTCAGTCTCGGTATCTACAATCGATACATCAATACAAAAGCAAGCAGCAAAAGACTGGTCAATGTTGGCAAAGCAGCCTCTGCCATTTTAGCCATCGTCTCCATTTTCGTGGCCCCTTTTGTGGCCAATGCGCCAGACGGTCTCTATCAATTGTTACAACAGTTAAATGGCATCTTCTTCATCCCAATGGCAACAGTCATCATAGCTGGCTTCTTCTTTCCCAAGGTCTCTGCCTTTGGCGCCAGGTGCGGACTCTTCTTCGGTTTGGCTTTCTACGTGATCATGAACTTTGTGATCAAAGTCGATATGCACTTTGTCCACATTTGGGGCATCGAGTTTGTCCTCAACATTATCGTCATGCACCTCGCTTCAATGCTCCACCCTGTCAAGGAACGTTTTACGATTCAGGATGTTGGGGCTGTAAATATGCAGAGCTGGCGCTTCGCAAAGCCACTCAGTATTTTTCTTGTTGTTGTGACCATAATGATTTACCTCACACTTGGTTTTGTAGGTAGATAGTAGCTGAATATTCCCCTATGTCACTGACTCAGCCAATCGATATCCTATTCGTCGGACATGTTTGTCTGGACAAAGTAGGAGAGGATTTTGTGCTAGGAGGAACTGCCTCTTACGCCGCTCTGCTTGCGCGAAATTTCTTAGATAATATTGGTTTGGTCACCAGCACAGCGGAAGACTTTAGTGCTTTGACTCAGTTTGAGGAGATCCAGCTGCTTCGAATCCCCGCCTCCGAAAATACTGTTTTCGAAAACAAACAGGTCAATCAACAAAGGATTCAATGGCTTCACTCCAGAGCAGCAACTTTGGAGGCAACAAACGTAATGCAGCTCTTGCATAACTTCGAAAAGCCTCCGATTCTCTTTCTCTGCCCCATCGCCAATGAGGTAGATCTAAGCATTGCTCGTGCCTTCCCACAAGCCTTAAAAGTATGCACTATTCAAGGCTGCTTGCGTAACTGGGATTTTTCCGGGCGTGTGTTTGCCAAAGCAATGGAATGGACACAGCTCTCCGGTATTGACCTGGTTATTTTAAGCGAAGAAGACCTGAACGGTCATAAAGATTGGCTACAGAAAATTTGTCAGCAGGTGCCCTTAGTAGTCATGACACATGGCAAGGAAGGAGCCACAGCCTATGCAAGGGAGCAGACCACTCATTATCCAGCCTGGCCGACCACGGAGGTTGATGCGACGGGCGCAGGAGACACTTTCGCTACTGCCTTTGTCATCCATTACCAGCAAACAGGTGAGCTTGCCTCTGCTATGGCCTATGCTCATGCGGCTGCCTCCCTCAATGTTGAAGTCAAGGGTCTGCGATCAGATTGGAAGGACCTGACTAATCGATTCCTTGAGTATCAAAGGCGATTTCTTCCTATCTAGTTCGACCGCCCCCGGACAAGAATTTCAAGCCAGCAGCATACAATCAGCCAAACATTTTTGCTACCTCTTCGTTTTGTAATAAACAATTCATTAACCATGAAAAATTTCCTTTTCCTTTGCATGCTAAGTCTCCTGCTATCTTGTTCACATAGCAATGCCGGTCATGCAGAAGCGCAAAAGAGTGATAAAGATCTATCGGGATACAGCAAAGCCTATTTTGCCTCCGGATGTTTCTGGTGCGTAGAGGCCATTTTTGAAAGTGTCAAAGGAGTGGAGGAAGTCATTTCCGGCTATTCCGGCGGCGATGCCAAGAAGGCTAACTACGGGGAAGTCAGTTCCGCTCGTACAAAACACGCCGAAGCGGTGGAAGTCTACTACGACCCAAACATTGTCGATTACCCGACCTTGATAAAGGTCTTTTTCGGCTCCCATGATCCCACCACGCCCAATCAACAAGGCAATGATCGCGGGCCACAGTATCGTTCGGTCATCTTCTATCAGTCCCCTGAGGAGAAAGGTGTCGCAGAAGCCTACATGGCTACACTGACTGCAGATGCCGTCTTCCCCGCCCCGATTGTAACAGAGTTGGTGCCCCTCAAGGCATTCTATCCTGCCGAAGATTATCACCAAAATTACGAGCGTCGCAATCCCACAAACCCTTACGTTCAAGCCGTATCTATTCCCAGGCTCAAGCGCTTTCAAGCAAAATTTCCTGAGTTGCTGAAGGAGTAGTATTTTTGTGTATTGTGTATTGTGTATTGTGTATTGTGTATTGTGTA
>JAHDDV010000537.1 GCA_020629205.1 Chitinophagales bacterium | reverse complement strand
TCCGCAGTCTCCTGCAAGCCCTCGATTTGCAAATAGTCCTTGCTCGGGTTAGGAAAAAGGGAAAGGCTATTTTCCTCTTGCAAAGAACCGCTGTAAAGTGGTGGTTCCTCAACAGACAAATCATTGGCATAAATTCGGAGGCGATTGAGTCCATTGGTGTATTGTATGAGTTCTGGATGTGCATCCCCGACCAGGTCAGCTGCTTCAAAATAGCTAAAGCCCGGATCATTCATTAGTTCAGATTCCGTGACTGTGCCATCCCCATTGTTTGTGTAAAACCTATTGATCTCCGGGCTCAAGGCATTTTCATAAATGAAAACGGCAAAGTCCTGATCCCCATCGAGATCAGCATCAAAAAAGTGTGGGAATGCGAGCGTAGTTGCACCATATAGCAGCTGCTGGAAGCTGGCTCCTCCATCTGCTGTCTGGGTGAGCAGGACCAAACTATCGCTCTTTGTCACAGCTAGAAAGTCGACCAGATCATCCCCATCCAAGAATACTGGATAGGCTTTGTCAATTTCAACATCAGCTTCAATTTTGACTGGACCCAGGAGTTCCTGCCCATTATTCTCCAATACAAAGATTCCTTCCTCAGCGCTAGAGCTTTCATTAGTATAAAACACATCCTGATCTCCATCCCCATCCACGTCTACGATATCGAAGACTTTAGAATTCCCTGAGCCTGACATGCTCTTGATGTAGCTATTCGAAGTATTGCCATCTATCGATTGCAAGCTCAATTCTCCGCCTCCGTACATCAGCGCATTGATATCTCCTTCAGAGAAAAAGTCTTGGCTTAGCACTTTGAAAATATGCATATTACTGCCGCTAGGCCAGGCAAGAAACAGACTATCCTTATCGATCACTTGGCCTTGTTCATCTGTCAGGTATTCCACCATATATCGCTCGTCACCAGAGCTACCTTCGATGACAAACAGACGTTCCTGATTAAAAACATACTCAAAGGGATTATGAGATAGTTCATTTCGGCTTCCAGGTGCATCCAGCGGAATCGTGTCATTGTTCCACATGGTCTCCAACAGCCTGCCCGTCTTGTGGAAAAGCAAGATGTCCAGGTGTCCATCTTCATTTTGGTCCAGGACAGCATAGTCTGTATAGCTGCTAATGTCAGCCTGATATAAGACTTCCATGTTCCAGCCCCCCTCTTCGATTGGATAGTATAATTCAATCTGACTACGTTGCTTGTTGCTGAGGATCAGTTGATCAAATCCGATTTCTAAGTAGTCCTCTGCAAGTACGGCAGCATCATTCCCTTCAATTTCCAGTTCATGACCGGGCACTTCCAAATTATCGAAGTTGAAGAGATCAGCTGACCATTCTAATGTATGGTCTGTCACACACAAAAGTTGCTCTCCCGATGCTGTACTCAATACAAGTGAGTCATCGCAATCTTCCGACCACTGTTCCGAAGGCGAAAAGCCAACACTGCTTCCTTGAATCAATTGCCATTGTTCTTCATAGTAAAACAAGACATCCTGCCATCCATCATTATTGAAGTCTCCTACGTGAGGGGCCTCTTCTTGAAGATGGAACAAATCTGAATAACCAGGTTGCTCCAGGTATTCTATATACAAATCTACTCCAGCAAATGAATTTGCTCCCTGATTCTGCCACCACTCGAGAATCAGATCATGCGTTGTGACATCCCAATAATCATCATATTCAAACATGAAATTGAACATAAGCAAATCCAGATAGCCATCTTCATCCACATCAGCTACACTCGGCATGCCATAGTACCTAGATCCCTGCAGCTCGAAAACATCTACTTTATCTGCCGCATCGAAGCCTTCTGCATTGAGATACCAGGATAGTTTATCCCCATCCGATATTAGCAGATCCGGATCACTATCGCCATCCATATCATCTGCTAAAAGCACAGCCGCTTGCAGGAATCCCAGCACTTGCTGTAGCCCCAGATTCCCCTCTCCGTCATTGATCAGCGCGAGCACCCCTTCTACGGGTATCTGCTCCACCGTCTCCACCATTCGAGGGACCAGATCAATATCTCCATCTCCTTCAATATCTACCGGGAAGAAGGCAAGAAACTCGTAGGATGTATCAAAGTAGGTGGGCTGGCTAAAGTCACCTTCCTCCGTAGCCAGGAGCCAGGAATCTGCCAGCACAAGATCTTTTTCACCATCCCCATTTAGATCAGCAAAGCATCTGAACTCAACACCGTACCTGGTATTGTGATCTGCCTCCAGCACCTGCACTTCTGTAAATTGTGCATGCACTGTAAGACAAAAGAAAATTGATAGACTTAGAAGCAAGTGTGGTTTCATGGTGTTGGGCATATAATGGAAGATAGAAATTCATAGCCGAACTCGCAATGCTTGTTTTG
>JAHDDV010000110.1 GCA_020629205.1 Chitinophagales bacterium | reverse complement strand
GAGGAGCTTATCTTTTTGTCAGACAAGGCGTGAGGATGGAGCATAGCCTTATCTACGCGATTGACGAGCAACGATGTATGACAGAAAGATAAGCCCTTAAAGGAGGTGCGAACTTCGTTTGCGTAGCACTAGCTCTTGATCTACTTGCATACTGAAAGGGCAAATACTATCTTGCCAGCCAAAGCAACATAATGAGCCAAGAGCAAAAACAAGACGAGAATTTTCCAAAGATCGATACCTTATGGAATTATCAAAAGCCCGAAGATACGGCACAAAAGTTTCGGGAATTGCTGGTTCGAGTAAGGCAGGCTGGAAACAAAAGTTATGAGGCTGAATTGCTCAGTCAACTTGCCAGAACACAAAGCCTGCAGCACAACTTTGAGCAAGCACTTGAAATCTTGGGCGAACTAAAGGAAATGCTGACAGCGGAAATGTCGATTCCAAAGATCCGATATCATCTGGAGCGTGGCCGCACCTACAATTCCTCCAACAAAAAAGCGGAAGCCTCGGAGCAGTTTCTATTGGCTTTCGAGCTTGCCAAGGTGCATAATGAAGATTATTATCTGGTAGACGCTGCCCACATGCTAGGCATCTCCGAACCCGGAGAATCCCAATTGAAGTGGAACCTCAAGGCCATGGAACTTGCAGAGGCCAGCCAAAATGAAAGAGCTAGAAAATGGCTGGGTCCTCTCTACAACAATATCGGCTGGACCTACCATGATATGGACAATTATGAGAAGGCCCTGGAGCTCTTCGAGAAGTCATTAAACTGGCGACTGGAACAAAAGGACCATCGTGGTGCCGAAATAGCCAAGTGGACCATTGCCCGTACCTATCGATCTCTTGGACAGATAGAGAGAGCCCTTCAAAGTCAAATGGATCTTGCAGCGGAAAAACAAGCAGCAGGCTCCGATCCCAGCGGCTATGTCTTTGAGGAAATTGCAGAGTGTTTGCTACTACAAGAGAAAGCAGAGGAAGCCAAACCGTACTTTCGACAGGCCTATGAACTCTTGTCAAAAGACAAATGGCTACAAGCAAATGAAGCAGAACGATTGCAAAGACTGGCAGATTTGTCGGAATAGTTTCTATTGTTTAGTGTCAAGTGTTTAGTGTCAAGTCACTAGCAAGTCTCGTTTTCACAAAAAGAGCAAAAGTATCACCTGCAGCCCGGTTCCTGAGCGTAGTCGAAGGACTGTTGGAAAGGAGCGAATAAAGCGCTGCAAGCCCAGCACTAGAAACTAGATACTAAACACTAGGCACAAAAGTATCACCCGCAGCCCGGTTCCTGAGCGTAGTCGAAGGACTGTTGGAAAGGAGCGAATAAAGCGCTACGAGCCAAGCACCAGAAACTAGACACCAAACACTAGGCACAAAAAACACCAAAAACACCAAAAACAAATGCGCATAGCCATTATCGGCGGAGGAGCAGCAGGGTTTTTTGCCGCTATCTCCTGCAAAGAACATCATCCTCAGGCAGAAGTTTCCTTGTTTGAGAAAAGCAAGAAAGTACTATCGAAGGTGAAGGTTTCCGGAGGCGGTCGATGCAATGTTACCAACGTCAGTTCCAGCATAAAAGAATTGGTAAAGGCTTATCCGCGTGGGCAAAAACTCATGAAGCGCGCCCTTCGCAAATTCAATACTACCGATACCCATGCCTGGTTTGAGCAGCGAGGTGTGAAACTAAAAGCAGAACCCGATGGTCGCATGTTTCCAGTGACAGATGATTCTCAAACAGTCATAGATTGTCTCTTTGCAGAAGTGAATAGATTGGGCATTGAAGTCAATATGGGGGCAGCAGTGCAAGCCCTGCACCCAGTAGAGGCTGGACTCAAGCTGATCTTTAAAGAGCAACAGCTACAGTACGACAAGGTCATTGTGGCAACCGGTGGCTCACCAAAGCGAACCGGCCTGCAATGGTTGGAAGATTTAGGGCACGAAATCGCTGATCCAGTACCCTCACTCTTTACCTTCAATATGCCCGGAAATCCTGTCCGTGAACTAATGGGCGTAGTAGCAAAAGAGGCAGCGATGTCTATACAGGGAACTTCTTTGAAATCCGAAGGGCCACTTTTGATTACCCATTGGGGGATGTCTGGTCCGGCAGTATTGAAGCTTTCCGCCTTTGGAGCACGTGCTCTGAGTGAAATGAACTACCATTTCAAAACGCAGGTAAACTGGGTCAATCAGCAAAACCAGGATCTGGTTACTCAGGAACTGCGTGCCGGACTACAAGAGAATCCTAAGAAAAAGATATCCAATCTGCGGATCTTCGGCATCCAGGAGCGGCTGTGGCTGTACTTCCTTGAGAAGGCAGAGATAGCAGCCGATAAGATTTGCGCCGAGTTACCCAAAAAGTCAATCAATCGCCTCGTGCATCTCTTATGTAATGATGAGTACGAGGTACGTGGCAAGACTACCTTCAAGGAGGAGTTTGTTACCTGTGGAGGCGTCGCTATTTCGTCAGTAAATGTTGAGACCATGGCCAGCAAGGCATGCGAACATCTTTACTTTTGTGGAGAAGTGCTGGATGTCGATGGCATCACAGGTGGCTATAATTTTCAAGCTGCCTGGGCTACCGGATTCATAGCTGGCCAACTCGCCTAAGGTCCGGGGAACCATCTTCGAAGTGCTAGGGTTTATAATCCATAAGATTGATCCCAAAGACAATGCCTATGAAGTTTGTGAGACCCTCTATAGAGTATCGAGACGCCTATCTCGAAATGATCGCCGATTGGGAGCGCACCGGTGAGCATATGGTTCCTTTCACCTTACGCTATGATTATGAGGACTTTGACAGCATGGTTGAAAAGCTCAACAGCTTTAGCAAAATGCAAGATAGAGATTGGGTGCATCACAGCAGCTTCTGGCTGATTGTAGATGAAAAAATCGTAGGCACCAGTAATATTCGACACTATCTGAACAGAGACATGCTGGGCCGAGGTGGGCATATTGGCTACGGAGTAGCCCCTTCTTGTCGACGCCGGGGATATGCCACAAAGATTTTGGAGCTCTCCTTGATCGAGGCGGGAAAGCTCGGAGTGTGTCGAGCCCTATTGACTTGCGACAAGACCAATCGACCTTCTGCCAAAACCATCATCAAGAATGGCGGCCAGTATTGGCGTGATGTGATCAATCCTGAGGATCAAGAGTTAATAGAGCAGTACTGGATTGATATTCCCACCAATAAGGCCTCTCTTTAATTGGAGCATAATTGCAATGTGTTCTTTTGCTTAACCCGCAAAAATGAAGGCTGGACAATCTGCATGTTCTGGTAAATATTGAGTATTTTTGAATGCCGTCCCGCAAATTCTATATCCCTATTTCCAATGAAGATTGCTTCAAGCAAGACGATAAGCCATTTATCGTATGAAACTGAGCGTCAGTTACTGGAGTCATTCAATGAACGCTTCAAGAACGCTGAGGCTGCGAATGATGAGGAGCTACTAGCTGCCTGTCTGACTGAGATGCGTCTGGAAACGGACTCATTTGTTGCTCACTTGTGGTTTGATTTGCTCGAAGTCCTGCTCCTATCACAATCTCGCGAGTATGAAAAGGCATTGCAGCTTGCCACAGAAACAAAGGTCCGACTAGCCGGACTAGTGGCCGAACAGGGCGAGCACAAGCTTCTTAGCTACCTACAATTAAAAGCCCATCTCGTTAGCTCCGTGGTTTACGGCAACTTACAAGAGTTTGAATCCTCTATCGATGAGAGCACCAGGGTCTATGAGATTGCACTGGAGCTTGACATAGCTGTCTTTAAAGTACAGGCCTTACAAAATCTGTCCTGTGTCTTCTATTGTGAATCCAACTATGATAAGAGCCTGGAGTATTGCCAGCTGGCCTACAAAACAGCGCAGTCTGGTGGAGTTGCATTGAGCGTCAAGCTTTGCGAATGCTTCACCTTGTCCCATGCAGATCTTGGCAATTATGAGCAGGCAATTCAGTGGGGAAGGCTTTCTCTCGAAAAGGCGGAGGCTCAAGAGCTTTGGTATCAAGTTCGTGATATTCACTTTACCTGCGCCTACGTCTATCTACTGATGAACAAAGCCTCCGTAGCTCATGAACACCTGCAGATGGCCGGGCAGACTGAAGATAAATTAAGTGCCCCCAGCCAACAAGACCAAATTCTGCGATCTATACCTCATGTGCTTACTTGGATTCAGTACTATGCAAAAATTGGCGATTTTGAATCCGCACGAGATTGCTTTGACAATTGTCAGGGTCTTGATCTATGGAGTACAGCTGAGAAGCTGGACTTGTATGAACGGGTGCAAGACGTCTTTATCATGCTGGACGATCGGGATCGGGCCATTGAGGTTTTTGAGGCCTACCAAGTGATCACAAAGGAGCTGTATTCTCAACATCGGGCTGCAGCTGAATCCAAGCAAGAGCTAAGATTCAAAACAGCTTCAGCAGAGGCCGAGGCAAAGTACAATCTTAAACTATTCGAAAGTGAGCAGGTGCATCGCAAAGAGATTGAAAAATTGCTGACTGAGGAGCGAAAGATCAGCGAGGCTCTGAATGTTGAAAAGTCCAGAGTGGAATTGATGTCTCTGGCTCGTCAAATTGATCCTCAGTTCATCTTTGACTCCTTGAGTTCCATTTCGAGCTTTGTGGCTGTAAATGACCCAGAGGCCGCCAATCGATATTTGTCGCAGTACTCGAAGCTCATGAGGATGACCCTCAACTATAGCCTAAATGACCTCGTCACCCTGGAAGAAGAATTAGAGGTACTTCGGCTTTATTTGGGCATTGCCGTGCTGCGATTCGGCAAATGCTTTGAGTACGAACTTTTAGTGGAGCCTGAAGTCGATGTGTTTGAGCATTTGATCCCACCGATGATCCTGCAGCCAATCGTAGAACAAGCAATTTGGCAGCGCCTACAATACTGTGTGGAGCCGAATGTAGGAAAGCTTAGCATCAGTGTTTCTCTTGAACCCAATTCCCTCCTGCTTACTATCTGCGATATAGCGCAGAATCAATCGAAAAGCGCAAATGAAGCAAGTGCCATTTCTGATGCGCTTTCATTGCTGGATCGTCGTTTGCAAATTCTTAACCGACTTTCTTCAGAGCCAATAAGAATCGTCAAAACGAACAAGCCCTTGAATGAGCTGCAGCAATTATCGCTGGCCATCATCACGATTCCCAGACAAGGCAGTCTCAAAAAATAAAGCATTGTAAAATTAGGTCTGTAATAAAAGGCAGGAAACATTGATAGCATGATCAACCCAAACATTAGCCCAAGTACCAAATACAGCGAAGAAGCGCAGTTTGAGGACTTGCACCAGTATTTGCAATCGGTTCGAAGTCTCTTCGCCAAGAGCGAGTTTTCCTCCGCTTACCTCATGATTCAGAAAGATCGAAGGAGACTTGCCAGTGATCCACTAAAATTACTAGTGCTTGACGTACTGGAGGGTCACTACCACTATGAAAAGCAGCAGTATAAAACCTCTCTGGATCTCTTGCGGAAGACCGAGCAAAGACTGTTAGCAGCAAGGCTACAACATCCCGAAAATCAAAATTTGTTGTTTGTTGTCATGGTCATCAATCAGGTCTATGCCTACAACTACACCCATCTCCATTTGCAATCTAAGGCGATGATCCACTGTACAGAGGCACACAAGATTGCCAGCCAACTGGGGCGGCAAGATTATGAGGGCAGTCTCTTGTATCTAATGGCCTGCATATGCTATTCCGAAGGCAATCTGGAGAAGTCTCTTGACTACTGCCTTAAAGCCAAGGAAGGCCCGGTCTTGGTCCCAACGAATCTGGCTAATATTATTGATCTCTTGGCACTCTGTTATACAGATCAAAAGCAGTTTAGCACGGCTGTCATTTACAGACAAGAAGCGGTGGACATTGCCCTGAAGGCGGGCAACCTCTCTTCTGCCATTTCCAAATATGTTGGATTTAGCTATACTTGTGTGGAAATGGGAGATGCACAAGGAGCGCATGAGAAGCTGCAATTGGCCGAGGAATTAAGGCAGCAGATAGAAGCTCCATCGGAAGTGGATCTGCAGACTAAGATAAAACTACTCAAGACCGGATGGATCAACTACTACATCAGTATCGGAGAATATCACAAGGCCAAAGATCTTTTTGAGGGCGAAGCCTGCTTTAGAAATCTTAGCATCCTTGAATCATTGGATTTCTACGAACGAATGCAGGAGGTCTATGTGCGACTTGGGGATCGCAAGCAAGCAGTCGACAATTTTGAAAACTACCGTGTATTGACCGCCAAGCTCTATTCACAACAAAGAGCCGAAGTGGAGTCGGCCCAGGAAGTGCAGTTCAACACAGTGAGAGTTGAAGCAGAAGCCAATTACAACCTCAAACTCTTCCAGCAGGAAAAAGAATACCGCAGACAAAAGCAAGAACTCTTGCAGAAGCAACAGGATGCAAACAAGGCCCTGCAAAGAGAAAAGACCAAGGTAGAATTGAAGTCACTGGCCAAGCAAATGGATCCGCATTTCATGTTCAATTCACTCAATTCTATCAGTAGCTATGTACTGGAAAATGACAAAGAAGCTGCCAATAGGTACCTGAGTCGTTATTCGAAACTTATGCAAAAGACTATCGATTATTCGCTAAACGACATGATATCCCTCGAAGAGGAAATCGAAATCTTAAAGCTATATCTAGATCTCGAAGTATTGCGATTTGGTCAAAAGTTTGACTACAAAATAGAAGTGCATGATGAGCTGAATCCCAGCAATTTCCACATCCCACCAATGCTCCTACAACCGCAAGCTGAAAATGCTGTTTGGCATGGTTTGCGCCAAAGAACGGAACCGGAGGGAGGACTGCTAATCCTTTCTTTTGCTAAGCAGGAACAGCTGCTCATTTGCACCGTAACAGATAATGGTATCGGTGTGAAGAAAGCAAGAACCTTAAAGCAAAGCAGAGCCAAGCAACACACTTCCTTTTCTACCAGCAATATTGAACGTCGACTTGAATTACTCAACAGTCTCTTGGAGCAAGATATCCAAATGGAAGTTGACCATTGTCCTTTTCAAGAAGAAGACAACTGTGGTACGAGTATTTGCATAAAGATTCCGATTTCTTCCATGGATTCTTTTGCCTAAGACTGCAGCTGCTGTACCCAAGTATACAAGCTATGAAGCACCCTCAAGAGATCATTAGCACCGTCTTTCTGCCTTCGTTTCAGGTTCCCGAGATCTACGAGAAAGAGCAGCTTGCAGAAGCTGCCCATTACCTCAATCTTCTGGTCTATGGAGAAGAGCATACCCTTAGAGAAGCCGAAGCGGCTATGGCAAAATTCAGATTGCAGTTTGATCACCTGAGCTACATGCAAATCATGATCGATGTCCATAAGTGCTTTCTTGTGTTTTCTCACAGCAAAACAGATGAACATCTCAGTTTGCTAACCACCACTCGCTCGAAAGTAGAGCATGTGAAAAAACTCTATCCCGAAAATCTGGCACTATCACTACCTCCCATGCTCATTCAACCACATGTCGAGCAAGTCCTTTCAGAATTGCTCCACTCAGGTCATCGACAGTCACCTGCGCTGCTTGATATTGGCTTTTCAGAAACAGACCAACATCTATGGTGTAGCATTTTGTACAAGCAAACAGCCCCAGAAACACAAAGTAGCACTATGGCTTCCGAAGCCCTTCAAATTGCCCAGCAAAGAATTGAACTATTGAATAAGATCAATGACAATGAGATTAGCGTAGAAAGACAAATCAACAAAAATGACGGACAGAACATCTGTCAAATTACTCTGCGTTTTCCCATCTAATTTGGCCCTTGAACCTGACGAGGAAACTTAGCAGTAAAGTATGAATTCAATATGAAGCTAAAAGAACAAACTATCTTTTACAAACCAAGTTTAGAGGAGTATCGAGTTCCTGACCTGTTTGAGTTCCGGCAACTGGAAGAAGCGGATGCATATCTCAATAAGCTCATTTTTGGTAGACAACATACTTTGATGGAGGTGCAGTCACTCATGGATAAGTTTCGAATGAAGTACGACCGCCTCAGCTATATGCAAGTGCTGATTGATATTCACGAGTGTAAACTATGGTATACCTACGATGACTCCGGCCGCTATGTCGCACTGCTCGAAAGCACTTCTCCCAAAGTGGAGCTGCTAATAAGACTAAATCCTCAAAATCAAAATGCCTTCTTCATCGAAGCACAATGGAGACGAATGCAGTCTTATCACTATTCCCACATGATGGATCTTGATTCCTCTATCGATTTCCTGGCTCAGGCAATTGGCCTTTCTGAGACGATTGGGTACAGTAAGCATCTCTCCAATGACATAAAGAATCTGGCGAAGGCTAGCTACCGCTTGGGTGATGTAAAGCAGTGTATGGCATATCTGGATCAAGCACTTGACATCGTCGGGCTTGGCATCACGGCCCGAGCAGATGCATTGGACTCTTATGGGATCTGCCTCTGCGATCTTGCACGATTCGAAGAAGCCATCGAAAAGCTCAATGAATCCCTTGACCTGCTTGGCGATGAGGATAAATGGGCGGTTTACCAAAATGCTAACTCTTTTGTATACGTATACTGCACTGCAGACGAGCTCGACAATGCAATGGGGTGGATTGAGAGGCTTGAAGTACTAGGCGCAGAAATCATTGCAGCTAACCCTGAAAAAAGACTGTATTGTACTTATGTTTTGGACTTGCATCGCTTGTTATACTATTGCAAGTCAAAACAATATGAAAAGGCTTATTCGCACTATAAAACAATGAACTATCTTAATGATATCCGGAGCGGCGATAAATTGGATCTCTACGAAAGACTAATCCCAATTTTGGCAGCACTTGGGAAGTTCGATGAAGTTCAAGGCGTTTTTGAGCAATACAAATCTTTTGTGCAAGTCTTGTACTCCGACAAAAAGTTGGCAACACTAAGTCGTGCCCGAACTGAATTTGACCAAGCCGCTGCTTTGTTGACCTTCGAGCACAATCACAAACTTCTGGAAAACGAAAATAGACAAGTCAAAGAAGTCGAAGACTTGATTGAACAGGAAAAAGAAATCAGACTTCAACTGGAAATCGAAAAAAACCGGGTGAACCTCAAATCATTAAGCCGAAGAATAGATCCACAATTCATGTTCGATTCCCTCAATTCGGTAAGCAGTTTTATCGATGGAAATGATCCTGAAGCAGCCAATCGATACCTTGCACTGTATTCAAAGTTGATGAGGGTCAGTCTTGTCTATTCGAATCAGGATTTGGTCAGCCTGGAAGAAGAGCTCGATGTGCTGGAACTCTACCTGGAACTCCAAAAACTTCGCTACCAACCCAATCTCGAATACCAAATTCATAGGCCCATTTCTCTACCGGTCTTTGCACTCACTTTACCACCGATGCTCATTCAGCCCTATATCGAAAAAGCAATACATGACCTAAGTCAAAGCAAGCAAGAGATTCTTCCCGCTGTGCTCATGATTGATTTTGATGAGCATGAACAATACCTGTATTGCAAAATATCTTATCGCTTGCCGGACAACTCTGATAGCTCTTCCGCCAGAACTCCGGATTCTCTGGATATCGCTCAAGAGCGAATCGGACTGATCAACAAGATTAACCGGCGGCAGATTCTTGTCAAAGAAGATGTCACACAGGAGAATACTGAGACTTACAAGCAAATCTTGCTGAGTTTTCCGGTTTAGAAAATACCTCTTTTTGGAGCCCAGCAGCATAGGGACGTAGCAAGGATCTTCCCGCCCTCCACTAATACTCAGCACCTGCCTGGCTGTTCCTTGCACAGCTAGTAGCGTCTCCTCCTGCGTCGGAGCCACTACTAGCTGGCAGTCACAACGCCAGGCAGGCACTTCGTTCCGTTTCGACCGGGGCTAGTTTTCACCTGCCTTGCTCGCGCTGTCAAACCTTCGACAGTCCTCTTTTACCGTTCTCAAGGTCATTCTACGCTTTAACACATTTCGCTGGGCAAGCAGAAAATAAAATCCTATCTTGCTAGAAAGCTTAACCCATAAATTGACCCAAAATGAATAAAATGAACTGGACCCGTCTAGCATTGGTAGCGGCACTAACCTTTTGCTTTCTACTACCCGCCAAAGCACAAGAAATTGCTTGCGAAGAATTACTATTGATTCGATCCGCTCATTACTATCCCGAATCCTGCGATGACGAATTGACAAAAGCTAGAGAAGCCATCAAGAACTTTGCTCCTGATATTTTCATCACCGAGTATCTTGATGGACAAGACAGTATCGGCTTAGCTGCATTTGAATCAAACGCCCTGATTTTTTACACCAGATTTGTCGAAGCAAAGGATGCCCCTCCAAGCTTGAAAGACAGCGAGGGCGAAGGCCTCATCGAAAAGCTCAAAGAGATAAAGCTGCTGGCTGAAGCAAAAGACCAAAGTAATTACGAGTATCAAGGACATCTGTTCATGAAGCGGCTCGAAGCTGCCCCTGAGCAAACCAGAAGTCAGGTGATCCAGCTGATGGAGCAGCATTTCACACCACTGGATACACTGAGAAAATATATCAGATACGATAGACGAAATGAGTATCAGTTGATCGCTTTTCCCACTGCAAGTGCTCTGGGAATGGAGAAGCTCTATAGTATGGACGATCAACGCGACTCCGCAGCCTTCCACGAAAATTGGCAAGCCTGTGCGGATGGTTACGAAAATGAAGCTGCTCAAGTATTTTCCATGACCATTGACTCTCTCGAGAAGAGTTCACAAGAATCAGGTACATTTTTGCAGGGCCTGAATCATCCCAGTATCGATTTGATTGATCACTATGTGTACGCTATTCCCATGCACTTTAGCGAAAATGCAGAAGCCGCAAAAGCATATGCACATTATTGGGATCTGCGAAATCAACATATGGTGGAAAACACCATGCGCATCTTGCAAGAAAGCAAGGCAAAAAAAGCCGCCCTTATCGTAGGAGCTTCTCATGGCCGATTAATGGAAAAGTACCTTAGAGAAAAAGGGGTAAATGTGCTTCGACTCTATCAGGAGCAAGAGACGGAAGAGGAAACGGGCTTGGATCGGATGGCAGATAAGATCGAGAAATTGATAAACCCGTAGAGAGAGTTCACGAACTCTCTATGGAATGCCTTTGCCCCAGCCCCGTAGAGAGAGTTCAGGAACTTTCTACAGATGCTTTTGCCCCACACCCGTGTAGAGAGTCCACGAACGCTCTACAGAATACACTTGCTCCGAACCGTACGTAAATTTCCCGACTTATCTTCTAATTTTTGTAGAGGCGCACTGCCTGCCTCTAAATGCGTCTGGGCCAAGAACCCACAAGTTATCGAACAAGTGTAAAATTACCATGAAGCACATCGACACGTCCATCGATGAATCTGGCTTGTACGTAATACACATAAACACCCATCGGCATGATAGCTCCTCGATAGCTGCCATCCCAGCCATGATGCTTTGATGCCGCTATCGAAGTCTCTTCGTAAAGCAACTTGCCCCAACGATCGAATACCTGAAAGTGGTCAAGGTTTTCTATTCCCTGATCCAAGAGCAAACGAAAGTGATCATTGATCGCATCGCCGTTTGGTGAAAAGGCATTGGGTACCATCAAGGCACTTTGAGACTTGTCGACCAGAAGCTGAATACTATCCAGTAAGCTGCAACCATACTCATCCAGTGCTTGAAGGTAAATGGTGCTGCTTTCCAAGGGTCTGTAGTCCAGTAGTTCGGGCCCTTCGCCCAACAAGCTGAAATCTTGTTCATACCAGAGGTAGTCGCTGAGACCCTCGGAACTAGAGCTGGGGCTTAGATCGATCGCTTGACCAAGTGCAAGCTCCACTTGATCCATCAGCTCGAAGCCTTCACTTGATTGAGAAGCTAAGACTTCCAAAGTGATAAGGCTGTCACAGCCAGCCGTGTTCGGAATGCTGTAGTTGTAACTGCCAACCTCCTCGATACTTTGGTCGAAGAATTCAATCGGCTCTCCCTCGCACAAATAGCGAGTTTCGTTTGAGCTAGTATTTGGCAAGACTGACAGATTTAACTGGATGATAGAGTCGCAGCCGTCACTAGCAGGAATGCTCTGCTCATAGTAGCCTCCTGTTTGAAAGTCTTGTTCACCGACGTTGAAGACATCTCCTTCGCAAATGCTAATGTCCAACAAGGAATAATAGGGTGGAAGAGTGACGAAGTACTCTTCAGAAGGAAAGCACTGCTCGCCATCATCCATCACTACCAAATAGGTGCCGGTAGACAAAGCATTGTTTGGGATAGCCAAAGCGGAGCTGGTTTCGCCTGTCAAAGCGATGCCATCATGGTACCACTGGTAACTCAGGTCTGAGTCCAAAGGGGCAAGCAGTAATAGATCTTCGGTGCAGATACTACCACTGACATCTACTAGTATTGGACTCACTACCTGCTTCTCTTCCAGCCTTAAGTGATCAATAAAGAAGTAGGGCTGTAAATATGCATTGGGATTGTAGGCGCAGCCTGGTCCAAGTACTAGTACCGATAGGTTTTCCGAAGGCTCAAACTCAAAACTTACATTGACCCATTCGTTTGATCCAGAGGCAGTCTGCATTCCCAGTAAGCTGTAGTTATCTGTTGCTTCCGGACAACCGGCTAGATCCTGCTGATTTCCAAAGGGTAGATTGATACAATCGGAACTGCCAAAGATCGCGATGTCGAATTCTTGGCTACCCGGAACATCTTCTTGAAAACCAACGAAAAAATCTAGTTTGTAACTCTTGCCAGATTCCATGGGTTGAGGCAGACAAGTTCCCAAATACTCTTTATAGCCAGCGGCATTAACGACTGGCAATATTACTCCGTCCCGAATGCCAATGCCGCCTTCGCCATCAGGGAAGGGTAGGGGAGCCTGCGCTTGTATTTCGGAGTTGCCTAGAAAGCCTTCGCAGGTATGCACATAGTCCGTTGTAGGTGCTGAGGCCTGTACCCAGTTATCCACACATTGCATCATGTCGTTAGCTTCCGGGCAGCAACTCTGTGCTTCAAAAGATGGATTGGGAATGAGTGAGCTGCTCACATAAGCTAGACAATCACAAGCTGGATCGTTGAAGTCGATCAAGCCATTGCCATCATCGTCCAGACCATTGTCACAGATTTCCATAGCAAAGATCTGCTGACTAATCAGTAGGCAAAGGAACCATAGGATTGTACGATGGGTTTGCATTTCCTCCAAATGTAATGTCTTTTGATTTCTAATGCACTTCCGAAGCAAATTGGATTTTGCCTAATTCCAGCACAGTTTGGAACAACAGCAAGTCCTGGCAATAAAGAGAAAAGCAACTGTATGAAAAAAGCCCCACCGGAAATTCCGATGAGGCTTCTATCTTCAATCAAAAAATAGTATTCAGACTAGCTGTGAAGTTGTAGAACGGTTCTATTTTGCAACCACTATACTTAGCAGATTCGAGCTTCCGTCAGCAGCTTGAATACAACACAAATAGATTCCATTACTCAGCTGACTTGTGTTTAGTTGCACACTTGTTACTTGCTCAGCGTCCAGCTGACCCTGAAAGACCTGAAGCACTGTCCTACCAGTGAGATCCAGAATCGTTACACTCGTCTGGCCAGCAACTGGCACCGAGAAGTCAAGCGTGGCAAACTCGGAGAATGGATTTGGATAGACCTCCATTTCAATATTCTGCATTGCCGACTTCAATCGACCCGTTCTTCGATCTTGTGGTACCCAGTAGGAGCCGGATGTTATGCCACCAGTGCCTGTATCTGTAACAGTCAAGTAGTAATGTCCGCTTTCCACTCCGCTCAAGTCCTCAGTACTAGCGGTGAATGAACCCGGACCAGTCCAGGAATAGATGAAGGGCCCTACACCACCTGTCACAGCTACGTTGATAGCTCCATCTGAGGAATTGTAACTCTCAGCAGTAATGGAATTCAGGATGATATCTACTGTGCTGAAAGTAGTACCACCATTTCCTGAACCGCTATTGCTGCTGGCACCAGACTCGTCTTCTTCAATGATAAAGATACAGCCATTGGCATCGGTCACTGTCACAGCAAAGGTAGCTCCATCGGCAGCAATAATGTTAACGACGTCGTCGCTAGTGCTAAATCGCACATAACCACTTCGATCCCAGTTATAGGTTAAGGGAGGGCTGTAGTTTTCGAAGGATAGCTCATAAGCATCGTAGTACACAGGTAGAACCGTCCCTGTAGAATTGCTCAAAATCTCAATGCTACCATCAATAAAGCAGCTTCCATAGGTACAATCTCCATTGTCGATTGTTGCTTGAGGATTGTAATTTGAAGCGGCTGGGTCAGTACAGCCTTCATAGATACAAGCATTGTTGTTCGTTGCCTGAGGATCGTAGTTTGTCGCTGCAGGATCATTACACTGATCAACCATCACGACACCCACACAAACACAAGAAGCATCAACTACATCTCCGGTCGTCAATGGGTTTCCATCATCGCAGGCAGCGCCTACTTGACCAACTGAATTGTCATTGTCATTGCAATCCCCATCACAGGTTGACACGCCGTCCATATCCATATCCGGTGCATCGGATGTCAGCGGGTTACAGTCATCATCGATGCCATTACAAGTGATTTCAGGGTTTCCTGGGAACCTACTTGCGTCATTGTCATCGCAGTCATCAGCTGTACATACGCCATCGCCATCTGCATCTGAGAAAGTACCTGCACAATTACAAGCCGCATCCAGTACATCTCCAACAGTACATGCATCGCCGTCATCACAAGCATCACCAACTGCGCCTATTGTGTTGTCATTGTCATTACAGTCATCACAGACCGAGAGCCCGTCCATATCGACATCCGGCTCGTCAAGTGTTAATGGATCGCAATCATCGTCGATACCATTGCAAGGGATTTCGGTGTTACCTGGGAATCTTGTTGGGTCATTGTCATCACAGTCTCCACCACATTCGCTGACGCCGTCCATATCGGCATCGGGTCCATCAAGTGTAAGCGGATCACAATCATCGTCGATGCCATTACAAGTGATTTCAGGGTTTCCTGGGAACCTACTTGCATCATTGTCATCGC
>JAHDDV010000109.1:8909-15005 GCA_020629205.1 Chitinophagales bacterium | reverse complement strand
CTTAGCTACGTGACTTGAGATTATATGTGAGCAAAATTTAATGATTATGTGGAGATTAAAAACCTGGGTGATTGCCCTCCTTATACTGTGGGTGGGGGGACCAATCAATGCTCAAGATGAAATTCACGAATGTGGATTTGATTATGCATACCCCAAAAGCGACGCCTATCAATGGGCAAAGCTAAAACAAATGGACCAACGGATGGCCGATCACATCAAAAAAGAGCGATCGAAATCCGCTTCCAAAAACAACAATGATACTGGCGCTCGGGAGACTTTTACTATTCCGATTGTCTTTCATCTTGTTACCGGCCCCAATACCCCAGTCGGAACAGGGGCCAACCGAACGGACGAAACGATTTACCAGGTAGTTGAATACGCCAATGACGCCTTTGCCAATGCAGGGGTATATTATGACAGTGAAGGAACTGCGACAGACATACGCTTTTGTGTGGCTTCCAAAAATGAATTTGGTGTAGCACAAACGGGTATTGTCCGTACGACAAGCAGTACCTACTCGAATTTGATTCCCGATCAGGAAGATGCGGCTATGAAGGCTGCTATTGCTCCATGGGATCAAACCCAATATATCAACGTCTGGGTTGTGGACCAGTTGGTTGGTATCATTGGCTATGCTTATCTGGCCGACAGCCATGGTCAGCCCTTGGATGGAGTGGTGATTAATGGAGCCACCATGTCAGGAGATGCTGATCCTACTCGTGTATTTGCCCATGAGCTGGGCCACTACTTCAACCTATATCATACCTGGCAGGATGGCTGCACCAACAACGATTGCCTGACTCAAGGTGATCGTGTTTGTGATACCCCTCCGGATGGTACAACCATGGGCATTTCTTGCGGTACCTCCATCAACTCCTGCAGCACAGATGATGATGATCTTTCTGACTACAATCCTTTCCGTCCTACATACTTGGGAGGTCTGGGTGATGTGGATGATCTGAACAACAACTTCATGGACTATGGTAACATGAATTGCTTCGGAAACTTCACGGCAAATCAGGTGGAAAGAATGCATGCTGCTCTGCATACAGAGCGAGCAAGTCTGAAGGAAAGCATGGGATGCTTGCCGGTCTACGAAAATGACGCAGCAGTAATGAATGTGCTTGCTCCTGCAGATTATCAATGTTCCCTCAGTTTCAATCCTTCGATTTCTTTGGGTAACTGTGGTTCAGGAACATTGAACTCTGCCAGCATACAGTATGGAATTCAGGGAGGCCCTGTTTACACAAAAAATTGGTCAGGCAATCTCGAGATGGGAGAGATGCAGGTGATTACCATGGACGCCATGTCCGGTACTCCGGGACATCAAACATTCTTTGCCAGAATTACAGCTGCCAATGGCACGGCCGATCAAGCAGCATGGAATGATGAAGTCAGCTTCGATCTTTTCATCGATCAGGAAGTAAACTATCCGATTGTTTCCAATATGGAAGATGGTCTGGAATCTTACTGGGATATCATTAATCCTGATGGGGGGCAGTCCTGGGAATATGCGAATGTCGAAGGCTGTGCAGTCAATGGTCAGCAAGCCATTCTTTTTCAGAATTTTGGAACGGATGCAAATGACAAAGATCGTTTCACGATCCATGTGAATCTTCAAGGTGCCACACAGCCGGTGCTGGAGTTCGATTACGCCTATGCTCCCTTCAACCCGCAATACACAGACGGATTGAAAGTAGCTACTCAGATGAGCTGCGGCGGTCCGGACTACCAAATGCTCTTTAATGCATCAGGTCTTGGCTTGAGTGTGGACGGATATTACCATGCTGCCGGATGGGAGCCGACCAATTGCAGTCACTGGAAAACAGTGCAATCCGGGCTCTATCAATATGCAGGTCAGGATGTCTACATCACATTTGAAAACGTCAATGGCGGTGGAAACGGGATTTTCATCGATAATATCAGAATTATAGAAGCGGGCAGCTTGAATGCCTGTGATGTTCCAAGCAACCTACAGGCAAGCGTAACCGGCTCCACAACGGCCCAGATCAGCTGGTCCGGGGCAACAGGCGCTGTTAACTACGAATTGTGGTACCGACCTATTGGAGGCAACTGGGCTACCCAGATCGCCAATTCCGCGCAAGCCTTGTTGACAGGTTTGCAAATGGGAAGTACATACGAGTACAGAGTTCGTTCGATTTGTGACGGGGACAGCAGTGACTGGAGCGATACCGGTACTTTCACAGTAGATGCTGCTAATTGCAATCCACCAACAGGTCTAAACGGCAGCAATGTTACAGAAACATCAGCGAGTATCACCTGGTCTGGTCAGGCAGGAGCCTTGAGTTATGAAGTCATCATCAACGGTGCTTCATATATCACTGCAAGTACGGCTTATAACTTCAACAATCTAACACCCGGAACAACTTACAATATTCAGGTCTACTCAAATTGTGGGCCTATTAGCAGCAATACCTATGCATCATATACTTTTACAACTGAAGACCAGGAAGAGCCTGAGGTTTGCGATGCTGCTACTGGATTGCAGGCCACTTCGGTGAGTTTTGATTCGGCGATGCTACAATGGAACCCAGTTGCTGGTGCTTCATCGTATCTCTTTAGACACCGAGTGGCTAATGTTGCTGGTGCACAATGGGTAGATAGTCCAAGTGCGGTTCCTTCGGTATCTCTGGAAGGTTTGGATGAGTCTACTTTGTATGATGCTCAGGTCTTGACCTACTGTAGCAATGGAATGGAAAGTCTTTGGGGAGCGATTATCGAGTTCGAAACGCCTGAAGATAATTCCGTAGATTGTTTTTCACCGATGAATCTAAGCAGTCAAGAATCAGAAACCTCAGCACTTATCAGCTGGACTGGTCCTGATGCCGCCACTTTCTATTCGGTCAATTATGGACAAATTGGTGGAAGCATAGTAGCTACTACCAGTAATACTAATTCAATTACGCTAAATGCGCTTAGTGCTGGCTCAGATTACTTCGTACAAGTATATGCCAACTGCGGTGGGGTTCAGAGTGATTTTAGTGAGGATCTATATTTCACTACGCAAGAATCCTTTGTTTGTCAAGGTCCATCTGAAATTGCTACAGATGAATTGAGTCCGGCTCAGGTACTCGTGACTTGGTCTGGCGGCACAGCTGACAGCTTTGTGATAGAATACAAGCTGGCATCTTCAAATACCTGGCTACAGCCACCAGGCAGTCCGACAGCAGTGGGCGTGAACAGCTTGACGCTTGCGCTTGACTTCGAAAGTGATTATCACCTTCGCTTGAGAGGCCTGTGTGCAAACGGCGATGTGAGTAACAATAGCGCGATCATTGCCTTTAGTACCAGTGCAGACGACACGGTGATACCAGAACCGGAATGTGAGGGCTTCGTGAGTCCAAGTATCGGTTCTGTCAGCTCAGAAAGTGTTGATGTATACTGGACACCATTCGGCACATTTGAAAGCTATACGATTGAATACGAATTGCTGACTAGTGGAGAATGGATTGCCATTGAGGATATAGCGAATACAAATTACGTCATCAGCGGCCTGCAATCAGGCATGTCTTATGCCGTTAAGGTTACGCCCTATTGTGCAAATGGAGTCGCGGCTACTACATCAGTTGCCTTACAATTTACAACTGAAGAAGAGGAAGAATTTGTCTGCTTATCACCTTCAAATGTGCAGATTAGCCAGATCACTGAAAATAGTGCTCAGATTTCCTGGGATGCAGTGCCGGGTGGGGAGGACTATCAGCCGAGGTTCCGCGAAGTAGGTAATCCATTCTGGAATTTCCTTAGTGCCACGACAAGCACGACAGCAGCCTTGACAAACCTCAATAGTGGTAGCACTTATGAAGTCGAAGTGAATGCGGATTGTGGACTGACAGGAAGTGACTTTAGTAGCGCTGTTACTTTTGTAACAGCAGAGCCAGTAGATCCTTGCCACATGCCAGAAGAGGTAGAGGTGAGCACAACAGAAAATAGTGCGAGCTTTAGCTGGCCGGCAGTGCCGAATGCAGTATCCTATACACTGCGATTTAGAACTGGCTCGCAAGCTTGGACACCAATTGCCAATATTCCTGGAAACAGCTACTTCCTTCCGGGATTGGCGGCCAGCACAGTATACCAGTACCAGGTACGAACGATCTGTCAGGATGGCCCTACTCCTTACACAAACATTGCTACTTTTGAGACAGAAGCTATTCCGGTGATTCCTTGCAATGCACCAAGTGCTGTATCTCTCGATGGTGTTTCTACCGATACAGCCGAACTAACCTGGCAGGCTGCTGAGAATGCCATTAGTTATGATTTGGTACTTACCAATGCTACTACAGGAAACGGAGAGACGATTTCCGAGATCACTGGTCTAAGTTCCATTTTGATAGACCTTGAGCCAGAAACAGAATATTCAGTAGTACTTCAAAGCAATTGCGCACAAGGAATGAGTGCTCCGAGTAATACGGTGCTCTTTACAACAGAAGCTCTTCCTGTTCCGGATTGTGATCCAGTTACAAACCTAAATGTTGGCCAGATTCAACAATCTAGCGCGCTTGCTAGCTGGACGGCCAATGTCACGGCAGAAAGCTATGCACTGACATTGACCAATGCAGATACAGGAGCCTCAGAGGAACTGATAGCAGGTAGCTCAGCATCATTGGCATTGACTGGATTGAGTCCGGATACCAATTATCAGCTCACGGTCCAAAGCAACTGCGAGCAAGGGCTGACGGCTACTTCTGAGATAGTAGGATTTACGACTGATGCCATTCCGGTGCCTGATTGTGAAGCGGCAACTGGTCTAACAGTGGGTCAGATAGGAGAGAATACAGCGACAGTTTCCTGGACTTCGGGATTGGGAGCTAATAGCTATCTGGTGACAGTTACAGATGTCGCAACTGGCTTGTCGAACACAATCCCTGCCGGTGCTTCAACTTCGGCAGCATTGACTGGATTGGCGGCAGGTACGCAATATTCAGTGACTGTACAAAGCAACTGCGATCAGGGATTGATTGCCCAGTCACAGGATGTGTTGTTTACTACTGATGAAGTGGTAATTCCTATACCTGATTGTGATGCACCAGTTAATTTGTATACACTGGCTATTGGAGAGGACTTTGTCAAGGTCGGCTGGAACATTGTTCCTGAAGCCCAGGGCTATATCGTTTCGTATCGCCCTTTGGGTGGTGTGTGGACTGAGATGGCATCGACAACCGGAAACTACAGAGAGATCAATGGATTGAATCCTGGTACAGAATACGAGTTTAGAGTGAAGACTGACTGTGGACAAAATCAAAGTGTCTTCTCTGCAGCATTTGCCTTTACTACAGATCAGGAAGAAACCTGCGCCGTTGTCACAGGAGTTGCTGTATCTAACATCACAACTTCGCAGGCACTTGTGTCCTGGACTTTGGTGAATGGTGCGTCGGGATATCAGATGGGCTACCGAAAGGTGGGAGACCTTAACTGGCAACCAGTGCTCAATATCTTTGCAGGCAGCTATCTATTGGAAGATCTAGAGATTGGAACGGCCTATGAGCTTCGTGTGCAAGCCATGTGTCCATCAGGACCTGGGGAGTTTTCAGAGACGGAAACGTTCAGTACCGCAAGCCCTAGTTGCGGAATTCCATCAGGCTTGAATGTCAATAATGTGGGCGAGAATACAGCCAACATCTCCTGGTCAGCCGTCGAGGGCGCTAGCTACTACGTGTTGACGATCAATACCAGTGGCTCTGCTCCTCAGGAGGAGGTAACCTTTATCAATAGCTACCAGGCAGTTGATTTGCTTTCTGGAACTGACTATAGCATATCTGTTAATGCAGTTTGCGGTACAAGCGAAGGTCAGAGCTCTCCATCTGTTTCATTCAGCACTGAAGAGGAACAAACACCAGTAGATCCACCGCTGAACTCAGGCTGTGATATGCCTACAAACCTGAGCTATGAGATGATCACCAGCAACATCTTCACTTTTGACTGGTCTTCCAGCGAAGCTGGTCCTTTTGAGTTTGGGTTCCTGAACAATGCACCTGGCTCCGAATGGAAGAATGGAGAGACTGCCTCCAGTAGCTATACCCTGGCTGATCTGGAAGCATGTGCGAGCTACACGATCCGTGTACGGGCAATCTGTGGAAC
>JAHDDV010000109.1:0-8809 GCA_020629205.1 Chitinophagales bacterium | reverse complement strand
CTGAGAGTCAGTATCATGTACTTTGGTATGCCGGGGCCATGTGACACCTTTGACTTTGGTGAAGTAGAGGATTACACAGTTAATCTTGTTAGCACTGGGAAGTCTGGCTCACTGCGCAATTCTATGGAAGAAGCATTTAAGCCGGACATCTATCCAAACCCGACCCAGGATTTTGTGAATGTAGAATTTACGACCAAAAAGGCTTCAGAAGCAGTCATTGAAGTGTTCTCTACTGACGGCAAATTGATGTCTAAAGAGCGAACTGGTGTGATTCCTGGAAAGAATCATTTCAAGGTGAATATGGCTCAATGGAACAGCTCTTGTTACTGGGTGAAAGTGACGATGGATGAGAAGGTGTACACCAAGCGAATCATGTTGGTGAAGTAGCATATCGGAGCTCGGAAGAGCTCATCGAGAATACGAATAACGGGATAATGTTGTTCATGGCAATTTTGCTATGCGGGGCAAGGGTGGGAACCCTTGCCCTTTTTTTGTTGAGCTAACTGACATAATTGCCAGAGCAACTGCCAATATTAGGGCTATTTCAGGCAAACAAGGTCCGGTACTGACATCTTTTCCTGCTTTCATCTGTTGGCACATAGATTGACCTTCAGTAGCTTACTGTTCATAATTTGAAATGCTGCCATTTTGGCGAACAGCATTTACCTAATAACAACGTGGATGTTTGACAATATATTCGAGTTTGCTTTGATCGACGATGAAAATGATTTTTTGCCCATCATGTCCTTTGAAGGGGAGGAGGGAGATAAAGGGACCGATGCCATAAAGAGCAATGTGCCTTTGCTGCCGCTCAAGAACATGCTACTTTTTCCAACACAGATGATTCCTGTCAATGTAGGTAGACAGAAGTCCCTTCAGGCCGTCATTGAAGCCGATAAAACGGATAAGTTCATTGCAGTAGTGGCCCAACTTGATGCGAACACTGAAAACCCGTTAGGAGCCGATCTCTACGATCTGGGTACAGTGGCAAAGGTGATGAAGATCATCAAGATGCAAAACGGTACCAGCACCGTCATCCTGCAAGGGCGGGAGCGCTGCAAGCTCAAGCAGGTCATCGATGAGCAATCTCACCTGCGGGCAGAGATTGACCTCCAGCCGGATAATGAATGCGATGAAAAAGACCCGGAATTCAAAGCCCTGATTTCTTCCATGAAGGAATTGGCACTCCGTATTATCCACCTGTCGCCAAATATCCCAAACGAAGCCAATTTGGTGTTGGAGAACATCGATCAGCCCGGCTTCCTGATTCACTTCATCTCCTCCAATCTAAATGTATCGGTCGACGAGAAGCAGAAGATCCTGGCCATCTCAGATATGAAAGTTCGCGTCCAGGAGATCTTGAAGAGCATGGATACAGAACTGCAATTGCTCGAACTGAAAGATCAAATCCAAAACAAAGTTCGTTCAGATATTGAAAAGCAGCAGCGGGATTACTTTCTACATCAGCAGCTCAAGACCATCCACGACGAATTGGGTGGCGATAGCCCGGACAATGATCTGGATGATCTGATCAAGCGCTCTAAGGCTATGGATTGGCCAGCGGCTGCGCAGGACAAGTTTGCCCGAGAGCTCAAGCGTGTCAAGCGGATGAACCCTGCCGCAGCGGAGTACTCCGTTACCATGAACTATCTGGAGCTGCTTCTCGATCTTCCATGGGGCCAGTTCACAGAAGACAAGATCGACCTGAGGCTGGCTGAGGAAATTCTGGATCGGGATCACTTTGGTCTGGACAAAGTGAAAAAGAGAATTCTGGAGTATCTGGCTGTGATCAAGCTAAAGAAAGACATGAAGTCTCCCATTCTCTGTCTGGTTGGTCCTCCCGGAGTTGGTAAGACCTCTTTGGGACGATCAATTGCAGAGGCAGTAGGTCGCAAGTACATTCGTATGTCCCTAGGTGGTCTGCACGATGAATCTGAGATCCGTGGTCATCGCAAGACCTACATTGGTGCGATGCCCGGTCGAATTATTCAATCCATCAAAAAGGTCAATAGCTCCAATCCGGTCTTTATTCTCGACGAAATAGACAAAGTAGGTAATTCTTTCCGAGGCGATCCTTCATCTGCCTTACTTGAAGTGCTTGATCCAGAGCAGAACAAGACCTTTCACGATAAGTTTCTGGGATTAGAATACGATCTCTCCAATGCCATGTTCATCGGTACAGCCAACAATCTGTCAAGTATTCAGCCCGCCTTGCGAGATCGAATGGAGATCATTCACATCAATGGTTACTCGCTCGAAGAAAAGGTGCAAATTGGAAAGAAGCACTTGCTACCTAAACAGCGCAAAGAGCACGGGTTAAAGGTGAAAGATGTGCGTATCAGTGATAAGACCCTGGCTGCTATTGCTGAGCGCTATACACGAGAATCAGGTGTAAGGGACTTTGAACGCAAGCTTGCCTCCGTAATGCGCTATGTAGCTAAATCGGTTGCCATGGAAGAGGACTATATCCAACGCATCAAACCCGAAAATCTGGAGACAATACTAGGACCATCCACCTTTGATCCGGAGCTCTATGTGGCAGGAAATCCAGCAGGGGTCTCTATTGGTCTGGCCTACACAACAGTAGGTGGGGACATCCTGTTTATTGAAACATCGGCAAGCAAGGGCAAGGGACAATTGATTCTAACAGGAAATCTGGGAGATGTAATGAAAGAGTCAGCAACCACTGCTCTTAGTTATATTAAGGCACATGCAGAGGAACTAAAGATCGACGCGGACCGCTTGTCAAAACTCAATATACACATCCACATTCCCGAAGGAGCAATTCCAAAGGATGGACCCTCGGCTGGCATCACCATGCTCACTGCCTTGACTTCACTACTTACTGGACGCAAGGTCAAGCCCTATCTGGCAATGACAGGCGAGATTACATTAAGAGGCAAGGTATTGCCCGTTGGTGGTATCAAGGAGAAAATCCTGGCCGCTCGTCGCGCTGGGATCAAGCAGATTGTTTTGTGCAAGGAGAACGAGCGACATATCCTTGAGCTGGATCAAGACTCACTGAAAGGAATCAAGTTTATCTATGTGACGCAGATGCACGAAGTCATTGATTGTGCACTCGAAAAAGAAAAGAGAAATCATGTAGGAGCTGCTGGAAGACGAAGCTAGCAAAGCCTCAGTTGATAAAGCACAAAAGAAAAGCCCCGGCAAAATAGATATTGCCGGGGCTTTTATGTTTGGTTTCTCTCGAATCCGGATCTTGCCCTACTTCTTCGTAAGTACTCTTCTTTCCTTGATTCTTGCTTTTTTACCAGTCAAGGCACGTAGGTAGAACAATCTAGCTCTTCTCACTTTACCTCGCTTGTTCACCTCTATCTTTTCAATATTAGGTGAGTTGAATGGAAATACGCGTTCAACACCGATTCCATTTGACATCTTTCTTACTGTGAATGTCGCAGTAGGTCCGCTACCGCCTTTCACCTGAATCACATTGCCCTTAAATGGCTGGACTCTCTCCTTCGATCCTTCCTTAATCTTGTAGTATACAGTTACATTGTCTCCCGCACGAAAGTTCGGCAGCTCCTGCTTCGTCTCCATTTGGGAGTGTACATAATTTATCAAATCCATGACGGCAGCTTTATTTTTCTTTCAAAAAGTTCTGCAAAGATAGCTAGAAAGCAAGAAATAGCACAATCTTTCGGGATATTTCCGCCGCTTATGCCCTATTCGGCCTTAAAGTGGTGAGTTTCAAGAGCTATTGATCAAAAACTGATACCAGTATTAATACTCAGACGGCGATATTGCACCGTTTTTTCCAGTTTGCCCCCAGTCCAGTGCTGCTTTTCCTGCATGCTTTTCTGGTAAAAATATCCCACGGAGATCACCCAGTTTACCCCCATACCATTGCGCACTTTCATACCCAGGCCACCGTTATAGCGAAGACCTCCCTTGTTTTCCCATACTTGCAAAGGATCATTGCCAAAGGAGTCACTTCGATTCGAGATAGCCAGGCCATAGCCCAGATTCCCAAAAATGAAGGGAGTCGCTACAGACTTTTTCAATAGGTCGATTCGTATATCGACCGCCACAGGAGCGATCACCACCTCTCTGTACAAATCGACGCCATAGCCTAGTCCCAATTGAACATTTGCGTTCAAATGCAAACCGGAGCTGCTAAAGAAGCTAAAGGCCACGTTTCGATCGGTTCGACTTACATTCTTTCCCGTCATAATCCCCCCGGTCAACAGATGGTGCATCGGACTATAGCCGCCGCTTTCTTCGCTCGACTTTTTGGGTCTCTTCTTGTAAGAAATGCTGGTAATCTTATCCTTCGTGAAGACAAAGACATTCCCTTCCCGTGTTTCCACGCGTACCTTTTCGTTGGTCTCTTCAAGAATTTTCCCGCGGATTATCCAGCCATTTTCCAAATGAATCTCTTGTTCGAGCTTATCATCTTTGTCTTTAGCAGACTGGCCATAAACCGCAGAAGAGATCAAGAAGATCACAAGACATAAACACCACACAAATAGGCTTGTACTCTTTCTTAACATCCTTTTTTCTTCATGCTTGAGCATACTAATGCCAGGTCGACATACATCCTGGCTCAATCAGCGATATCCATGCCAATGTCACTCAAAGTAAGTTAATACATAAGAGATTCAAAGCTTTAGACACAAATGTCAATGTGTAACTACAGTGAATGCTTGGGTTTTTTTGGAGCTCAGCTGATCGGGCCGTCGCAGCGACCTACCCGTGTTACGCTAATACTCAGCACCTGGCTGGCTGCTACAGCTCAGCTACTACCGTCTCCTCCTTCGTCGGAGCCAGTATTAGCTGGCTTCCGCCACGCCATCCAGGCACTTCGTTCCGCTTCACCCGGGGCTATTGGGCAAGGTCTTTCGGGCGCGGGATGATCACTGATGACTGATGACTGATGCGTTCAAGCACCTTTCTTAGATATGCATCACAGACCTCTTATTAGTGCTCCATCCTACTGCGGTGGACAATCGGGATAGTTAAGGCTTCCGGGATGGCCTTTAAAGTTCAAATGCTCGGTGATGGGACTGCAGGACATTTGCTCCACTACACCAGCTTGAAGGCCAATGCCAGCCAATGGGCTATTGTACCTGGCTGAGAAGACTCCGATTGCGCCTTCCAAATTGGAATATTGTGGACGGGACTGACCGGCAGCAACACTAAATTGTGCAAAATTGACCAGTTGGAAATTATATACATCCTCTGTAGCAGCTACAAAATTGAATTGTAGCTCCAGAAAACGGCGCTGCACAGTGGGATCTTCCTCAATGTTGCGATTCATGAAGTCCAATAGATTTCTAACAGAAAACAGCTCTACGAAAATATCATTCTGATCCGGCTCTCTTCGGCCGGAAATGATCACATCTGAGATGGACTTAGTCTGCTTGTTGTCTGGATTTAGTATTTCCTTTTCCTCATACACCATGGTCATTTTGGCATCATACACAAAACCCGTGTCATCCTTTCTCCATCTCAACTGGACGGTACTGTCTCCATTGAGATTGAAGTTTAGGCTGTCCATATCCTGAGGTGTGAAAATCCTGAAGTCGGCAACAACAGTGGTTTCTGCAGTGATTACATTTCCTTCTGGGGTGATAATCTCCAGTTCGTAAATGCTTTCTTCGTAGATCGGCTGATCGGTGTGATACAGGTAGGAGGGCTGCGAAGCGAAGATTCCACTGTCTTTTTCAACACCGCTCTGATCAGATTCAACCCGGTTCATTTGGATCTCCTCCTGTTGATTGCCATTTAAGTCGAATCGAATCAACTTTACGCTCATATTGTCGGCATGGTAGATGGAGTCAGCATTTTGCGCTACATCCAGAGCACTGCCTTCTTCGTTGAGGTAGGCTCTTTGAATGCGGATGTACTGATCACTCTGACTCTGATCCAGGAGACCATAGACTGTGGTGATCTCTTTGTGCTCACCTGTGACATCAAAGTCTGTGCTGCATTTGCTCCAGAGGGCAATGCATGCGACTAATACTAGAAGTGTAAGAATTCGATTCATAGGCGCCAAAGATAGCGCAAATCTGACCAGCATTGCCATCGGCCAGTGGGCAATTCTGTTAAAATATCTAAAAATTGAATTGCTATGACAATCAGTTACATTTCACCAGTACTTCAACACGCCGGTTTTTGACCCTTTCTTCTTTGGTACCTCCCTTAAACAGCGGTTTTTCACCACCAAATGCAATGGCTGCAATTCGGTTTTTCTTGATGCCATTGGCTGTGAGGAATTTCTTCACCCGATTTACCCTGCTCTGAGACAGCTCCAGGAGATATTCCTTATTGTCGATGAGATTATCGGTATGTCCGTAGAGCTCAATGACATCGTTGGGATTGGCTTCCAGATAGGTGACAATCAGGCTAAGGGTTTCTTTGGCGGCTTGCCCATCGAGAAATTCTGAGGAGCTGGTTTGAAACAAGATCTTGTTTAGGGAAAGGGTGTCATTGCACTTGATGTCATCAATGCTATTGAGGTTTTTACGAAGCACCAATTCATCTTCTTCGTCGCCTTTCAAAGTGATACGTACCAATCCCTCTTTTTTGTTAGCGGCATACAGGACAGAATCGTTCATTACGGCAATATGCTCCACTTTCTTCATGGGCATGTCGGCATATTTCTTGGTATTGAAAAACTTGCAATCCAACTCATTCATATCGTAGCGAATCAGGCCGTAATTGGTGGCCAGCCACAGTCGATCGTTCTTGTCAAAGGCAAAGTCGTTTATTTTGTTCTTGTTTAGATTGCCAATGCAGCCGATGTCCAGCTCATCCCATCCTACAGTGAGGTCATCGGTCTTCAGTACGATGTATCGTCTCTCTTTATTTCGTCCTACCAACCAGTAGGTCTTGCCTTTCTTCTTGATTTCATAGCAGCCTTCCAGTTCCTTGAACAAGCGCCATTTTTCTTCATTTCGCTTATTAAAGAATAGCCCATTGTCTCGGCCTACCAGCTCAAGCTCATCGCCACGCAGTAAGAAACTATTGACATTTCCTTCAAACACGCTCTCTACTTGCTCCCATTCAAAAGTGTTGTGGTAGGCGTGGATGATCATACCTTTGTTACCACCCATCCAAATCTTGTTGATTCCGGTTTCGAGTTCAATTACTGCCTGTGGCAGAACAGTAGAATCGGCCCTGAAGACCTCGGAGGGCTTTGCTCCAGAAGGCAGCATCAAGACATTGCTGGAATCACCTCCCATCCACATAGTACCGGTGCGATCCGCGCAAATTGAATGAACAGAAAACATCTCTCCCTCATCGGTGCTTGTCCACCACTGCATCTCTCCATCTTGCAACTTTGCCAATCCCTTATCCGATCCCACAAATAAGTTGCCGGCGTGGTTGTGCAGGACATTTACTCCCAAGCCACTAAATTGGTTGATGACTTGAAATTCGGGGTTTTGTGCATTGCTTGTCAAGGCGACAAGCAGGCCTAGTAGAAGCAAGCTCGCTCTAAACATAAGAAGTATGATTTTCGTATGCCAAAAGTAGGGAAATCTTTGCTCTAAGCGTCTATTCTGACGCTTGGACTAAGTTCCCTATTTGACTTGGCATTGATTATTTTCCATTGGTCCTGCTTCTTGCGAAAGTACAGGATGGTTTTTGTCTCACTATTTATCTCTACAAAGACTTCGATTCCAAAATCGTCTTTGACGATATCTAAGATGGTAAATTTCTCAATATCCATCACATCAAGCAGCGCAAATTGCCGAAGCACTTGCTCATTGCCAATCGACATGGCCTCTTCGATGTTTCGGTCTTTCATCAGCTGCATAAACTGTGCTGCGACAACTTCGACTTTAGCTCTTTCTTCCTTGCCTACTGGTTGCTTTGCTGGCTTACAAGTCTGACAAAGAATAAGCATGGTACAGAGGAGCAGAGCCGAATGTAGTATTGACTTTTTACCCTGAAGGTACTTTATCGCAATCATAGCAGTTCCTCGGATTTGATGTTGTAGGCACCTCCGCTGTCGATCTCCACTTTGGCCGGATTCCCGGTTTTGCGAAATTGATCATCCACAGCCTTTAACTGACTCCACAATTCGGCTTTGGTTTCATCTGCTTCCAGATGAAATAGTATATCGGCTCGAAGATGATCCATTTTGAAGGGCAAGATGTGAACTGGAATCTGCTTGTCGGATTCCTTTTTTGTTTCCAGGCAAGCCCAATACAGCCATTCGATTTGGCGGTTTTCGATGGCTACGCAGCCGGCCGATGCGCAAGCACCATGCACAAAGATCAAATTGCCCGGAGCTGCCGGATTGCTGGTGAGTATTCGATCTGCTTTATTGGGATAGTTGACTTGCAGGGAGAGGTGATAGCTGCTGTGCGGATTGAATTTACTGATATGGTATATACCCTCAGGCACCTGGTAGTCACCTTGTTGTCGCTTCGGTCCTAAAGCTCCCGACATGTTGCATATGGAAAAGGTCTTGACTAGTTTGAAGGCTTTATCTTGGTGGTCTCTTGCCCAAAGCTCTGTCTCGCCTTCCAGTTTGTGAATACGGATAAACAGGTCTTCAGGAGGATAACTGATCCCTTGTTTCCGGAAAGCATCTGCTATGTCTTCAGAATGTAGAGATGCCAATTGAACCCTCGACTGATTGATTTGGTAGCTGTATTGCTGCGTCTTGTCAGCGGAGATCAAGCTCAATAGTAGTAGGAGAAGACAAGTTAATCTAAGTGCTTTGGTCATTTTACGTTTGTTGATTGCTTCCTGACTTTGAGGTACTGTGTCCTGGCCCTTTGGGAACGTGGGAGAAGATAGGGATATTCTGTTAATCTGTCTGATTTTAGCCTTGTTC
>JAHDDV010000108.1 GCA_020629205.1 Chitinophagales bacterium | reverse complement strand
GCTTCCTTCAAGCGTTGCTTCGGCAGGTAATTGTGCTCTAGCACTGCGTTGAAAGGAACAGGAGTGTCAAGCGAGCCGACGCGCATTACAGGACCGTCAAGGTACTCGAAACAGTCTTGGGCAATCATGCCAGCGATCTCGCCACCAATACCACCTCTGGAACTATCTTCATGCAATACAATCACCTTACCCGTCTTCTTGACAGAGGCCAGGACGGCTTCGGTATCCATGGGGACCAGGGTACGCAAATCAAGCACATCGGCCGATACATCTGGATGCTGGTCCAGGAGCTCGGTAGCCCAGTGTACACCCATACCATAAGTGATGATCGACAGATCTTCACCTTCACGCACTAGCTGCGCCTTGCCGATTTCTACCATGTATGGATCGTCAGGCACCTCCGCGCTCAGGCTTCTGTACAGGGCCTTATGCTCGAAATACATCACTGGATTGGGATCTTCGATCGCCGCCATCAAAAGACCTTTGGCATCGAATGGATTGGATGGATAAACGATTTTGAGACCGGGAGAATGAAAGAACCAGGCCTCATTGGATTGGGAGTGGAATGGACCAGCTGCTACGCCTCCACCTGTAGGCATACGCACGACTACATCCGCGTTTTGTCCCCAACGATAATGGGATTTGCTCAGGTTATTGATGATCTGATTGAAGCCGCAGGTCACGAAATCGGCGAACTGCATCTCTACCACAGACTTGTATCCTTTGATCGATAGGCCGAGACCGATACCGAGAATGGCGCTTTCACATAATGGGGTATTGCGTACCCGATCGCGGCCAAACTCCTTCATAAAACCATCCGTGATCTTGAAAACACCTCCGTAATCAGCCACATCCTGCCCCATGATCAGCAGGTTTTTATGGCGCTGCATACTCTGCTTTAGACCATCTGAAATCGCATCTACAAATCGCTTTTCGCTCTGATGATCGAGATCGGGACTAAGTGAGGCCACTTCATCCTGACAGTAAAGACTGTTCATCTCCACCTCTGTGTTAGCTTCTTTGATTTCTTCGTAAGCATAGGCAGTCGCCAATGAATCTTCGATACCCTGTTTGATCTCTTTGCGCTTCTTCTCAATGGCCTTGTCAGTGAGTACCTTTTGCTTTTTTAGATAGCTTTCAAAGTTGGCGACGGGATCCTTCTTTGCCCAGGCGTCCATGAGATCTTTTGGGACATACTTAGTACCGGAAGCCTCTTCATGGCCCCGCATCCGGAAAGTCTCGCATTCCACCATGACCGGGCGTGGGTTCTTCAATATGGATTTGCGTAGATCGGAAATCGTGCGGTGTACTTCGAGAATATTGTTGCCATCGATTCGGTGCGCCTCCATTCCGTAGCCGATGCCCCGATCGGAGAGGTGCTCGCATTTGTATTGTTCAGAGACGGGAGTGGAGAGACCGTAGCCATTGTTTTCGATGACAAAGATAATGGGGATATTCCAGACAGCAGCCACATTCATGGCTTCGTGGAAATCACCTTCGCTTGTACCACCATCTCCTGTGAAGGCCACCGTGATTTGCTTGTCTTTGTTGAGCATATTGGCCAAGGAGATACCAGATCCGACGGCCAACTGAGGCCCAAGGTGAGATATCATACCAACGATGCGATGCTCGTTGGTGCCGAAGTGAAAACTCCGATCTCTGCCTTCTGTAAATCCTGCCCGCTTGCCTTGAAACTGTGCGAAGAGTTTTTCCAATGCTATGCCTCTGGATGTAAAGACACCCAAATTGCGATGCATCGGGAGGATATAATCATCTGCATCCAATGCGGAAGCGACGCCTACTGCAATAGCCTCCTGGCCGATGCCCGCAAACCATTTGCTGATTCTTCCTTGACGTAGCAATACCAGCATCTTCTCTTCGATCATTCTCGGCAGGAGAATGGAGTTGTATAGTTCCACCAGTCTTTTCTTGGTGTAGCCTTTCTTGTTGAACCGCAAACCGTATAGTTTTAATCTGGAAATCGCGGCAAAGGTAAGTTATGCTGAGACAATAATTTGCTCTAAAACGTCAAATATCAGTCTTCTGCATACTCTTGCTCCTCCCAGAGCTTTTCTCGCCACATTTGGCTGAAGGTAGGCGACTGGTGGCTAGGCTTTTGATCGATGCCATCAAGGAAGAAATCGCTGAGCATGTTTTTGATCATCGGGCTGGTATTCATACGACTTCGCTTGCTGGCAAACCAGTGCCAGCTCTTCCACATCCAGCGTTCTTTGAATCCTTGCTTTGTATTCAGATGCTCGATTCTACGTTCATCTTCAAACAACTCACGGAGATTGATCTGTACGGGACAGATTTTAGGATCAATATCGCTACTTGGATATCCTTTCAGTGATTTTGACTGACGTCCGTTGAATTTTGCCAATTTGGTCTCCAATAATTGCTCTACCGGTGTTTTGTAGGGCAATTCCACATTAGAATGACGATTTTGGTGAAGCAGGCTTGTCTTGCGACAGGCTTGGCAATTGATACAGTACATGATCTCCCAGTCGGCACTTTTGATCAGGTCTGCACGTCCATTGTCCACGAGTATCACATATAGTTCCGATGGGCCTTCACTGTCTTTGCCGCGTCTTGGACCACTTAGAATTGTTTGGTGGTTCTGTTCGCGCTTGCCTTCACCAAAGGAAGACATCAGGGCCCAGAAGTCAAACAGGTCATCTACTGTCGGCAGCAGTTTATCGATGGGTGCCAATACCACATTTGCCTTAGTACCCATTGATATCTGTACGGCATTGGAGGCTTCTTGTGAAATCGCAACCAAGCCTTGCTCAGCCACTAGAAAATCTGCAGCACTAATGCCTATTTCTACTTCATAGCCCGGTTGGCAAAAGGATATGTTGTGTTTTAGCTCGGGATGCTTCCCGATCATCTGTATGTCAAACTCCTCCAAATGAGGGGACCGGCTGACGGATACGTTTCTTGCTCGTTTTTCCAGTAGTATTTTTCTGATTTGCTGTCTAGCCTCATTGCCGTCTGCTGCAAATAGGATTTTGCCGCCACGTTCTGCAAATGATCGTTCGAATTGCAAGATCAGACTATGTAGGTTGTTCAATACCTCCCACCTCAATTGCTTAGCTTTCCTTTGGGCCCTCTCCACGTTTATAAAATGTTTGCTTGCCGTATATACTTTACTCCCAATCATAGCCACCCATTACTTCCTCAAATACTGTTACTGAGAAACTTGTAGATCATAAAAAACACTAATCATAGCGCTTATGAGCGTAATATAGGTCACCCTTTTGGCATCAGAACAACAAGAGGGTCTAAAAGTTAATCTTTTAACGCCACTATTAAGACTAAAAAATGTAAGAGAAGAGATTATTTTGTAGGGATAACATCCACAACGATCCTGCGGTCCTGATTGGCCAATTGCCATGCAGTTAGAAAAACAAGCTGTGCACGCTCCCGCATCCGTGGAAAGTCAATCTTATCTACCGTGTCTGTAGGCTGGTGATAATCATCGTGCGTACCATTGAAATAGAAGATTACAGGAATGCCGTTTTTGGCAAAATTGTAGTGGTCAGAACGATAGTAAAAGCGATTTGGGTCATCCTCTGCATTATAGGTATAATCGAGATTCATCTTCACGTACCGCTTATTGATGTCCTCATTGATTTCGTGCAATTCAGTACTTAACTTATCTGCGCCAATAATATACACATAATTTTCATTTTCATTCTCATGAATCTTATCGACGCGGCCGACCATGTCTATATTGAGATTAGCCACCGTTTTATCCAATGGGAATACTGGGTTCTCGCTATAGTATTCAGAGCCCAGCAGTCCTTTCTCCTCCCCGGAGACAGGCATAAACAGAATACTTCTTCTAGGGCCTATACCAGCTTTCTTTGCCTTTGCAAAAGATTCTGCTATCTCCAGAAGGCAAGAGGTGCCTGATCCATCATCATCTGCCCCATAGTAAATCTTCGATCCTCGTTTGCCCAGGTGATCGTAATGTGCAGTAATGATAATAAGTTCATCTTTTAAATCCGTCCCTTGGAGAAAACCCAAGACATTTTCGGTTTCTACGTGCATTGTTTGCTTAGTGGCACTGAACCTCAGCTTGCTTTTTCGCTTCTTGGGTTTGCCTTTGCCCTTTGTTACGAGACGCGATTGTAGCTTGTTCATCTTGGCAGGAGAATAGCCCAGTAGGGCAGCAGCCATTTTACCGCTTATGGACACAGTAGGAGGGTAGTCTCTGTCTTTCAACAAAGCGGGATCTGCCAATCGCATGGAGCCTCCCATAATACGGTATCGATAGAGTTCAATTTTTCGTTTGATGTTTGGCGTCACTATAAGGACCGCTTTTGCCCCTTTCTTTTTCGCTAACAATAGTTTGGTTCTCCAGCTTTCCGACCACTTGGATTTCTTTGTGGTACCGGTGATTAAGTACTTTCCATTGGTGGTCTGAGGTTCTCCGTCAAAGACTACAATGATCTTGTCTTTGACAGACTTTTTACCATAATCACTGTAAGCATCATCTTCAATCCCATAGCCTGCAAACACAACTTCCGAACCCTCTAGTTCAATCTCAGGCATAACACGGGGCATAGCGTAGAAGTCCTTCATGAAGGTGTACGACTCCCCATTGATCTTAAATGTAACTTCATCCCATTTCTCAGTAACAAGCGGTACCTCTTGGTTATATCCCTCCAATTGTGCTAAGGGAGGTAAACCAAGCCCTGAAAAATGATCGGCAATGTATCTGGCGGCCTTCTTTTGACCCTGCTTTCCAGTCTCTCGACCTTCAAACTCTTCCGAGGCCAAAATTTCCAGATGCCTTTGCAAATCTTCGATAGTGATCTCCAATGAATACTGCACACCAGCCTCTTCCTGCACCAGTTGAGCATGTACACTTTCGGCAAAAAACAAGAAAACAAGAAGAGTGATAAGACTTTTCATGATTAAAGGTAAGGTGGCTAGCAGCCGTCAGTTATTTTGCGCACTCGTCGCTCATGACGACCTCCTTCAAACTTGGTCGAAAGAAAACGCTTTACAATTCGTTTTGCCATTTCTATATCGATGAAGCGACAAGGAATACAAACAATGTTGGCGTCATTGTGCTGCCTGCTCAAAGCAGCAAGATCTTCTTGCCAGGCAATGGCTGCTCGTACATCAAAATGTTTGTTGGCAGTGATCGAAACGCCATTTGCGGAGCCGCAAAACAGGACCCCAAAATCAGCCCGATCTTCCTCTATGGCGTCAGAAACTGGATGAACAAAATCCGGATAGTCCACAGAATCCTCTGTAAATGTGCCAAAATCCATCACTTCGTGATCCTGCTCCAACATAGTCAGGATCACTTCCTTGTACTCGAATCCGGCATGATCTGAACCGAGCGCTACTCTGAATGATTCGGCTGTGGATTCCATGGCAGTATAGCTTGAATAGACTAGGAAATGTACGCGAAGATAAGTCTAATATCGACCGATAAACCGCAAGGCCCATATGTACCGTCAAAACGTCATTAACTTTACAGACATATTTATGTGCCTATCATACCAACATGGTATATGCGAAGCCAGTGTGGATATCGGGTCTACACTTTTGGTTCTTCTAACTTTAGACTGGCTTCTTTCTCCGCCGCCTCTCGGTAGACATAGGCGCAAATGTAAATACTTAACTCATACAGCACATATACCGGAATCGTAACGAACACTTGTGTCCATATATCGGCCGGTGTAATCACTGCCGCAATCACCAAAATCGTAACAAAGGCATGCTTTCGGTATTCCCTCATGAATGCAGGAGATACGATGCCCAGTTTGGCAAGAAAGTAGACCACCATCGGCAATTCAAACATGATTCCACTCGCCATTACTATAGTACTTACGACAGATAGATAAGAGCCTAGTGTAATCTTATTGATGATCTGATCAGATACCGTATATCCCGCAAAGAAATTGACGGAGAAGGGAGCTAATACAAAATAGCCAAAGCCCACCCCAAGAAAGAACAGCACAGAACTGAAGAATACAATTCCTCTCGTGTATCGCGCCTCATGTTCATACAATCCTGGACGAATAAAACGCCAAAACTCCCAAAAGACATAGGGAAACGCTGCAACAAAGCCCACGATGAGCGAAACTTTGATATGCGAGAGAAACTGCCCGCCCAAAACGGTCTCGATCTTTTCAAAACTCACAGGGCCGATACACATCCGATCTCCCAGACCTAACCAATGCGACAGTGCGCAAAAACTACTGTAAGTAGGAAAGTCATCACGGGTTGGTCCCAAAGCAATGATATCGAAGACCAGGGTCTTATTGATAAAGGCTAGCACAGTCAATACGACTACTGCGCCGATAGACCGAATCAAATGCCATCTCAATTCTTCGAGATGGTCCAAAAAGGTCATCTCCTTCTGATTTTCTACACTCACCCTAAGGATTTTGCCAAAAATGCAACAAATTTCGCATTTTCAATTCTACTCAGCCGCATTCTGTGGGTATACTTATTACAAAAATGAACGCTTTAGCTGCTTCCCCGGATTAGGATCTTCTCAATCCTCCGAAATTCGCTATACAACACCATCAATCATGAAAAAGAGAATCTTCGTGGGTATCGCAGCACCATCAGTGCTGGCAGGCATTTTCAACGAATATGCCTTACTCTATAAGCAACACCCTCGCATCCGACTGGTTGACCGAAGCAAGTATCATTTGACACTCTGCTATATCGGAGAAATTCCGGAGGAGATCCTGTCTAATGTGATAGCAACTGTACAATTCATCTGCGATCGACATAAATCCTTCCATATCCGCTTCAATAGATTCGCTCTGGCACCCGCCTTGCGAGACGCCCGAATGATCTGGGCAAAGTTCTATGTAGAGCCTCAATTTTCTGCGCTTTCTCAGGATTTATGCCAGATTTTTGAATACCTGCAAATTCCTCACAAAGCGCATGATCACCCCATTCCCCACGTTACCCTTGCCCGCTTCCCAGAAGCAAAGGGACCTAAACTTCTACATCACAATCCAAATGTTAATAACCTAGAGATCAATGAAGTATATGTCTGGGAATCACGAGTTTCCGGCGAAGAACGTGAATATGTTCCCCTCAGCATCATCCCACTGAAGTAAAAAATGGACAAATACAGCACTTTATGGGTACAAACGGCACTAATGTCCAAACCTAGCCCCATATAAAATACAGCTCTCGGAAAATATTTTTATTTTTTTTACGCCTGCATTAAACTGAAAATCAAGAAGATAGGTCAATTTAGAATCGGCGTTAATTTTCCATCTGCTTTTTTGGCAAAGTAATTGACCTGTAGGGTGTCAGAGATCAATAGTTAAGGTGTAGGCACAATAATGCCACACATGTCATTAACACTGTAGCCATGAAATTATCCATTCCAAAACCGCTTTTCCTAAAAAACTTGCTAGTTCTACTGCTGATGCTCTGTTTTACACAGTTGACAGTAGTGGCAAATCAGCCGATAAGTTTCCACGGGGGCTCTTTCAGCGATGCACAAACAAGGGCCGCTCAGCAGAATAAAGGAGTATTTGTCGAAATCTATGCCTCCTGGTGTGGCCCATGCAAGGTGCTTGAAAAAAACGTATTCACCGATGGTGATGTAGGCGAGTTCTTCAACAAGAGTTTCGTAAGCGTAAAAATTGACATTGATTCTCCTGAAGGAAAGAACTTCCAAAGCAGATACAATGTCTCTGGCTTACCTGATCTACTCTTCTTCGATGCACAAGGAAATGTGCTGTACAGACAAAACGGACTACAAGACAAGCATACCTTGCTAGGTATGGCCCACCGAGTCCTAAACATCCCATATGCCGTTGAAGTGGAGGAGCTTGCAGAAAAGCAGCCAGAGCGTAATCGCTTCAAGCGTCAAAAAGCAAAGAAGAAGCGCGAAAGAGGGGAGAAGCGCAAAAGAAAAATAAAGAACCCTTTCAGCAAATGGTCTCGAAATGGAAAGGCTGCCAATTCTCCGAAGACCAATACTAGACGGGACCAAAAGCAAGACAAGGAAGATCCGGAATTAATCGAATTCTACGGTGATTCCCCTAACAACTATGGCGACGTAGCCCAGGCAAAACGTACAAAGCGCAAATTATTCGATTTCAACATTACCATGCCTTCATTTTTGCAAAAGAAAAGTGATCCACAGATGGATGGTAAAGTTATCACTGAGCATGGGGGCTATATGGATGTGGAACTCACTGAAGAGCCAGTGCAATTTATCACTGAAGGCGCTGACTCAGATGTTCAATACGAAGCTGGGGCCTATGTAAACAAGAGCCAACAATCTTACGCTAGACAGGAACCGTCCAATGCTCCAGTCCAAGAATTCACAAAGCCAAAGACAGACTACCAGCCAACAACTAGCATCCCAGAGGTAAGACGAAATGAATGGAGACAGGAAAGTAACGCTGATCGTGCCTATCGAGATGGAGAGCGCGATCTTGAGTTCCTTAGGAACTACAGCTACCAGCTCAAAGCGGAAGGCAAACCTCATGCAGAGGTCGTCAACAAGTACCTCAAAAGGGTCTTTCTACGTGACGTAACTGGGCAATTGATCAGTGTGGAAGAACGAAACCAATTCGTGTATGACTTCTCAGACAATATTCAAGCAGGAGCCATTGAATACCTGCTCGAAAATCGATCTGCATTCTATTATCAATACGGACAGGACCATACGGATATGAAAATCCGGTCTACGTTGATGGAAGGGGTTCATACTGCAGTACAATACAATGATGAGCAGCTCTTTCACCGGGTGCTAAATCTAGCTCGTAAAGGCAAATTCAATGATGAACTGGATCTGGTTTTCAGCTTGCGGGCTTCCTATTACAAAGGCATTGGAGACTTCGACAAATACATGCACACCGTTTGCAAATTCGTAGACAAGACCAAGTCCAAAGACCCTGTCTTTCTACATCAATTTGCTCAGGAAGTGCTGCAGTTTTCAGGCAATAGAGGCTACCTAAAGAAAGCGCTGCGTTGGACCGAAACAGCCATCGCCAGCCAACCCAATAGCAACAACTACAATACGCACGCCCAGCTTTGCTATCAGCTCGGACGAAGAGATCAAGCCTACAGCTCAGCTCGACAAGCCATAGCATTGGCACAGGTAAATGGAAAAGAATGTGTGGCTTCTCAAGAACTACTCGCTAAGCTTCAAGGAGCTTACCGGGCTGGTCTATAGAATCAGGAGAAGTCCGAGATTTTTGTTTTTTTGGTGATTATGATGAATGGAAAGGGCTGCCTCGCGAGGCAGCCCTTTTTTCGATTTTATTCATCACACATCTTCACAAACAAGGTTACACCACGCTTTCCCCAACTCGGATGGATACTCGAAGCAGGCTTCGCTGTCTCGTACTTTTCCTGCGCTTCTTTGATATAAGGACAAGCAGCTGCTTTGCCTCCACCCGATTGCGGAGGAGTATACAATAGACTTTGACCCGTCAAATAATAAACTCGAGGATTATCCGGATTCTCCAGTTTTGCCTGCTCTATCAATGTCCCGGCAATCGAACCATACATTTGGCCACGAGTCATTGGATCCACCATGATTCGCGCCTGTGCTGCATATGCCTGTAGCAACCAAACCTCGTCCTTAGCATGATTGTCAATGGCCTGAGCACTTTTCAATAATGCATCTGCCTTGTCCAAAAACCCATCTCCTTTACCAGGCTCATCACTCATGAAAGCCAAATTCACATAGGCATAAGCGGAGTAATAGTAGGGCAGCCATTGATCCTTTTCAGCAGTAGCGATTTGATCAAATCGATTAGCCAGATCTTGCATTACTGACATCTCAATCGTGGTATCCATAAGCGCAATATTGCGCTCCATCCTTTCCACGTACTTTTCACCTTCAGCCATGGCACAGAGACCAATCAGCAAGGTAAGAATGCTTAATAGGGTAGTTTTCATAATCTCGCTTCTTTGTTTTAATTTCGAGAAAGATAATATTTATTCATCACAGCAATGGCTTTTTCCTTGTTGTGCAAACCGCTGTTTGGCTCCTGATCCAGCAAAGAAACCACTGCAATATGTACAGATTACTCCTATTGACGCTTAGTTTAATCAGCCTTTCAAGCAACGCACAAACAATCAACGATTTCTCCTTCACCGATATCGATGGCAATAATTACAATCTCTACGAAAATCTGGAACAAAACAAGGCAGTAGGTATCTACTTTTTCTTTGTCAATTGCAGCTTCTGCCAGACCAGTACGCCAAGTCTTCAGGACTATCTGGAAACGGTGGGAGATGACTGCATGGATATCATTGCCTTGAGCGTCGATCAAGCTGACACCGAAGCACAAATTCAAAACTACAAGGACAGCAAAGCTGTCGATTACCGTTTTTTCACCTCCGCCGGTACCGACAATCACGTCTTTACGCTGCTATCTCAAAACTTCGGAAGCTCAGTCAATACCCCGTCTTTCCTTCTGATCAATCCGGATAAAACGATCGCAAGCCAGCAAATGGGCCTCAATGAGTTTCTAAACAATACAGAATCGGCAATGAGCAGCTTGGTAGATGCATTGGATTGCGAGACATCCATCGAGAAAACCCCATGGCAAGGCCTTGAAATCAAAAGGAGCGCTCATGATTCATGGTCGGTATACAACCCCGACACAAAAAGCATCGAAGCGCTGTTTTTCGCAGCGGACGGAAGTATTCAAAAAGCGCAAATCTGCGCTCCCGGCTGGAATGAGCTAAGCCTGCTAGCCCCGCAAGGAATCTATTGGTTGAGTCTAAGAGATGGTCGTCAGCAATTCACAAAAGCCCTGCTAACTTACTAGCACACAAACACACTAGACACTAAAAACTAAAAACTAAACAGCCGCCTGCCCCTGAGCTAGCATTCTGATATGCGACTTAATTTCGTGCAAATGCTGAAGTATCCGACGACATTCAAGAAATAAGCTTCTAAGCTTGGCATTAGCCGAAGGTGCAGGCATATCCGGATTTCCAGAATGCCGATGATCAGCTTCTGATAGATAATTGCGCTCCAATTCCTGCAAATGCTGTTGAGCAGCATACAGATTAGACAAACGCATCATCAACTCGGTATGATTTTGCCGGAACATAGAATTTGTCCAGGCTCGATTGAAGGCTAGATTTTGCAGCTCTAAATGACTCCAAACCTGAGCCATGTTGCCGCGACCTTGCCCATCGGTTTCTCGCATACGAGTCCTTAGCAAGGGCTCCGCTAGCCCGAGGATTTGTCGGATTCTATTTTCGTTATCCGCGATTTCTCGCTCTATTCCCCCCAAAACCTGACTATCCTCCAAAGACAGACCTCCCTTGCGGAACAGGCCGTTTAAGAAAATTTTCATTGTGTCTCTTCTATACATTAAAAAAGAGAAACAAAAGCTAACAACAAAGAGGAACTTAACTTGGTGATTCAGATTCCCGACGGTGTGTAAAGCCGTCGTGCTTTGTTGAGGTGATTCAGTGCTCTTGATTCGTAGTGTTAGACAAGTTTACAAATAAAATCGATTAATTCGCCATAGTCACTTACCTAACATTGTACATATCCCTAATAATCAAGCCAATCGGCACTAGCTGAGCTTTGTTATAAAAACTTTTTCCCTCAGCATACAGGCTAAAACGCCGGAGCTCGATTTACAGGAAGCGGCAAATATAGGGAGTTTTCCGACTTTTAATAATTTGGAGCCGAGCGGCATTCGCTTATGGCGATACCCGTCCTGCTCTCCGCTATTATGAGCCCCACTGCTGCTTGCTACAGCTTCGGCTCTGAGGTCTCTCCACTGCGTTCCGAGCCCTCATAGCCGAGCTTCCGCCACAGCATCAGTGGCACTCATAGCCGCTGCGATCAGGGCTATTCATCACCGACCGTGGTTCTGGTGAGCATTGTCCTGGTTGATTACGACGAAATTAGTGCAGGCTGCTGGTTTGACTTTTTTCCAGCTATCTACCATAATCCTAGTGCTGCGTAAACAAAGTTCGTAACACCTTTGAGGAGCTTATCTTTCTGTCAGACAAGGCGCGAGGATGGAGCATAGCCTTAGCTACGCGACTGACGAGCATGCTGTCAAAGTCCTTATTTTCCTTTACGATAGCGTTCAATCTGATTCTTAGCGCTCCACCTATGACTTTCCTGGGCTAGCATTGCTCCGTCGCAGCTCTAAGAAGCTGCAGAAGTTCACAATTTGTTGACATTTTGGGATAATGGTTTTATCTTTATTCTGTGAAAATTAGAATCATAAAGTGGTCAAATGTGCTGGTGACTTGCGGGAAGGACAAGACTATGATTAAAGCTTTTGAAGATTTTAGAAGACGATTGAAATTTGCGGATAAATGCTCAAATCCTCAGGATTTGGTGCAATCATTTCAAAATAGCGATTTACTTACTTGTCCGAAAGTAAAACAAAGCCGAATCGTCTTTAATATTGGAAACAACAAGTATAGAATGATATGTGGTTACATTTTTAGAATTAGTACCACTATGCTATTTGTAAAATTTGTTGGAACTCATACTGAATATGACAAAGTTGACTCCTGTAAAGTAAATATGTTCAATTAAATAAGAATGAAGTATAAGAGAATCTATAACATAGAACAGTATAATGAATACTGTAACGTTTATGAGACGTTAATGATGAAGAATCTCAAAAAGTATTCTGATGAAATTGACTTATTAGAATTATTAATTGAAGATTATGATAACCGTACCATTGAATCAATCGGCATAAAGGAAGACATGAACCCTGTCGAAATACTTCAATATTTGATGGATGAAAACCAACTCACAAAAGCTGAACTAGCAAGACAACTGAATGTATCAAGACAACTGATAACTGAAATTTTAAACTACAAACGTAATATCAGCAAGAAGATGGTTGCAAAGCTTAGTGACAGATTCAAAATGCAACAAAGAGCTTTTAGTAGAGCCTATGAATTAAAAGGGAAAAAGAATGTTGCATAAAAGTGAGTATTAGCCCAGCATCCGATTCCCAACCCAAACAAACCGCTTTTGCAAATACTCCGGATTTGTAAAACAAGCATTGCCTGCCGAATTACCACCAGTAACGTGGAAATCCGAAAAAGCAGCATGCTGATTCACAAAAGCGAAACCAGTGAAATTGAGCGAAACGGGAGCGAATACCTCATTCATCTCTTCAGTGATTGCCGCTGCCTTCTTAGCATCAATACAATACAAGCTGCAAGTAATCGCTCCATGCTCTGCGATCAACTGCTTGACCAATCTAACCGACTCTTCAGTATCTCTGGTCTTCACCACCAGTACGACCGGACCAAACAACTCCTGCCCAAAGGCATCCAATTGTGAAGCATCTACCTCCACAACCGTATTGGCCTGCACCCTGGCATTCTCAAACTGAGCATGTTTAATCTTGGGCGGATTCAGGACCACTGTACCCAAGGATTTCGCCGATTCCGCACGTAATGCCGTCGCTGGATTTTGAATGGTACCCAGGGCACCCGCCATCTTAGGGTTCAAGGCCATGCTCGCAATCTCATTCTTCAGCAAACCCACCGCATCTTCATAAGAAACATGACTTCCATCTGCCTGTGGAATACCACCTTCAGGGATGAAATAGTTTTGCGGTGCAGTACACATTTGGCCTGAGTACAAAGACACACAAAATGCCTGATTCCGCATTGCGAGCCGTAGATCAGCCGCAGAATCCACAATGACGGAGTTGATTCCGGATTTTTCCGTAAACACCGTCTTATTGCGAAGACTCTCGATAAAGTCTCCGAAGGAAGATCCCCCTGTATAGTCGATGATTTTCACTGCTTCATGCTCCGCCAATTCGACAGCAAGAAGCTGATCAAAGCTATCCGCCGCCAATTGAATTGTATTGGGATCAAGTCCTAGCTCTTGTAGCAAGTGTTGCAATTCTGCAATAACGATCGCTATCGGCCATACCGCCTTGGGATGAGGCTTCACGATCACTGGGTTCCCTGTAATCAGGGAGGCATACATGCCCGGCATAGAATTCCAGGTAGGAAAGGTTGAGCAACCAATGACCAATGCCACTCCCTTAGGGATCGCTTTGAAGGTCTTGTGAATCTCGATGTTCGTCCCACCCATCGGCTTCTGCCAATTCACCGTCTCGGGAAAACGCTGCAGCTCATGGTAGCCCAAAGCAATCGCCTCCATCGCTCGATCCGCTGCATGCGGACCAGAAGCCTGAAAAGACATAATCCAGGACTGGCCTGTTGTATGCTGAGTAGCATAAGCAATCTCAAAGAACCTGATCTTCATTCGTTCAAGGCTCTCCGTAAGGATAGCGGCCCGCTCCGCCGGCTTGACTTGCTTCCAGCTAGCCCAGGATTGAGTCGCTTTTGTCACCAATTTATCCACCGAAAAAATCGGATACTTGATCCCAAGCTCCTCCTGAGTAAAGGGCGAAACTTCCTCCCCCTTATAGGTGCTTGCTCCTTCTTGAAGAAGCTGTTCAAAATTTTGTCCAACTTGCTCATCAAACTTCTGCTTGCCCAGCTCGGTTGAGCCCGGCTTATAAGCTTTTGGATGATCAGAGTAGGCAGCATAGTAGCTTCTGTCGTGAATAGCCTTTACGGCTGTTTCAATACGCTCCCTATGCTGAGCCAATAATTCGGAATAGTCTTGAGCCATTTTCTCTCGATCTTGCTGTGATTTAATCGACTGCAAAAGTACGGCTTTTGCCACAGTCAAGCACCATGGAAGGCACTGCCGCCAATACGAAGATAAGGAACACACAGTGATGGCAAGAGCATCTAGCGCGCTATTGATCTGTAGATATTTGAAGATTGAATGACGTAGCTTGCGACATTGATATGTCGCCGAACCTCTGACGAAAAGTTAGTGCCATCCCAAACAAAAGGAAAAGGACAGTAGGGAGGAGTAAAGGAGCATAGGAAGCTATTGACTCCTCAAGTCGACGAGACACTAGACACTAGGCACTAGACAAGCAATCAATAAAAGGAGTAGTAACCATCCTCCTCCACAAAAACAAAAGGAAGCTTCTTCTGATCCTCAAAGAATTGAAAACCCTCCTTGA